>NC_014759.1:3815000-4140000 GCF_000183425.1 Marivirga tractuosa DSM 4126
TTTCCATCTTCATGAAAAGAAACCCAGTTGTTAGGGAATATAGAATCAGGAGTGCTTGGTTCAGGGGTGTCTTCTACCACAATCACATTGATATTTTTGCTTCTGAGCATTTCAACAAAATGATCAAATTCATTAGCGGCTTTTAATTGTATTTCGGATGCACTTAATCCTTCAATTGCTTTTTGGTAATAATTATTCACAGCAGTTTGTTCATTGAATCTGAACTGAACTGGTCGAACCATCATTAATGTATTGGTACTTTGGTTATTTTCCATCTGATTAAAAATTTTCAAAAAGAATAAAATTATTTATTTGGCTCTTTCAAGCGGTAATGTTGAACATCTTAACAATCCTTCCATTTTAGAAATTTCAGCGTAAGGCACTTTTTCAACCGTATATCCTTTTTCTTCCAAAATGCCTGCCAGTCGAGTGAATTTCTCTTCTAAAACCACTACTTTAGGGCTGATAGAGAAAACATTAGAGTTCATTTCGTACATCTCATCCCTAGTGATATGGATAAGATTATCTTCACCAAAATAATCTTTAAGGTAATTATAATCTTCCTCTAACTTGAACCCATCCTTATAAATTATAGCTTGGTTTTCACCAATAGGCTGAAAACAGCAATCTAAATGCAGGGCATTGTCTTTGGCTACCTGATCTGATTTATTAAGTTGAAACCCTTTTACTGTTTTGTTTGGGAATTCATGGGCAAGAAATTCTAATCCGGCTCTATTGGTCCTCGCTACAATGTATTTTTCAAAATCTTCTTTTTCAGAATAGCCTACGAAAATGTGGTCTTTCCAAGGCATGACATCTCCACCTTCTACCCTTACTTCTTCCGGAACCGTCACAATTTGCTCAGGATTAATTTGCTCTAAAACATATTGAATGCCTTTGATTTCCTCTTTTCGGTCTTTCAAGATTCTTGGTTTGATGAATTTATTTTCAATCACAAAGCCAATATCTCTTGAGAAAATCTGATTATAATCTTCTATAATTTCAGGGCGGTAAACTTTTACTCCGTGTTTCTCTAAAACTTTTGCAAATGCCTCCATTTCCTTCACCATATCGGCTTCTTTGGGATAAGTCCCTGCAGCAATATGTTCTTTAGACTTAGGGTCATAGGCATCATCCAGATTGGGGACATCCCCAACGCCTTTGGCAGTTCCTACTATCACAGCCCTCAATGGGGAGGTCTCATCGTTTACAAATACATTTATCATAAAAAATATTGAATTATTTAATAGAAAAACCCGAATGTTTCAGTGTTAAAATTTTAGTTTTGCAAAGATTGCAAATATAATTCAATATTGCATTTCAACACCGTACTAAACTTTAGTTGAATGAAGAGTTACATAGATTTAATAGAACAAACCTTTTATTGGCCTCAAAAAGAATTTAACGTTGAGGATAATGCCTTAAAATTCCATGATGTCCCTTTAATGGATATTATTGAAAAATATGGCACTCCTCTAAAACTGACCTACCTACCTAAGATTAGTCAAAATATAAATCAAGCAAGAGAGTATTTTGCAAATGCATTTAAGAAATTAAATTACAAAGGAGAATATACTTATTGTTATTGCACAAAATCTTCGCATTTCTCTTTTGTAATGGAAGAAGCCCTGAAAGCGGGCGTCCATATGGAAACTTCATCCTCTTTTGATATTCCGATTGTAAAGAAATTGCATGAGAAGGGATTGTTGACCAAGCAACATTATGTGGTCTGCAATGGTTTTAAAAGACCACTATATAGACAGTACATCAATGAGTTGATCAACGATGGTTTCGAAAATGTGGTGCCTGTTTTGGATGATTTGAACGAGATTGACAGCTATGAGGCCGAAGCTAAAAATCCTTATAAAGTAGGAATTAGGATAGCTTCAGATGAAGAGCCTACTTTTGAGTTTTATACCAGCCGATTGGGGATTCGCTACAATGATGTGATTGATTTATATCAAAATAAAATTGCAAAAAGTGAAAAGGCTAAGCTTAAAATGCTCCATTTTTTCATTAATACTGGGATAAAGGACACGGCTTACTATTGGAGTGAATTAGGCCGATTTATTGATAAGTATTGCGAGCTGAAAAAAATAGCTCCAGAATTAGATACTATCGATATTGGAGGAGGTTTTCCAATCAAAACTTCTCTGGGCTTTGAATATGATTACCAATATATGGTCGATCAGATTGTGGAGAATATTCAATGGATTTGTGAGAAGAATAATGTGGAAACTCCTCACATCATGACAGAATTTGGGAGTTACACGGTAGGGGAGAGCGGTGCCACTATTTATTCTATACTTGATCAGAAGCTTCAAAATGACAAAGAGCTTTGGTATATGATAGATGGATCATTTATTACGCATTTACCAGATGTTTGGGGTTTAAACCAGAAATTTATTTTGATGGCAATTAATAACTGGAACGAGCCATTTCATAAAGTGAAAATGGGAGGTTTGACCTGCGATTCTATGGATTATTATAATTCGGAAGCTCATTCCTTCGAGGTATTCTTACCTAAGGTGGAGAGAAATGAACAGCAATATGTAGGCTTTTTCCATACTGGGGCTTATCAAGAATCATTAGGGGGCTATGGTGGAATTCAGCATTGTTTGATTCCAGCACCAAAGCATGTTTTGGTAGATAAGGATGAAGAGGGAAATATAACAACTAAGCTTTTTGCTGAAGAGCAAACCAGTGAAAGTATGTTGAAGATATTGGGATATTAAGGTCTAATGCCCCAAAGCTAAAGGAAGTACAAAAGAGAACGTACTTCCTTTATTTTCCTCTGATTCAATATTTAAGTCAGTTTTGTGGATTGATAAAAACTCTCTGACAAGTTGTAATCCTAAACCAGTACCTTTTTCGTTCCTAGTTCCTTTCGTTGATATTTTCTTATCCTTTAATTTCAGCCTCTTTAATAAATCATTTGGTATTCCTACCCCAGTATCAATCACTTTAATGACAGCTTTCTTATTGTCAGTCTCCTCTATATCCACTTTAACCAAACCATTTTCCGTGAATTTAATGGCATTATTAATTAGATTACGTAATACAAACCTGATCATGGATAGATCCGCAACCACTTTAAGATCATCACCAATACCACATTTCAATTCAATATCTTTATCTAAGGCATTCCCCTCAAATAAACTGCAAATTTCTAAAACTACATCTTTAATATTTATCTCAACGAAATTTACATCGTTGGTACTTCTTGACCATTCCAATAAATTCTCAACTAACTCATCTAAGCTATTTAGATTGTTTTTTACTAAAGGAAATAACTGAGCCAAGTCTTCTGGCCTATTTGCATCTATATATTTGGAATTAAGATAGGCACGCATGCTTTTTATTGGGCCCTTTAAATCATGCGAAATGATACTAGTAATTTGGCTATTAAGCTCATTCAGTGATTGTAATTTTTCATTAGTGGATTCTAATCTAAGTTTTTTATCTCTCAATTCAATTAATTTCGAAGCTTGCCCTCCCAAAATTCTCAAGGCCCTAATTTGTGTTTCATCTAGACTTTTTGGCTCTGAATCAATAACACACAAAGTACCAAGGTTAAATCCATTCTCTGACTTAATAGGCATACCTGCATAGAATCTAATGCTAGGATCATCAACTACTAATGGATTATCATAAAATCTCTCATCGGCTACTGCGTTTTCTATTATGAAAATATCATCTCCATGAATGGCATGGCCGCAGAATGAAACATCTCTATGAGTAGAATCCACTGAAACACCTTTTTTGGATTTAAACCATTGCCTGTCAGCATCAACTAAAGTTACTAAAGAAATCGGCACTCCGCAGATAATAGAGGCAAGCTCTACTAATTCGTCAAAATCCTTTTCTTGTTCAGAATCTAGTATATTTAACCTGCGGAGTTCCTTTAATCTCTCATTTTCATTATCTGGGATTTTCGGCTTCTGCATCTCTTTTGTTTTCAATAGTCAATTGAAGTTCAGGCTTTTTTAATAATAAACCATCATTCAACAATCGTTATTTTAACAAATTTACGATAATTGTGCTACTTCGGATTCTCTATTAATCTTTTTAACTAGCCCTTGTAACACCTTTCCAGGGCCACTTTCAATAAAGATAGAAGCTCCATCCTGAACCATTTGGTGAACAGATTGTGTCCATTTTACGGGTGCTGTTAATTGTGCTATCAAGTTTTCTTTGATAGCTTCAATGTCTATAGAGCCCTGAGCATTTACATTTTGATATACTGGGCATTTGGGCTTATTAAATTTAGTCTCTTTTATCGCTTGTGCTAGTTCTTCTCTAGCCGGTTCCATTAATGGAGAATGAAATGCTCCACCAACGGGCAGCGGAAGAGCTCTTTTAGCTCCAGCTTCTTTCATTTTTTCACATGCAATTTCAATACCTTTGTTGGATCCTGAGATTACCAATTGCCCTGGACAATTATAATTAGCAGGAACTACAACTTCTTCCTCAATTTCAGCACATATTTTCTCTACCACTTCATCATCCAAACCTAAAACTGCAGCCATAGTCGAAGGATTTATTTCGCAAGCTTTTTGCATAGCCAGAGCTCTTTTATAAACTAATTTTAGGCCATCTTCAAATGATAAAGTACCATTGGCCACTAAAGCTGAGAACTCTCCCAAAGAGTGTCCGGCAACCATTTCAGGTTTGAAATCAGGGTGGACTATAGCGTTAATAACAGAATGTAAAAAGACTGCTGGCTGTGTTACTCTGGTCTCCTTTAGTTCATCAGCAGTGCCTTCAAACATTATTTTAGTGATTTCGAAACCTAATATTTCATTAGCTTGATCAAACAGCTTTTTGGCTTCCCCATTATTTTCATATAATTCTTTTCCCATTCCTGGGTATTGGGCACCTTGTCCCGGAAATACATAAGCTTTCATGTGTATAGTTGTTTTTAAGTTAAACTATGAAATTCGCAACAAATCTTTTTTCTGCCAGACGCAACAAAGAAATCCTGGGTTATCCAGTTGGATTCTTAAGATTTATACTCATTTCATAAAAATTGTTTAATTATTTATCTTCAAAACGTAAATTTTGTGGCAAGTTATAAACTTTTCCAAAGTTTGAGCAAATAATTACCTCCTCAAAGTACATTGGAAACTGAATCGAACTATTTTTAGAGAGCTGAGCTCAAACTTAAACTCAACTTTTTTATTAAACGGATTAATCCATTTCCAAGAATCTATTCTTTATATCTTCAGTGGGCATTCTGCATTTATCTCTTTTACCAAACCATTTATAGCGGTTTTTGGCTATAAGTTCATAGATAAAATCTCTAATGAATTTTGGTATGACAATAAAGACATAAAATACTTTCCAGGCTCCATCCAGATTTCGAGCGATTCTTAATGCGGCACTGCTTTTGGAGTATAATTTACCAGATTCTAATAAAATGATGCTGTCGGTATTTTGAGAAATTGATTTAGGAATATGGCTGTCTGCTATTGACGATTGCAAGGGAGCAAATTTGAAATAACTTTTTTTGTCTCTGTCAATTATAAAGTTGATTGCACCATTGCATAAATTACATAATCCATCGAAAAATATAATAGGTTTTTGATCTTCCAATTACCTTATAATTTGAACATATCCTTTATACCTTTTTTGCTTATTTTCAGGCCTTAACATATCAAAGGTAACAACAGCTTCGTAGTAATAAATGGCATAAGGAAGTGGTTCTCCGTTGAAATTGGTGCCGTCCCAATTAATATAGAGCCCATTCTCGCCTCCGCTTTCGTAAGCATATACTTGTCTTCCGTATCTATTGAATACTTTGAAATCAATTTTTTCTAAGAATCTAGGGCATTTATCAAATGGGATTGACCCAGCTTCACTAGCCCTCTGATAGAAAGGAGTAAAGAAATCATTTCGGCCATCATCATTTGGTGTAAAAACATTTGGGAATGCTATGTTCGGACAATTCTCTTTGCAAAAAGTTTCTGAAAATTCACTTCGGTTTTCAGACTGATCAACAGCTCTAATGGCATAGCAGCCTGCAAATTCAGGTAAATTATCATGAATAAAGAAAGTGTCACGGGTGGTGCCAATTAATTCAAAGTCACTCTCTAATTCATTCTTAAAGAATACTTCATAATAATTGATTTCACTATCGCAGCTATCTGCTAAATTAGATTCCCAGTAAAGCTCATTTTGGAATTGATCGAACTCACAATTTTTATCCGCTAAAAATTCAAGGCATTTATCAGGGGAGTCTAATTGAAAACCCACATCAAATGGAGGACATGGATCAATTTGATCATCTGGGCGAGCACAAAGAATTTGAGAGTCGTTTAGTAAAGGCTCAAAAATATCTTCATTTCCATATCCTCCAGACGTAGTTACATAGTAACAATACTCCTCCAAGTTCGATAAGTTTTCATTGTTGAACTGACCACTATCTACATATTGAAATCCTTGTTGTCTTACATCAACTGAATCTATCAGTACTAATTGGTCCAGATTTTCATTTACTTTATTTCTATAAATGTAATGATAAGGGTAGTCTTGATTGGTATTTGACCAAGGAACTTCAGCTGACCAGTTTAATTCTATGGATTCGAATAAGCCTACAGAAGAAAGCCTTACCGTGGCTGCTTGGGCTGATATTTCGATTAGATTATCTTCTGAAACAGGATCATTTGCCAAGTATAATTCTAATTGATAATTATAAATATTTTCTAAGGTATTCACCCCTGAATCTGTAAAAGTAGTATCGTCTGATACCATGCCCACTTCTTCAAAATCACTACCAGAGCTTCTCAAAATTCTATACTTGTAAGGTGGCGGATATTGAAGTATATCGATTTCGAATGGTGGCAACCAACTTATAGTAATTTCTCCATTTTCAGCATCTGTTTCATCAATAGTAACATTTGTAATTACAGGTCCTGTAGCATTAATCTGCTGGCACACTTCCTCTGAAGCATAGCTGACACCGCCTTTAGGCAATTCAAAGACTGCTACCAATCGATAGCAAAATGTAGCACCAAAATCTAATCCGCGTCCTGCATTATTATCTAGAAATGTATTTTGTCCAACAGGAACAGCTCCTATTAATTCATAGCCTCCATTTTCTGGTATTCCAATTTCACAGTTCTCGGGCTCAAAATCATAATTATCTACCCTTCTATATACTTGAATGACTTCGGCATCACCACAGTCATATTCATCCCAGCTGATTTCAATTGATCGCTGAGGCTTACTTTCAGCAACAACGTTTTTAGGAGATGGGGGCACTATAGTGATACTCCATGTTTCAAATGCAGTCAACCTTAAGCCAGGACCATTGTCTGTTGCTTTAAATCGCACTAAGTATGGGTCTTCTCTAATGTGTGTACAATCAGTTTGCCAAGAAAAGGCAGCATTAGTAGGCGACTCTTCGTAAACTGCTGGATCAGGAGAAAGAATAGCTGGGGGGTCTAGCACAAATGGGCCTCCAAAGCCTTCAATTTTCACAGAAGATTCAGGGTTTGGATCTGTTGCCACTATTGTAGCTTCCAACAAAGTACCCGCCTCAATGCAAGTGTCCAATGGAACTTGAATTTCAGGTGGATCATTTTCAGTTTCATCAACTATAATTTGCATATCACGCGTCACGCTACCCAAAAACTCCCATTTACCAGAAATTTTTCTCCACTCTTCTGCAATAAATGCAATGTTAAATTCCCCCTTCATTCCTGGAGCATCCCAAATTAAATCGCCTAAAATTGCATCTAATGTTAATGTTGCAGGACCGGTTTGCTGACTGTTTTGTCCGCCAGCAGCCACCTCAGGAGACCTGAAATTGGGTACATCAACTCCTGCTCTACTTTGAGGGGTGACCATTTTGAAAGCAATACTATCGCCATTGATGTCAAATGCACCTGGATTATGGTAGAAAAGCACTCCTACAGCCCCTTTGTCAACAGGAGGGATTAGAAAGACTGGAGTACTATTACAGCCAAAAAAAGGATCTATTCGAATTATTGTTTCTACATAAAAAGAAACAGAACCAGAATTACTCATATTTATGATCCCCACATTTCTAAAATCCTCTACATATGAAACAGTATAGTCTCCATTAGATGAGTAAGTATGCTGAATCTTAAATTCTACTAATTCGATTTCATCATCTATGATTTCCTTTCGGTTAAAACCATCAGGGTTTAGCATAATAACTTCGCCATCTCCAAAGTCGAATTCTCCATTTCCAAATAGAATATCGGAACCAGTATCTCTGTAAGCGGTAAGGGTAAACTCATAAGTTAGACCACTGCAACCTAATCTTCTTGCGGTAATTTCCCCAGCTCTTATATGAGTTCCATATGATTCCGAAAAACCGAAGATAATTAATGATACGATGAGGAGTACTTTTTTCACAGGTTGCCTTTATTGAGAAACTTAAAACGTTAAATTATGAAAATATGTTCTTTTTTCATTAAAACAATCATGATTCATGAAAAGTTAAACGAAAATACTATAATTAACTATATTATTTAGAATTGTTTAAAATAGAAAACACAATTGTTTTCTAAATGTTCCAAATGTAACTTTGAGACGAACATTTTATTATTAACTTCTAAAAATTAAAATAAAATATATGAGTTGGCTTTCTGACACTTTAACGAGTACAATCGGTAGGAAATTGGTGATGTCACTTACCGGTTTGTTTTTAATCATTTTTTTGGTTGTCCATCTAGCAGGAAATTTTCAGCTATTGGCTGGTGATGGAGGAGTAGCATTTAATGAGTATGCAAAATTTATGACCTCCAACCCACTTATTAAGTTTACTTCTTATGGACTGTATGCTTTCATATTAATCCATATCGTTATGTCCATTGCCTTGGCACAAAAGAACAAAAAAGCAAGACCTGTTGGATATGATAAAGTAAAGGGATCTGCTAATAGTTCTTTTTCTTCAAGAAATATGGGCATTTTAGGATTTATTATCTTCGTTTTCTTGGTGATTCACATGAGGAGTTTTTGGTACGAAATGCATTGGGGTTCTATTCCAATGGATAGTGCTGGAAACAAAGACCTTTATAAAGTTGTTAGTGCTGCATTTAGTCAGTGGTGGTATGTTGCAATTTATGTAGTATGTATGGTGGGATTAGCATTTCACCTATCACATGGGTTCTCAAGTGCTTTTCAGACATTGGGAGTCAATCATAAAAAATATACACCATTCATTAAAAAATTGGGAATCGTATATGCAATCCTTATACCGGCTGCATTTGCTAGTATTCCATTAATCATGTTTTTCAATAGTTAAGGATAATTACTGTACTATGAATTTAGAATCAAAAATACCTGAAGGTCCATTAGCAGAGAAATGGACAAATCATAAATTTAATGTGAAGCTGGTGAATCCGGCGAACAAACGGAAATATGATGTAATTGTGGTAGGGACAGGTTTAGCTGGAGCTTCCGCATCTGCTTCATTAGCTGAGCTTGGATACAATGTAAAAGCATTTTGTTTTCAAGATAGCCCTAGAAGAGCTCACTCTATTGCTGCACAGGGTGGTATTAATGCTGCTAAAAACTATCAGAATGACGGTGACAGTGTTTTCCGTTTGTTTTATGACACTATTAAAGGTGGTGATTATCGCTCAAGAGAAGCTAACGTTTACAGATTAGCCCAAGTAAGTGTTAACATCATTGACCAATGTGTGGCACAAGGTGTTCCTTTTGCAAGAGAATATGGTGGTTTATTAGCCAATCGTTCTTTTGGTGGAGCGCAAGTTTCCAGAACATTTTATGCTCGTGGTCAAACTGGACAGCAATTACTATTAGGTGCTTACAGTGCCTTGAGCCGTCAAGTCTCGAATGGTAAAGTAGAGCTTTTTCCAAGAACTGAAATGCTAGATTTAGTAATGGTAGATGGAAAAGCCAGAGGTATAGTAACTCGTAACTTGGTAACTGGGAAGATTGAATCTCACAGTGCACATGCAGTCGTTTTAGCATCAGGTGGATATGGAAACGTATTCTATCTTTCTACCAACGCAATGGGTTCAAACGTTACGGCTGCTTGGAGAGCACATAAAAAAGGTGCTTTGATGGCGAATCCTTGCTATACTCAAATTCACCCAACTTGCATTCCTGTAAGTGGTGATCACCAATCTAAACTGACATTGATGTCAGAATCATTAAGAAATGATGGTCGAGTATGGGTGCCTAAAACAAAAGAATTAGCGGAGAAAATCAGGAATAAAGAAATTCATCCGAATGACTTAAGCGAGGATGAGAGAGATTATTATTTAGAAACTAAATATCCAGCATTTGGTAACCTAGTTCCTCGTGATGTGGCTTCAAGAAACGCTAAATATGTTTGTGACGAAGGTAGAGGAGTAAACTCATCTGGGAAAGCAGTATATCTTGATTTTAGAGATGCTATCAATAGAGATGGAGAAGATACAATTGCTGGGAAATATGGCAATTTGTTTGATATGTATAGACAAATAACCGGTAGTAATCCATATAAGGAGCCTATGATGATTTATCCTGCTGTCCACTACACTATGGGTGGTCTTTGGGTTGATTATAATTTAAAAACTAATGTTGACGGATTGTATGCTACTGGAGAATCAAACTTTTCAGATCACGGAGCAAACAGATTGGGAGCAAGTGCATTGATGCAAGGTTTGGCTGATGGATACTTTGTACTTCCATATACAATAGGAAACTATTTAGCCGGAGAGAAATACGAAAAAATCGGGACTGATCACGAAGCTTTCAAAGAAGCAGAGAAAGCAGTGAAGGATAGTATCGATAAACTCCTTTCTATTAAAGGAAGCAAATCTGTTGACCAATACCACAAGGAGTTAGGAAAAATCATGTGGGATTATTGCGGCATGTCCAGAACTGCTGAAGGTTTGAAAAAAGCCAAAGAAATGGTGAAAGAACTAAGAGCTGATTTCTGGAAGAATGTAAAAGTTCTTGGTAGTAATGAAGAATTCAATAGTTCTTTGGAAAAAGCTTCAAGAGTTGCTGATTTCTTAGAGCAAGGTGAATTGATGATAGATGATGCTTTACATAGAGAAGAATCTTGTGGAGGTCACTTCCGAGAGGAGCACCAAACACCAGAAGGTGAAGCAAAAAGAAATGATGAAGATTTTGCTTATGTAGCCGCTTGGGAATATACTGGTCCTGAACAACCAGAAAAGCTTCATAAAGAGCAATTGATATTTGAAAATGTGAAACTGACGCAAAGAAGCTATAAATAAGCTTTAGTCACCAAAAATATTTTAATTATGAAATTCAATTTGAAAATCTGGAGACAGAAAAATAATCAAGATAAAGGAGCATTTAAAACATACGAATTGGATGGTGTGTCATCAGATATGTCATTCTTGGAAATGATTGATGTTTTGAACGAACAATTAATTGATAAGGATGAAGATCCTGTACATTTCGATCATGATTGCCGTGAAGGAATCTGTGGAATGTGTAGTATGTATATTAATGGCGAGCCGCATGGTCCTTTAAGAGGTGTAACGACTTGTCAATTACATATGAGAAGCTTCCAAGATGGAGAAACTATTACTATTGAGCCATGGAGAGCGAAGGCTTTTCCTATAGTGAAAGATTTAGCAGTTGATAGAAGTGCATTTGATAGAGTGATTCAAGCGGGTGGATATGTTAGTGTAAACACAGGCGGAACGCCAGATGCAAACGAAATTCCTATTCCTAAATCAGTTGCAGATGAAGCATTTGATGCAGCTACCTGTATTGGTTGCGGAGCTTGTGTTGCAGCATGTAAAAATGCCTCGGCTATGCTTTTTGTAAGTGCCAAAGTTTCGCAATTATCAATGTTGCCTCAGGGAAAGGTAGAGAGCGCTGAAAGAGCACAAAAAATGGTGGCGCAGATGGACGAAGAAGGATTTGGAGCTTGTACTAACACAGGTGCTTGTTCAGCTGAATGTCCAAAAGGGATTGATTTATCCAATATAGCAAGAATGAATAGAGAATATCTAGGAGCTAAAATTGGTTCCCAAGACTAACTCAAGAATTAATACATATAGTAAAAAGGGCTTCGGCCCTTTTTTTGTTTGGTATCTTTATGTTTTCCATAACTCAAGCGGACTTCAAATTTCAACAAGTGTTATTTTTTTTGTAGTTTAAGATTTATTCATTTATATCTCATTTTCCATACATGCACATAATAGATATTTCAATTTTTGTTGCTTACATGCTTGGTGTTCTAGGAGTTGGCTATTACTTCTTGAGATCCAATAAAGGGATGGATGATTACTATGTAGGAGGGAGGAAAATGACCAGTTGGCACATTGGATTAAGTGTTGTAGCCACGGATGTAGGAGGAGGTTTTTCAATTGGCTTAGGTGGGCTGGGGTTTACCATCGGGATTTCAGGCTCATGGATGCTTTTTACTGGGCTTCTTGGTGCATGGCTTGCCGCTGTTTTTCTTATTCCGGTGGTTAGAGGAAATAAAGCATTCGATAAGTTTCATACCATGCCACAGCTTTTTGCTTATTTTTTCGATAAGAAAACAGCATTGTTAGCTGCTTTGATTTCAGCAATAGGATATTTAGGTTTTACAAGTTCACAAATATTGGCAGGAGCCAAATTGGCCTCAGGAACCTTCCCTGATCTGGGTTTAAATCAGGCATTGATTATAATGGGGGTGATTGCAGTAGTTTATACTGTAATGGGCGGAATAAAAGCAGTTATATACACAGATACCATCCAGTGGATAATTTTACTGAGTGGTCTTATATTTATAGGTATTCCATTGTCATATAATGCTGTAGGTGGCTGGTCAGCGATAAAAGCAACCTTAGACCCGGAAATGCTTTCTATGACTAACATCAGCTGGCAGGATGTGGTTTATTGGGTAGTAACCATAATTCCAATTTGGTTTGTTGGCATGACGCTATATCAGAGAATATATGCCAGCAAAGATGTAAAAACAGCTAAAAAGGCCTGGTATATTGCCGGGATCTTCGAGTGGCCAATTATGGCTTTCATGGGAGTAGCCCTTGGGTTGATAGCTAGAGTTGCTGCTGATCAAGGTATGTTTGCTGGCTTTGGTCCTGAAAATATTGCACAAGCTGATCCAGAAAAGGGTTTACCTATGATGCTAGCTACTGTTCTGCCAGTGGGTTTACTCGGTTTAATGATGTCAGCTTATTTTTCTGCAATACTTTCTACCGCTGATAGTTGCCTGATGGCTTCATCAGGAAATTTTGTGTCAGACTTCATAAAAAAGTTTACGAATCGATTTGATTCTGATAAGAAAGAACTTAGGCTTTCCCAAGTTGTTACATTGATAGTGGGTACTTTAGCACTTTTATTAGCAAGTGCAATGGAAAATGTTTTAAGTTTAATGCTGTACAGTTATGCTTTTATGGTTTCTGGTTTATTTGTTCCTATACTAGGCGGGCTTTTTTGGAATAAAACTAATGGGAATGCAGCATTTTCGGCTATGATCGCAGGAGGATTGACCACTGCATTGCTGCAAGCCAATAAAATTACCTTTGGTACTGCAACAAAAATGTCTGAATTACGAACATTTATGAATGAAGCAAAGTCGAAAGTTGAATTTACAGGAGTGAATATAGATAATATGACACCTGGTCAAGTGGTTGAATCAATCAATAAAATGCAGATAATTGATCTCCCATTTACTGAATATTTATTTAAATTACCTTTAGGATTAGACCCTAACGTATTTGGTATCTGTTTTTCAGCAATAATTTTTGTAACTTACTCTCTAATATATCCTAAAAAATAATTAATACATGGAATATCAAACACTTACTTCAATAGACTCAGCAACAACTTTACAGAAAAATGAGATTGCAGATTTTCTTTATACGCATCTTGATGAATTTGGTGATGCCAAGGACGACATCATGAAATGTTTGGACTATGCACTTAGTTCATTTGGTCATCAAGGAGGATTTGTAGTTTTAGCTCGAGAAAAAGGAAGTATAAAAGGAGCAGTAGTTGTAAATCAAACAGGTATGTCTGGTTATATTCCAGAAAACATATTGGTTTATATAGCTGTTCATAGTGACCAGAGGGGGAAGGGTGTAGGAAAGGAATTGATGAAAAAAGCTATCAATACAGCTAAAGGTGACATAGCACTTCATGTGGAACCAGAAAATCCTGCTAAATTCTTATACGAGAAATTAGGCTTCACCAATAAATATTTGGAGATGAGGTTAAAAAACTAAACATGGCATTTTTAAAATTATATAAAGATAAGCTTAAACATAATTTTGATTTTTTACATAAACTTTTTACTGAAAATAATTTAGATTGGGGGGCAGTTACCAAGCTGTTCTGTGGTAATGAACTTTATTTAAAAGAAGTTATTAATTTGGGATTTAGAGAAATCCATGATTCAAGAATTAAAAACCTTCAGAAGGTTAAAGAGATAGACCCAACAGTAAAAACCTGTTATATAAAACCACCTGCTAAAAGGAGTATTCCAGATATCGTGCGCTATGCTGATATGAGCATGAATACTGAATATTATACTTTAAAGCTTCTCTCGGATGAGGCGGTTAGGCAAAATAAAACCCATAAAGTTATCATTATGGTAGAAACAGGGGATTTGAGAGAAGGAGTAATGGGAGATCATTTAATTGATTTTTATGCCAAAGTATTTGAGCTGCCGAATATTCAAATCGAAGGCATCGGAACTAATTTGAACTGCTTGCATGGGGTGATGCCCTCTCAAGATAAGCTGATTCAGTTGAGCTTATATAAACAAATTATTGAATTAAAGTTCAATAGGAAACTTCCTTTAGTTTCTGGTGGAACATCCGTTACCATTCCACTGATCATGAACAAGCAAATTCCAGCTGGCGTTAATCACTTCAGAATAGGGGAAACACTTTATTTTGGTGCTAATCTTTTTGAGGAAACCACTATTGAAGGAATGCATGATGATTGTTTAGAGCTTTTTACAGAAATCATTGAAATTACCGAGAAACCTAAGGTTCCAATGGGAGAAATGGCTGCCAATCCACAGGGTGAAACTACCGAGATTGATGAATCATTATATGGTGAAACCAGTTACAGGGCTATTTTAGATATTGGAGTACTTGACATCGATCCCAAATATCTTATTCTAGAGGGTTATAATTTTGAAATTGTAGGTTCAAGTTCTGATATGATTGTGATCGATCTCGGAGATAATCCAGAAAAGCGAAAAGTAGGGGATTTAATCAATTTCAAAGTTAAATATATGGGTGCTTTAGGGATTTTGAACTCCAATTATATTGAAAAAACTGTTGAATAAATTTAAACGATTCTAAAATTGATTACAGCTAGTGTTGTAGGTTGTTACTGATTTAATCAAATGCCACACTTGCTGGTGTAATTGCCAAATAGGCTCTATTTAAATTATTTTTTTATGGATTTAAAGCTTGATATAGAGGAGCTTATAGAGTTAAGACATCGATTACATGCAAATGCAGAAGTTTCAAACCAAGAAGAAAAAACTGCGAAGATAATAGTAGAGTTTCTTGAGCAATTTGAACCTCATCAAATTTGGGTCAATGTTGGAGGACATGGTGTCATAGCTCAATTTAAAGGAACAAAGGAAGGAGAAAATATTGGATTTCGTGCTGATCTGGATGCGCTTCATATAGCTGAAACTATAGATTTGGAATATGCTTCTAAAACACCCCATACTGCTCACAAATGCGGTCATGACGGGCATATGACCATGGTGTCGGGTATTGCGGCCTACCTTCAACAAAATCCACTAGACAAGGGTAATGTTTACTTAGTTTTCCAACCTGCAGAAGAAACGGGGGAAGGTGCTGAAAGAATAAATAGGAGCTTAAAAGAATTAGATATAAAGCTTGATTATTTGTTTGGGCTTCACAATTTGCCTGATTTCCCCAAAGGGAAAATATTAACAAAAAAAGGAACATTTGCTGCGGCTTCAAGAGGTATGGTAATAAAGCTTTTTGGAAAAACAAGTCACGCTGCAGAACCCGAATATGGGATAAGTCCAGTGATTGCAATGGCTAAAATTACCACGGAGATGTCCCGCATCCACCGAACGTTAGATTTCTCAGATTTAACGTTGGCAACAGTGATTCACAGTGAACTAGGAGAAATTGCATTTGGTACTAGCCCTGGTTATGGAGAGGTCAGAATTACTCTTCGAGCAATGAAAGATGAAGATATGTCTATCCTCATCGATGAAGCGGAAAATCTTGTTCATAAGTACTGTGAAGATGACGGCTTAGGCTGTGAAATATCTTATACTGAAGTATTTCCATCTACAATAAATTCTGATGAAGCATATGGCATTATGCAAGAAGCAGCAGCCCTGATGGATCTTGAATTTAAACAATTGGAAACACCTTTCAAGTGGAGTGAGGATTTCGGTCAGTATAAACTGCAATATAAAACTGGGTTTTTTGGGATTGGTTCAGGAATGGATTGCCCTCACTTGCATGATGAGTTTTATGATTTTCCAGACGAAATAATAGGAGATGGAGTTAAAATGTATATCGGTCTACTCAGATACTTTGGATTAGTAGCTTAATATTTTATACTTTTTAATATTATTGTTGTGATTTGATTATCACTTTTATATACCCTTTTTTTGTAATCAATTTTCTTTCTTCAATTTAACTGGAAAATATGAATCAAAGCATATTTAGTACATCTACTATCACACTGAGTAAGAGTGCAGTAAGGCAAAATGTTCGTTTTGTCAGGAAAAGATTAGCAGAAAATGTTTTGCTTTCAGCAGTTTTAAAAGGAAATGCTTATGGACACGGAATAAAAGGAATGGTGCCACTTTTTGAATCTGCCAACGTGAAGCATCTATCCGTATTCTCAACCCATGAAGCAGAGCAAGTTTGTCAAGTTAAGAAAAAGACTACTGAAGTCATGATAATGGGGTGGATGGAAGATGAAGAAACTGAATGGGCTATTGAAAACGAGGTAGAGTTTTATGTTTTTGAAATGGGGAGGTTGAAGGCAGCCCTTCATTATGCTAAAACATTAAATAAAATAGCAAAGATTCATGTTGAGGTAGAAACCGGAATGAATAGAACCGGGTTCGAAGAGGAACATCTGGAAGAATTAATGCAGATGATGAAGGAAAATCATGAGTATATTTCTTTTGTAGGCTTGTGCACGCACTACGCAGGAGCAGAAAGTATCACAAATTATCTAAGGGTGGTAGATCAAATAAAGAAGTATAAAAAAATATATGATTTGTTTGTGGAGAACGATTTAGTGCCCAAAAGAAGGCATACTGCATGTTCTGCAGCAGCCATGTCCTATCCAGAAACTCAGATGGATATGGTCAGAATTGGTATTTTGTTATACGGCTTTTGGCCAAGTCAGGAGACTTTTATAGCCTATCAAAGAAGTAATGGTCATGGGCAAGATGGTCTGGATAGAAAAGTACGGCACCCACTGAAAAGGGTAATAAGCTGGAGAAGTAAAATTATGTCCGTAAAAGAAGTGCCTGTGGGAGAATTTATAGGATATGGGACAAGTTATCAAGCTACCAAGAAAATGAAGATAGCAACCGTTCCTGTTGGCTATGCTTATGGATTTGCAAGATCATTAAGTAATCAAGGAAGGGTAATTGTAAATGGAAAAAGAGTAGCTGTAATAAGTACTGTTAATATGAATTTAATGATCATAAATGTGACTGAATGCAAGAATGTCGGGAAAGGAGATGAGGTCATAATGATAGGGAGTAACGGGAAGGTTAATGTAACAGTGGCAAGTTTTGGCGAACTCAGTAATCAGTTGAATTATGAATTACTGAGTAGATTGCCTATGGATATTCCGAGGAGGGTGGTGATATGACAACAAATTTTTGAGTTTACATCAAAAGTATTCTTAAATTTAAGTTTTAATAAAGTGCAGATGAAAAAACAATTACTAGTCGCAGTCTTTTTGGTTCTATATATACCTGTTTATGCACAAATGTTCAATAATGTATCAGTAAATGCTGAATTAAGGAAAGTAAATAATAGCAGGATACAAAATTTACGTTTGACAAGTTATTTTGATGCTTCAGGTAAAATGGTGGCTATCTACGAACGCCCGGAAAATTTAGTTATTATTAATGATGAAAAAGGCAGAGTAACAATTTATGATTCAAAAAATAATACTGTTGTACAAGCCAATAATCCGTACTACAGTAGTAGAGCAAATGAATTATATTATTTTATAAACAATAAGAAAAATGATTTAGGATTATCTGAAATTGGGTTTCAATTGCAAGATAGCAAAGTAGAGGACGGATTAATTATTACAGAATGGGTACCTCCAATGGATGGGATGAAATATTTCTCATTTATCAAAATAGTTCATGAAAACGATAACCCTATCTACTTAGAGTATAGAGATCAAGATAATGAGATCATAAAAAAAGTGTACTACTATAATTATGAATATTTTAACCAGCTTGAGATTCCTACCGCTGTAACTACTATAGATTATTTGAGTGAAAATGACAGCACGGTATCCAAAACTATCTATAGTGATTTTCAATTTAATACGGATGAAAATAAAGAAAACCTGAAATATAAAGTGCCGTCTGATGCTGAAGTTATTAAGTAAAGTTGCCTTAACATTTTTATTAATGCTGATTTCTTTTGGTGGATTAAGTCAATCTGATCAAGATTTATTATTGTCTAAAGGAAAACTTCAGAAAATCAGTTTTAAGGTAGAAAAGGACGAAAAAAGATTGATCCAAAAGTTGAATCCATTATATTGGATGTATACAGGTCTGGTTCATTTCTACCAGCGGAATATAAGTGTCCAAATCGCAGCTAACTGTATTTTTGAAGAAACTTGCTCTCACTACAGTAAAAAGCTTGTAAACGAGAAAGGAATTTTTGGTGGTATAGTTTTATCATTAGATCGCCTGTCGAGATGTAATAAAGTAACTTTAGCAGAGACCAGTCCATTAAGATTTACAAAAAGTGGTAAAGTAATAGAAGATATCGATGAATATAGTTTCTAGGGTTTTATTCACTTTTTCGCTTGTCATATTATTATCTCAGGCTCGTTGTCAAAAAAGTGAAAATGATTTTATAGAATACTTGTATGAGTCTGAAAATTATGATCATCTTCGTATTTATCAAAAACACCTCGAAAAGATAGATTCTATAAAATTCGATTTAGATTTATTGAATTTTCTTAATGGTAAATCATTCTATCATCAACAAATTCATGATAGTTCAAATTTTTACTTAAATCGTATAAAGAATGGTGAAAAATTTGATCAGATCTGGTTTTTGATTGGTGTTAATTCTATTTATATGAATGAATATGATCAGGCAAAAAGTGTATTAATATCAAAATCTTTCAATTCTAATGAGCTGCAAAACCTGAAATATTTTCAACTTTCCGGAATTGCCTTGCTCGAAAGAGATTACGCCTCTTATCATCGATACAAAGATCAAATTTTTCAGGATTACTATTTCTTTGAAAATGAGATGGAGTCCTTTCGGCAAATTGAAAAGGATTTACAATCGTACAATAGAAAATCTCCCTTTCTTGCAGGTCTGTATTCTGCTCTTTTGCCAGGCTCAGGTAAATTTTATGCAGGTAAAAGAGGGCAGGGTATTTATTCTTTTGTAATCAGTTCATTGTTAGCATTTCAAGCTATAGAAAGTTATCAAAAAGCCGGACCAGGAAGTGCAAGATTTATTATTTATGGTGGTTTGTTTTCACTTTTTCATATAGGTAATGTTTGGAGTAGTGCTCTTTCGGTGAAAAAATATAATGATGAGTTTTATGAAGCAGTTGATTATCGTATTAAGCTGGATATGCATATTCCAATCAGGAGCTTTTTCAATTAATGCACAAAGTATTCTTATTGCCGATAGTCTTTATAGCGTAAAGAATTATGATTTAGCGGCAGTTTACTATGAAAAGGCAATTTATCAGGTAGATAATTCCCAAGATTACAATGATTATCTTTGGAGGCTGGCTAACCTTTATCGAGAAAGTCAAGATTTTAATAAGAGCATAAAGACACTTGAAAGGATTAGAAGAGCCATGCTAAACGATTCGGTAAAATCAGAATTATTTTATCAGATTTCGTTTGCATATTTTATGATGGATCAATATTCGAAATCCTATTTTAATTTACTTCAATATAAAAGCCTTGATTTTAAAAGATCCCGTGAAGATGTTCTTTTGTTAGAAACTTTGCTATATGCGAAAATGGGAAAATGGGAAAAGTGCGAAGAGGCTTATTATGCATATACCAAAGATACTACTAAATCTTCAAGTGATTTTTTTGGAGATATGAAAGCCGTGAAACGTAAATCTCCAGAAAAAGCTGAAAACCTTTCATATTTACTTCCAGGAGCAGGACAGATTTATGCAGGTAAGCCAATTAGAGGATTAACATCTTTTACCATTCAGACAGGTTTGTTAGCATTTGCAGCTTATAATTTCTTAAATGGTTACTATTTTTCAGGAACTTTTACAGGAGTTAGTTTATTCTACGTGTTTTACATGGGAGGGGCAAGACATGCTGGTTATTTGGCAGAAAACTATAATGAAGCGCAAAATGAAAAGGCATATAATCTATTACTGAATAGAATCGAAGAAAATAAGAAAGGGCATTGAAAATGCCCTTTCTTATTTGAATTTCGTGAATGTAATTACCACATAATAAAGTTGTCATTTCCAACATATGCGCTGATGTCATCGTAATTAATTGCTAAAACAATTAAATCCCCTAAAGGAAGAACACCAAAAATACCACCACAAGTAATGAAATACAATAGAATTAAAGTTGGCTTACCACCAAGATATACTCTGTGCACAGCCAATCCACCAACAAAAATATCTAATAATATAGCTACTAATGGGTCTTTTTCATTCAAACTAGCACTTTGATTAAATAGTTCTGCAGATGTATTAACATCTAAACTGAAATCGGTATTAACTTCAACACCTTTTGAAAGTACCTCTTCTACTGCTGAATCATCAACATAGTATGATGAGGCTGTTGCATTTGATAACCCGATGATCAAAAATAGACTAAATACTGCTAATAGTTTTTTCATAGTTTTTTTAATTTTAAAATTTTGTAGTTACTCCAAAAGTACATTTTTTATACTAATTTGTAAATCATTTTATATATAAATTTACTTGAGATTTTCTTATTTATTTTTCTGATCTTTTTATGATAGAAGTTTAAGCGCAAAATACTTGGTTAATAGCAACTACAGCTCATTCCAAAGATGAAATATTAAGTTACAAAATATTGTTATTTATAAATTTCAATCACCTATATGAATTATTGAATATAATTTTGCAAATATGTAACATTAATCGTTACTTAGGGACTAAATAACAGTTGAACCTTTAAACCAAATAACATGAAAAAAATACTACTAGCTGTTGTAGCTTGTTTTCTATTAGCTTCTTCAAGCTATGCAACAAACACGGATTTATTTGAATTGAATGAAGAGAAAATCAATGCGGAATTCGTAGAATTGAATGAATTAGAAGCCTATGTTTCTATGCATGAGAATGTTACTATTCATAATATTTATCAGGAGAATGCAGGATTAATTGCAGGCATGAATTTGGCTTATGGTCCTGAAGGAATGATGGGACAAAGTGGTTTCTCAATGGATACTTTCGAATGGGGGTCCTTTGCATGGGGCTTTTGCTGTTTCCCAATTGGTGCCACAATCGGTATTTTTACTGTTCTTCTTAATGATAATAAGGGAAGCGATCATAAAACTTCTTACTTGATTGGAGCAGGAGTAGGTTTTCTACTTAGCGGTGGTTTTGGCTATTATCGTTTTCTATAGTATTATTTGAACAATATATGAAATTTAGCCTAGTCTTTAAAAAGATTGGGCTTTTTAGTTATGTGGAAAGTTGTTGTTTTTTTATTGTTTTCGAGTATTGTCTATCTTCCAAATTCTAATGGACAAGCATATTTTAGAATTTCTGCTGATTTTACGATTAAGGAAAGTACCGTAAACGGGAAAGAGTTTTATAAAGGGAAAGTTTTTTTTGATAAAAATGTCAATAAAATAATTTATAAAATTTCATTTCCTGATAGTAAGAAGCTTGTCATGGCAGATACTCAAATGTATGTATTGCAAAATGAGAAAATAATTAATCAACGGTTTACCCCAAGCACTAACAGATTTTCGATTTTTAATTTAACCTTAAGTGGCCACTTAAAGAATTATGGCCTTGATAAGACGGGGTATTACATCAATAGTATTGAAGAATCTGAAGATCAGACTATTATTGAGTGGTTGCCTCCCACTGGTTTAGAAGATAAATTAGGTAAAGCCGTTATATCTTTAAAAAATGATCAACTTTTTGGCATCGTCTTATTTAAACCTAATGGTGAAATCATGGGAAAAAGATTTTACAAAGATTATGTAAGTGTTAATGGATTACCCTTTCCCAAAAAAGTTATTCAGGTCTCCTATTTGCATGGAGCAGAGTATTATAAAATTACTACCTTTGAGAATATAAAAATCGATGAGTTGGAAAATGAAGAGATGTATCGTATTGACCTTAATTCTAAGTAGCCTTAGTTTTCAATCGTGGTCACAGCTTGATGCAGAATTAGAAGTATTAAAGGGGATCAAATATGATAATTCTTCGGCAGAAAATGTCAAAATTCGGGATCAATACGAACATGTTCACGTGAATACCAATGAAATTCAATTTGTGTTTTCGGGCCTTTTCCTCTTTTATAAGTCTTTTATTTCTTCTCAGGATGCTCAATCTTGTTCTTTTACCCCTTCTTGTTCAGTATATGCCTTAGAGGCGGTTAAAAAGCAAGGGGTTTTGAAAGGTATGATGAATGGATTTGACCGATTATCTAGATGTAATTCCCTTTCTCCTGAAAAATATGAAGTTGATCCTGAAACCAAACTTTTAATAGATCCTTTAGTAGTTCAATGAGATTATACCTTATAGTTTTCTTGTTTTTTATGGGGATAAATCAATCCCATGCGCAGAATATTTATACATTTGACAAGAGTAAAGAATTT
Source organism: Marivirga tractuosa DSM 4126 (assembly GCF_000183425.1). Classification (NCBI taxonomy): domain Bacteria; kingdom Pseudomonadati; phylum Bacteroidota; class Cytophagia; order Cytophagales; family Marivirgaceae; genus Marivirga; species Marivirga tractuosa. Next base: position 3,838,016 of record NC_014759.1, read on the forward strand.
GCATCCTACTTATTTATGAGCGGTCAATACGAATTATCGGCTGTCGAATATGAAAGGTTATTGTTTGTAGATGAAAATAATGACTCATTGAAATTGGCTTTGGTTAATAGCTATTTTAAGAATGATGAGTTGGCAAAGGCAATAAGACGAACAGAATCTTTGTACCCGTTAATTTCGGATTTTTCCCAGCCCATGTCAGAATTATACCTTGAAATGCTAATCCTGGGTAAGGGTTTTGAAAAATTTGACCAAAACTTAAGCCTGCTTCGGATTGAAGAGAAAAAAAAATCTGTTTATCAGCTGCATAGAGAGGTAATGGCGGGTAATTGGGAACAAGTGGAATTAAAAATACCACAAGTGTCTGCTACAGATCATCCTTCAATATCGGGTTTAAAGAACTTATCTAAACAGGCAAAAGCTTTCAAGCCTAAGAAACCTTGGGTAGCAGTAATGATGTCAGCAATATTACCTGGTAGCGGGAAATTTTATACAGGTAATTATAAGGATGGGATTTTTAGTTTGCTGGTAGTAGGAGGAAGTGCATTTCAAGCTTATAGAGGATTTAATAAAGATGGAGTGTCATCCACTTCGGGGTGGATTTTCGCAGGTTTGACTACTGGATTTTATGCCGGCAATGTTTACGGATCTGCCAAGTCAGCGCAGGTATATAATCAAAATTTTTGGTTAGAAATTGAAAAAGATGCAGAAGATATTATTCGCTCTACTTATTAGCCTTGCTTTATCGGTTCAAGCTGTTTCCTCTCAAACTGTTGAGGAGACTATTCAATTTGCTGAAGAGCAGTTCCAGCTGGGGAATTATACCAACAGTGTATTGGCTTATGAGCGAGCGATTTATTTTCAAGAAAACACTTCTTCGGAAACGTATTTTAAGTTGGCCAATGCTTATTTCAATAAGGGAGATGTTGAACGGGCAATTAGGTTTTATGATAATGCTACATTTTTAGAAAAGGATCATAATAAGCGGAATGATATAATTTTCAAAAAGAGTTTGGCCTTTTTAAGTATAGAGCAATACAATCAGGCTATAATTGCTTTGGCTTCTGTCAATGATTTCAATAATCCCGAAGCAGGATTTAAAAAACGATATTTTAAATCTGTCGCTTATTTTTTAAAAGAAGATTTTGACCAATTTGAAAAAGTATTCAAGGAATATATAGCTGAAATGAATCTAGCATCAAATCAGCATTATAATGATCTTGAATTGTATAGTCAAAAGGCTGCAAAAGTAAAGCCAAACCTAGCGATGTGGATGAGTGTTTTTGTGCCAGGTAGCGGACAGATTTTATATGGAAATTGGAAAGATGGATTGAATTCTATGGCGCTGACCACAGCTTTGGTAGGTTTGTATTTTAATTATGTTATAGAGTTTTCTTTGGTGGAAGGCTATCTGGTTGTTTTGCCTTGGTTTCAACGGTATCACAAAGGGGGATATATGAAGGCAAAACAAACCGCTTTAAATAAACAAGAAGAATATAGGGCAAAAGCATATGCTGAAATGCTTAAATTACATCCAAGCTTATTCTAAATATTTCAATCATTATAGATAATTGGGCAATGAGGCTATTAGTTTTACTACTATTATTGCATTTGAGTACAAATTGTTTTTCCCAATTAGAAGATGAGAAAAGCGTTCAAGTTTTTAAACACCTCTATAGTTTCAAATTTGAAGAAGCGGATAGCATTATCTCTACCATCGATAGCACCACCGAATCATCAAATTACAATTTCCTGAGGGCACATTATATGCGCTGGTTTCATCTTCCTATTCATAATCAAAATGATTCAATTCTGAATGCTTATAAAAATTATTTAACCACAGCTGAAATTGATATGGAGTTTAATAAACTCAATTATAATCAAATAAACGGTGCTCTTTTGAGTGCTGAATACAATTATAATATGGGAAATTATTATAAGGCTTTGCAAAGTGGCTCTATGGTTTATGATTTAGTTAAAAATAATTTAGAGCAAGAACCTGAGCAGAAAGAAGTAAAACTGTTGTCAGCATTATATCATTATTATTATCAATATTACAAAACTGAAAATTCAGTTCTTGGAACTATGATCTGGTTTTTTAAAGAAGGGGATAAAGAAACTGGATTAAAGTGGCTGGAAGAAGTGGCTAATCAAGAAAGTATAGTTAGTACAGAAGCGTTGATTTATTTGTCACATATTTATTTAAGGTTAGAGAATAACCCTGATAAAGCATTGTATTATGCAAATAAGCTCCATCAACTATATCCCAATAATTTGAAATTTTATGAACTGTATATTGAGTGCCATTTTTCTTTAGGAGAATTAACAAGGGAAGTTTACAGTCAGATTGAGGGATTGAAAGATTCTGAAAAAACTTATTTTCAGAAATATGGAATTTGCTATGAGGCCATTTGCAATAGCTTAAAGGATAGTATTAGCGTTGATGAAAAAGAAATTAAGCTTAATGAAGCATTAAGTTTTATCAAAGAAAATGGTGGAGGGAACCATTTGTCTTCTTTGCTTTTTAAAAGCTTATATCATACTACTGGGGATGAGGAATATTTAAAACAGAAGGATAAACATGAGGTTTATCAATTTGCGTTAACCGGTTATCCTCCAAAACAGAAGGGTTACAACTACAAAAACTGACAAGCAGCCCCTACAATCCCAGCATGATTTTTTAATTCAGCAGGGATGACATTCAGCCTGCTGTCAATGTATTTTTCATATTTTTTAAACTTTTTGCTTACGCCACCACCTAAAATAATCAGATCAGGCCAGAATAGTTTATGCACTTCTACTAAATATTGATTCAAACGCTTTCCCCAAACCTCCCAGCTAAGGTCTTCATTTTCCCGAATAGAATTTGCGGCATAAGCCTCTGCTATATCTCCTTTGAATTGTATGTGTCCGAGTTCGGTGTTAGGCATCAGCTGCTGATTGTGAAATAAAGCCGAACCAATTCCAGTGCCTAACGCCAATATTAAAACAGTTCCACCATGATCTTTACCTGCTCCAAAGCGCATCTCAGCTAAGCCGGCAACATCTACATCATTCATGACCCGAGTGGCACAACCCGTGGCCTTTCTAATCATATTGGCAAGAGGTTTTTCTATCCAGCTTTTATCAATATTTGAAGCAGTTTTTACCGTTCCATCAATTATGGCTGCTGGAAAACCACAACCTATTGACCCAGACCAATCGAAGTGTTTTTGTAGTTTGACTACAGTCTTCATCATAGCTTCTGGTGTTGCGGGTTGTGGCGTTTTAAATCGTTTTCGTTTACCAATGAATTCCCCGGTTTTTAAATCTACTATGGCAGCTTTCATGCCAGAACCTCCAATGTCAATGCCTAATACTTCCAATATCTTCGAATAATTTATTTTGAAAACAAGATAGGGTAATAATTGAAGTTGTGAAAGTTTATTGCAATTTCCTGCATGGAAATGGATTAGGATTTAAATTATTTCAACTGAAACAGTAAGGTATAGACATATCTTGTTTCAGTATCCAATATTTACGGTTTTAGAATGTTATGATACTTAGTAAAATCCAAAGAGACATATTATAGTGACTTGCCTAAAGAAAGACTTGTACTAACAAGGACTGAGTTCTCTTTAAGAAACATTTTTTTCTAAAAATGATCTGATGAAAAGACTTTATTTATCGCTTTTAATGTATTCTATTATACTAGTTTTAGGGATTTCATCCTGTACTACTTTAATAAGCAAAATTTACGGAGTAAATCAAATAGATAGTATAAATGAGGAAAAGATTAATCAATTTTATAATGAATTTGATTTTGATGGTATCCAAACATCTCAGGTTAAAATTGATTCAGCAGTATTTCAAAATCTGAGAGAACATGAAGATAGCACTATTAAAAAAGATTTAGGCCAGCCCATTCAGCTTCATTATTTCAAAGATTCTGATTTAGTTTCCTTTCATGCCAATTGTTATGCAAAACGGAGTTTAAGGAACTTGAATTGGAATTATGAACAAAGATTCGAGTCTTTTCTTCCTATTTCTGCGGTGGAAGATTTAGAGTGCTATCCTGATTTGCAAAGGCTAAATAGAATGATTGCTGACCTTGATACATCATCAGAAGAGGACATAGTGATTGCTATATTTTGGACAAGAATGCTGGAGGATATTTCAAAGGATGCAATCAATATTGTCTTGCGCAATATTAGGGAATTCGAGAAAGAAGAGAAGATCCGCTTGATTTTGATCAATACCGATTCTTTTTTTAGTAAGATATGAATTATCAATATTTAAAGCACCCACCATCCCCAACATCCACCGCTTTTATAATTCCTATGCTTTTCTCACGAAAAGCCCTTATTTTAGTTAAAATTTTAACTTTACTATCATGAAATGAGCATAAATTTTAGAATCCTCAATATACCAACTGAGGATGGATAAAATTTATTGAATTCCATGGGACCGTTAACAATAAACTTATACATATGAAAAAAATATGGGCTTTTCCACTTGCATTGGCAATCTTTGCCTGCAATAGTGGCGAGAAAAATCAGAAAATGGAGATACAAAATTATCCTGAAACGGCTAAAGTGGATACAGTAGATACCTATTTTGGGACTGAGGTTCCAGATCCTTACCGTTGGCTAGAAGATGACCGCTCTGAACAAACGGCAGAATGGGTGAAGGCGCAGAATGAAGTCACCTTTGGCTATTTGAATAATATTCCATTCAGAGATAAAATAGAAGAACGCTTAACCGAACTTTGGAATTATGCTAAGGAAAGCGCTCCAAGAAAGCATGGTGATTACTACTATACCTATAAAAATGATGGTTTGCAAAATCAGTGGGTAGTGTATCGTAAAAAAGGCTTAGATGGAGAAGAGGAAGTCTTCTTAGATCCTAATACTTTTTCTGATGATGCCACTACTTCTCTGGCTGGAACTTCTTTCACCAAAGATGGAAGCCTATTGGCTTATTCGATTTCAGAGGGAGGCTCTGATTGGAGAAAGGTTATCGTGATGGACACTGAAGATAAATCCATAGTGGAAGACACCATTCGAAATGTAAAATTCAGTGGCATCTCATGGAAAGGGAATGAAGGTTTTTTCTATAGCAGTTATGATAAACCTGAAGGAAGTGAGCTTTCTGCAAAGACACAGGAGCACAAACTTTATTATCACAAGTTAAATACACCACAATCAGAAGATTTATTAATATTTGGAGGAAGCGAAACTCCTAGAAGATACATTGGTGGGTATGTAAGTGATGATGGGCAATACTTGTTTATTTCAGCCGCTAATAGCACGAGTGGAAATGAATTGTATTTCAAGAATCTATCTGATCTAAACAATCCGATCAATGTAATTGCATCTGGTTTTAATAGTGAGCATTCTGTTCTGGATAATGTAGGAGGACGCTTGTTAATTGAAACCAACCTTAATGCACCCAATAAAAGATTGGTAGAGGTAGATGTAAAAAAACCTTCTACTGATAATTATAAAGATGTAATTCCGGAAACTGAAAATGTCTTAAATGTAAGCACTGCAGGTGGTTATATTTTTGCCAATTATATGGTGGATGTGAAAACGGAAATCCATCAGTTTGATTATGAGGGTAATAAAGTCCGTCAAGTTGAACTGCCTGGCATCGGTTCTGCAGGTGGCTTTGGTGCTGAGAAAGAAGACGAAAAACTATATTACAGTTTTACCTCATTCACCTATCCTTCTGCAATTTTTGAATATGATATTGAGGAGGGAAATTCGGAATTATACTGGAAACCTGAAATAGATTTTAATCCTGAAGATTATGAAACGGAGCAAGTATTTTACGAAAGTAAAGACGGGACTAAGATTCCAATGTTTATCACTTACAAGAAAGGCTTGGAGAAAAATGGTAAAAACCCAACGGAGCTGTATGCTTATGGTGGTTTTAATGTGAGTTTGCGTCCGAGTTTTAGTGTAGCCCGATTGGTTTGGTTAGAAAATGGCGGGATTTATGCACAGCCCAATTTAAGAGGTGGTGGAGAATATGGAGAACAATGGCACAAAGCCGGTACTAAAATGCAGAAGCAAAATGTATTTGATGACTTCATTGCAGCAGCTGAATATTTAATTGAGGAAGGTTATACTAGCTCTGATAAACTGGCTATTTCAGGGGGTTCTAATGGTGGGTTGCTAGTGGGGGCAACTATGACGCAACGACCTGATTTAATGCAAGTTGCTTTCCCTGCAGTGGGTGTAATGGATATGTTAAGATATCACACCTTTACGGCAGGCGCAGGCTGGGCATATGATTATGGAACCTCGGAAGACAGCAAAGAGATGTTTGAGTATTTATATGGATATTCTCCAGTTCATAATGTAAAAGAAGGTGTGAAATATCCTGCCACCATGGTCACCACAGCTGATCATGACGATAGGGTTGTACCTGCACATTCGTTCAAATTTGCAGCTGAACTTCAAGCAAAGCATGCAGGGGGAAGTCCTGTCTTAATCAGAATTGAAACCAATGCTGGACACGGAGCAGGAAAACCAACAGATAAAATTATTGATGGCATAGCGGATAAATATGCTTTTGCCTGGTATAATATGGCTGAGATTCCTTTTAAGGATGAGATGTAAAAAAACCCAGATTTTTTGAGGCAGCATAAAGTTATTGGATGACCTGAGATTTATTTCTCAGGTCTTTTTTTATTGCCGCTACTATCAAATTAGCATGCTGAAAATTGGAAGGGATTCTATTTGCTGAGGATTTCACCCTCAATCCCGATGGATATTGGTTTAAACAACCTAAACCAGAAAACGGATGCAAATTACTCCTTCTCTCTGCTTAGTCCTCTTTAATAATCTTTTGCTAAAGCTAAAGAATCATTGCAGTTTTGTATTTTCAAACTAGTAAGTAAATCATATACTTTATGAATTCAGAAAAATATGCCGTCATCTGGAAGCATTTTGATGAGGAATCTGCATTGGGAAAAAGGTTAAAAGCGACCACCGATTTTAGTTTACCCTATTTTTTGACCGAGGAGGAAAAAACCAGCTTCGATAAGAAAGAAGAAGTAAGCTTGAATCCTTTTCATATGGTGATGGGCTTGCTTGTGGGTTATTTTGACAAGCCACCTGGAGTGGACACAAAATTTGCAAGAGAAAAAGCACCTGCTATTATCAAAGAGCATTTAACAAGCTTTAAAACTAACTCCATGGAAAATCTCCTGCTGGATTTATCCAACTTTCTGCGTGATAGTCACGGACAAAAGGTGAGTTTGCAATCTTTAATAGCAGGTGTGGAGCTTGTGCCAGATAGTAGTGCAATTAAATATGATGCTTGCATTGATTTAATCAATTGCATAGATGATGACGAATTGGATGATCGTATTGCGGCAGTCCAGCAACTAAAAATGCTCCTCAGTAAGATCGATGCTAAAAAACTGAATCAGGACCTCGTTCAGGATTATATGAAAATGATTGAGATTGCGAATGAATTCTAAAAACGACCATCCTGACTCATGCCGATCAGGTCTTTTTTGTTAGCTGATTTCTTTTGTTTTTTTGTTGATAAGATTTTAAAAGTAGCATTGATTTTTTTGTAATAAAACTTACTGTTGTTTTACGGCTATATTTTTCATTAACAACTATTTATGAACATTTTATAACTACCTTTGCGCTCCAATTGAGAAATTACCCTTATGAAGCGAATTAACGATTACAAAAAATTATTTAATGTTGAAGGTCCTATTGATCTTAAGCAACTAAAATCAAGCTATAGAAATTTAGTTAAAGAATGGCATCCTGATAAGTTTCAAGCTGATGATCCAAAAGCTCAAGAAGCAGAGGTCAAAAGTCAGCAAATTATTGATGGCTATCATTTCCTGATAAGCATTGCTCCTGAAACCCATAAAGCTAATTTGGAAGAATATACCAAAACTATTACTGAATCAAATATTCTAGATTTCAGACACAAAGGATTATTGCTGGAGGTTACATTTTTGGATGGTACGACCTACGAATATTTTGGAGTAAATAAAAATGTTTATTCTAAATTGCTAAATTCTGATAAACCTTATCGTTTTGCCAAAAGAAATATCTTTAACAACTTTCTTTATAGAAAATCTAAGAAGGCTATGGAAATGGCTTAATATACGGGTTGATCATGGGACTGAACTAGATGAATCAACAGTCAGGATTTCTGCTCAAGTTTTTTTATCCTCCTCTCATGATTAGCATAATTTTCTGCAGAGAAAGCCATATACTCAATAATATCGGCTTCAAATTCTTTAAAAGCTGCTCCCAATCCTTTCACACCCTCATTTAAAAATGAAATTTTTGTATCCACCTGATTTAGCCTTTTATTTCTCTTCTTTTGAAATTCTTCATGAGTACTCATCATTAATATTTTTATATTAAAGCGTCTTGATTTGAGTTCTACTTAGTTATAATACTAAATTATTTAAAAATCTAGGAATTTTATTGATTGGCAATTTGAGATTATGATGATTTGTCAACTGAATATTGTCAACTGTCAATTTATTTTCAAATAATCTTTGTGCCTTTCCTTCTTTGCGGTTAATTTTATTTTTATGAGCGTAACTATAAGAAGAGCAACCGAAAAAGATATTCCTAGAACTTTAGAGTTAATCCAAGAGCTAGCAGTTTACGAACGTGAACCTGACGCTGTTGTGGTAGATGTTGATGAGCTAATCAGAGATGGTTTTGGTGATAACCCAGCCTACGGCCTATTTGTGGCAGAAACTGAAAAAGAGATTGTAGGCATTGCCCTTTATTATTTCCGCTATTCCACTTGGAATGGTAAAGTTCTTTATTTGGAGGATTTAATCGTAACAGAATCAGAAAGAGGTAAAGGCTACGGACGAAAATTATTAAATGCTATTCTTCAAGAAGCGGATGAGCAAAATTGTAGGCTGTGTACGTGGCAAGTGTTGGATTGGAATGAACCTTCCATTGAATTCTATAAAGCTATTGGCGCTGATTTAGATGAAGGTTGGATCAATTGTACAGTAAAGCAAGATCAGTATAAAGGGATTTATAAAAGTTGATTGGATTAATTTTTATTCATGTTTTTCATCCTCTCTAAAACTATAAGTTATTTACTGATGCCAGCTACATTAATCGGCCTCGCCTGGCTGGCATTTTTCATTTTTAGAAAATGGAAATTTAGAAAATACTTGGCAATCTTAGGCTTTGCTTTGTTTATAATTTTTACCAATGATTTCTTAGCCAATTGGTTTTTAAAAGCTTGGCAAACTGAAGCAGCTAATCTCGAATCTATCAAAAACCAAAAATTCACTTATGGAGTTTTGCTTACGGGTATGACTAACACCCTTAAAGAACCCAAAGATAGAGTCTATTTTAATCAAAATGCAGATCGAATTTTGCAAGCCATCATGCTTCATCAACAAGGTATAATTGACACACTTTATATTTCAGGAGGTGGTGCTACGGCACTAAGAAAGGATTTGCAGGAAGCAAGGGTGATTTCAAACTATTTGGAATCTATTCAATTTCCAATGGACAAAGTAATTCTAGAAGATCAATCTAGAAATACAGTGGAAAGTGCCCGTTTTGCTTCCGCTTACATCAGTTCTCAAACAGAAATTTTGCTGATAACCAGTGCTTCGCATATGCCCAGAGCATTGGGATGTTTTAAAAAGGAGGATTTTCGAGTTCAGCCATATCCTACTGTTTTTCTTACCAATGATGAAATGATTAATCCATCCATGTTTTTGCCGTCTGATGATGCCTTGCTTAAGTGGAACATACTGTTTAAAGAATGGATGGGGTACAGTGCCTATTGGATTGCAGGGTATTTGTAAATAGTGGTTAAGCATTGGAAATTGAATAATAGATAAAGAAGCATATTATGAGTAAACAGAATCTTGTCTTATTACATGGAGCCTTAGGCAGTTCTAGATCATTCGATGACCTAACTAATTACTTATCAAGCAATTATAATTTGATTATACCTGATTTTAAATGGCATGGGTGTAGGTCAAATGAGGGACATGGTTTTATTATGAAAGATCTAGTGGATGATCTGGAAGCCATTTTTCAAAATCAAAATATACAATCTGCTAATGTCTTTGGTTTTAGTATGGGGGGATATGTGGCACTTTCTTTGGCACTGAAAAAGCCTGAATTATTTAAGAAAATCATGACTTTGGGTACAAAGCTTGACTGGAATCCACAACAGGCTGAAAATGAGAGTAAAATGTTGAATGCTGAAAAGATTCAGGAGAAAGTACCTCAGTTCGCAAAGCATTTGCAAGCACTGCATGCTGAGAACTGGATTCATTTATGCGCACAAACTGGGCAGATGATGAAAGAGCTAGGAAATAGACCTCTTTTAACTAAAGATAATATCGCTACTATAGAATTAAAGATACGTTTTGGATTGGGCGACCAGGATAATATGGTTAGTTTAGAAGAAACTACCGCCTTTTATAAAGCTTTGCAACACGGGGAATTACAAGTGTTTCCAAATTGTCCACATCCGATTGAAAAGGTAAATTCTCAAATGATTGCCGATTCGATTGAACAGTTTCTAGGATGAAAGTCATGGTATAAGTTTGAAATAATTTGATATAGTTTTTATCAAAAGATCTGGTTGGTTTGTGATCAGATAGAATTAAAATTTAAGCTGCACTGAAATCTTCTTTAAACAGCTAGATATAGAGAAATTTACTAGTTGAGGTTGTTGTTTTGAACTAGATATAAATCACATATCGAGCAGCTTTATATGATTATTTTCTGATAAAATTATGGATAACAAATTTAATTAGTTTATTTCGCAGCTGCATTTAACTGTTATTTTATATGAAAAAAAATATTTACCTATTACTAATACTTGGAATTACCCTTTTTGCTTCTTGTGAGGAAGTACCACCTGTTGAGCCTGATGTAAATAATATTACGGTCAATAATGATGTGAAAGACTCACTAAATATTGCAGAACAATTGGATGTATTGAACAGAGCAGGTGAGTTCTATAATGTGAATATGAAGATTTTAGATGGAACTACTCCTATTGAAGGAGCCGAAGTTAAGCTTACTTCTTCTTTGGATGGTGAACTAATCGAATTGACAGAACTATCCGATGAATCCGGAAATGTCATCTTTGATGAAGTGACCGTGGGTGGTAATATTATAGAAATTAAGAAGGAGGGATACTACTCTGCATTAGGATTGATAGATTTCAAATTCGAGAGAGGGTATAACTATGAGGTGATTGAAGATGTAGTGGCACCTATCACTAAGAATGAATCTGCCATTATCCCTTTGTATAATAAAGGAAACGGAGCCAATACTGCCAAGATTAAAGGAAGAGTTAATATTGAAACCAATTTAACCAATACAACCTCTGAAGTAGTGAAGGATCAAATTATAAGAGCTGATTTCTCAGGGAATATTGTGAACGTGAGCGAAGGACTAAGTTTTTCCGAGTATTCGCTAAATGTTGAAGGAGGCTTAGGAGAGGCTGTTACCAATGAGGCAGGAGAATATGAGCTAGTAATCCCGACAGGAAATGAAGGGGTGTCTGTAGATTTAATGATTCCTCAGTTACAATTGAAACAAAAACTGGCCTATTTTGATCCAGAAACGGAGGAGCCTACCTTGGACTCTGTTTTGACAACCTTCGGATACAATGAACAAGTGAGCAATGTCCCTTATGTTAGAGGAATTAAAACAGTTGTACCAGAGCCAAGCACGCCAGGAAAAGGATTTCAAATTAATAATTTCACTAAAGCGGGAAGGAAGCTGTTTGATAATCTTCCATCTTACCAGGATGAAATAAATAGCTCAGAGAATAATCAAGAATTAGGTGGACTTTTGTTCTCCTTTACAGCTGGTTTAGGTTATAATAGTGTGCCAGATGTAGTCGTAACTGACCCAACGGGTGAAGGTGCGGAATTAAAACCAATTGCTGAATATGCGATACAATCAATCACTTTAGATAGTAGCGCTCAGTATTCTCCTAACTATTATGTCGATTATTATATACGAGCTTACTATGCTTCGGAATGTTGCATTCAGTCTTACAGTATTTATTCCAACAGTGTGCTGACAGATGAGAACGGAAGAATTACTCAAGATCAATTAGAACAGAGCTTATCTTACGCTTTTCAGAATAGAAACTGGTTTGGAGAAAATTATCATGCTCTTTACAATAACTATGAAATTGATAGTATGACAATTAATTTTGATCAATGGAATGTTGATGCGGAATCAGAGGCGACCATTGTTTATGATACCAAAATATCTAGTTTGAAAATAGTAAATCTTGGTGAAAATTATACAAATCCTACTATATCATTCGAAGGTGGGAATCCAGAAGAAGCTGCGGAATTTGAAATATTGGAATTCAGAACCCAATGGGAATTTGATCTTGATAATAGTGCTAATTCAGCACCTTACACTGCTATACCAAATGTAGTGTTCGAGTACTTAGAAAATGATGTTTATAAAACTTCAACTCTAGTTGTTCCACATGATCAAGGATATTCTACTATGAGTGATGTTATAGAATCAAGAAACGGAGAAATAAAGTTTCAGGATGATAGAAACTATCGCACTAGATTTTATTCTTTAGAAGCCCCTATTGCTTACGTTACTGAACCTATCCATACGAAAGCAGATATTTATTTTCAAATTAACAACGGTAGTCTTGAATATAATTACAACTACAATACTAAGCTGGGAAATGGATATTCGGAAAAATTCAATATAGAGATTCTTCCGCAGTTTGATGAGATGCCAGGAACAGGAGCCGAAATACAAATTATTGGGGGGTCCCAAAAAGGGGATGAATATCAGTGGGGTGGAAATTTTATATTAAAGAATAAAGGAGAAGGATATGTAGATAATGTCAATCGTATAGCTCCAAGAGACTTTTCCCTTTCTTACAATAGCAGCGATTTATTCTTAAAATCGCAGGATGAAATTATTATTGATATTGATTACGGTACTGGTAGGCGTTAATAAACCTTGCGTTTTTCTGAGAAGGGAGCAGTTACTGCTCCCTTTTTTTGTTTTACAGGTATTTAATCATAAAGTAGTTTGATTTTAATGAAATGAATAATCAAAAAACTAAACCACGTTTTCTTTAAACCCGCTAGGGTCTAAGTGAGTATATTTAGATGATGGGAGATATATGAAAGGATTTCCCTTCCTTTTTATTCTAAACTTGAATTATATGAAAAAATTGAAATACAAGGACGAAGTAGCCACTCGATATACCGCATATAACAGCCTTTTTCTTGATTTACCTTATGATCATATTTACAGAACGGGTACATTGCTACCTATTCTAGAGCAATTAAGTACTCAAGGTTTTGAAAATGGAAAAGATCCTGTCGAGATTATTAATCAATTTAAACGAGAGATTTTAGGTGATAAAGAGGAGAAACAGCTGCATCAATTGCTATTTCAATTGATCCAATATGTTGAAAGACAAGTGTTGCTTTTTGACTCTATAGAAGATGCTGCTTTTGAAAAAATATTTAATGTAGAAGGAAAAGGGTCAGTAAAAGAGCTAATCGGAAGGGTAAGACACACTAATAAAATTGAAGAGCTTCAAGAGAAGTTAAAGACATTTTCTGTCAGAATTGTCTTAACTGCGCATCCAACTCAATTTTATCCTGGAAATGTGCTAGCCATCAATACTGATTTGGAAGATGCCATAAGAAAGGATGATTTAGCTTCTATTAATTCCCTTATGTTACAATTAGGAAAAACGCCCTTTATAAATAAGGAAAAACCTACGCCATATGATGAGGCGGTCAGCCTGTGTTGGTATCTGGAAAATGTATTTTACAAAAGTATTCCCGCTATTATTTATGATTTGGTGGAGGAGCTGGAGGAGCCATGGGAAGATTGGGTGAATCCTGATCTATTAACCGTTGGGTTTTGGCCTGGTGGCGATAGAGATGGGAACCCTTTCGTAACTCATAATATTACAGTTAAAGTAGCCGATAGACTAAGAGAGACGATTCTAAAATGTTATTATAGAGATTTACGTGCGATCAGACGAAGGCTTACTTTTAAAGGAGTGGAGAATAAAATATTGGAAGCAGAGCAGCATGTATATAATGCATTGTATGGAGATAAATCTAAAGGCTTTAAACAACCTGAGGAATTGATAGATGTTCTAAGGGAGGCGCTTCATAACCTTAGAAATGAACATAAGGGGATATTTTCTGAACTATTAGAAAAGTTTATATTAAAAGTCAGGATTTTTGGATTCCATTTTTCTATAATGGACATCAGGCAAGATAGCCGTAAACATGATGCATTATGGGAAGATATTTTGTCAAATGAAGATGATAAGAGTATTGTGGCTCAGTATGAGAAAATGCAAGAGGAGGATAAAATTAATCATCTTCTAAGTTTTAATAGTCTTCCTCATGACGTTAGTATTTATAATGATTTTCATCAGGAGATGTTGAAAAGCTTTGATGCATTAGAAGAGGTGAAGAAAAGAAATGGACATAGAGCCTGTCACCGATACATCATTAGCAATTGCCAATCGGCATTACATGTGATGGAAGTTTTTCAGTTGGCAAGGCTCAAATTAAGTTCGGATGCTTATGAATCATTGGATATTGTCCCTCTTTTTGAAACCATCGATGATTTAGCCAATGCATCAGGTGTCATGAAACAATTATATGAAATTCCAGCTTATCGGGAGCATGTAAAAAACAGAGGCGATAAGCAAACTATTATGGTTGGTTTTTCTGATGGTACCAAAGATGGAGGATATTTGAGAGCTAACTGGTCTATTTTTCAAGCTAAGGAAGCACTCACAGAAATTTCAAGAGAATATGGTATTAAGGTCATTTTCTTTGATGGTAGGGGTGGGCCGCCTGCCAGAGGCGGAGGTAATATGCATGATTTCTATGCTTCTCTAGGTTCTAAAATTGAAGATGAAGAAGTTCAAGTCACCATACAGGGTCAAACCATTAGCTCAAATTACGGAAAAGTTGGTTCCTGTAGATACAATATGGAGCAACTGCTCTCGGCAGGATTAGAAAATCATCTGTTTGAAAGTGATAACAGAATGCTTAATGAGGAAGAACGAGAACTCTTGAGTCAATTAGCCGAAATTGCATATCAGCTATATAAAGATTTTAAAGGACATGATAAATTTACAAGTTATTTAGGTGATGTAACTCCTTTAAAATATTTTGGAGATACCAATATCGGTAGCAGACCAACTAGTAGAGGTAAAAAAGGCGAGTTGAAATTTGAAGACTTAAGAGCTATTCCTTTTGTAGGTGCATGGGCTCAAATGAAACAGAACATTCCAGGCTTTTATGGTGTAGGAACGGCTCTCCATAGCCTTAAAAGCAAAGGGAAAGGTAAAGATGTCAAACAATTATATCGAGATTCGCTGTTTTTCAGAACACTCTTAGGGAACTCCATGCAATCTATTGCCAAATCATTTTATCCCGCTACCGCTTATTTAAGTAAGGATGAAGATTATGGCGAGTTCTGGCAGCTGATGAAAAAGGAATTCGACTTAAGCAAAGATGAATTGGACGATATAAGTGGTAAAAAAGGGATTTTACATGAAGCGCCAGTTTCTCAGGCATCTATTGCTATCCGAGAGAAGATTGTATTGCCCTTAATTACGATTCAACAATATGCCATCCAGAAGTTAAGAGAGGGTGTTAAAGATGAAGAAATCTATAAAAAACTCATTTTACGGAGTATGTTTGGAATTGTGAATGCTGCAAGGAATGCAGCTTAGAATTATTAGATCAACAAATTGTCTATGTATTATTAGCAATAGTAAAGAATAAAAAAGCCCGAAAGAGCATGACTTCTTTCGGGCTTTCAAATGTGTAATTTGAATTACTTAATTGAAAGTGTCTTCCTTCACTTCAATATTAAATTCTGCTGATTCTAATTCGGTGTTTAATGGTCTTCCTTGGAATTTCACATTTTTCTTAGGAATCATTATTCCATCTACTGCTTCAAAATCACCAAATTCTTCATATACAGTAACTTCACCTTGAGGACCTTGCTGCGTTGCAGAAGTTTTAACTTTTAACCCACTTTCAGTATCAAAATAAGATTTTGTTACCTGTCCTGAAGGAAGTGTTATCGATACTACATATGCATCTTTATCATTTACTGTTTCAATGCCTGTAAGTTCAGTTGTTGCTCCCATTTCAGCATAATGCAGCTCAGGAAAAATTTTGGTGTTCGACTTTAAATTGCTTTTAGCTTCTTCTGGTAGAGGAATCTCCTGACCTTGTCTTAAAGCTTTTACCCCTTCGTCATTCACTAAAACTTTACTTACGACCATTGGTCCCATTCCAACTTCTTGCTTGAAATGCTCATTATCTTTAATTTCAGTAAAAGTTAATGTTTGCCCCTGCATGCTCATAGTATAAACTGTTTTTAGTGATTCAACGGCCGAAATTTTATCTTTTCCTCCTAAAGCTTCAAAGTAATTTTCAAAAACCTTATCAGCAGTTAAACCTGCAGGTAATGCAGTTTTATCATTTGGATCGTATTCATTTCCTTTTCTATCGAAATATTTTACTTCTCCGAATTTCCCTAAACCTTCAGCTACTTCGGCACCTTTTCCTACTACCAGTATATTGGCATTATTTGGTAAAATGTATTTTTGAGCTGCTGCTTTTACATCTTCTAAAGTTACTGCTTCCAAATTTTTTAAATAGTTGGCATAGTAATCTTTTGGAAGATCATATCGAGCTGTATTGATGGCAAAAGAAGCCACGGTTTGTGGGCTTTCTAAAGAACGTGCAAAGCTACCTGAAATGGAGGCTTTTGCTGCATCTAATTCATCTTGTGTTACACCTTCTTTATTAATTTTTATTAACTCAGCCATAAATTCATTTACAGCACTATCGGTTACTTCATTTCTTACACTAGCGCTGGCAGTAAAGCTTCCTACATATTCGTCAGCACTTAAAGAAGATCTTGCTCCATAAGTGAATGCATTTTCTTCTCTTAGGTTTTGCATTAACCTTGAAGAGAATCCACCACCTAGAATTTGATTAAGAACTCTTGCTTTGATTACTTCTTCACTTCCTATTGGAAGCTTTACTGGGTAAGTTACGTTAATAACAGATTGAACTGATGCTTCTCTATCCACTAAGGCTACAAACGTTTCTTCAGGTGGAGTTGGCATTTCGTATTCAGCTGTAGGTACTTCTCCTTCTTCCCAATCAGAAAAATTCTTTTTGATTAATTTTTTAGCTTCTTTAGGGGTGATGTCACCAACAATTGCTAAGTAACCAATATTTGGTCTAAAATAGCTGTTGTAATACGATTTGATCTCTTCTAAAGTAATATTGTCTACCGACTCTTCAGTTTCAAATTCACCATAAGGATGATTTTCTCCATAAACCAATTGGCCTCTAACGTTAGATGCAATAGCATTTGGATCATCTTTAGAAGCAGCTAATCCTGATAAGGTTTGCTTCTTCAATTTCTCTAATTCATCCTCTGGAAAAGCAGGATTGAATAAAACATCTTTCATCAATTCAATCAATTTATCTTGATGTTTTGTTAATGAAGTAGCATACATTCCAGTTGAATAAGTGTTGATATTGGCTCCAATGAAATCAATATCCTCATCTAGTTCTGCTTTAGTACGGTTTTTTGTCCCTTTCATTAGCATCTGACCTGCCATGCTTACATAACCTGCTTTGTCTCCTTCTAAAACAGGATCACGGTCAAATGTTAAAGAAAAAGCAACTCTTGGTAGTTTGTGATTCTCTACTACGAATACTTTCAAACCATTTTTTAAAGTGAAAGTAGTAGGTTCCCCTATGTTAATTTCTTTTGCCGGACTAGGTTCCGGAGCTTTTGTTCTATCAACCTGAGCAAATGCAACACTTGCAGCCAAGGCGAAAATGAAGCTTATATATATCTTTTTAATCATTTTTTTCAATTATTAAGTGAAAGACTTATTGGTTTTGTTGAGATTTTGGTAAGTAATATAATACCACTCTGTTTTCCTCAGTAAGATATTCATTTGCTACACGCTTGATATCCTCTTTGGTCACTTTCATATATCGATCGATCTCTTTATTGATTAAGTTAGCGTCACCATAGTAAACATGGTAGTTAGCTAAGCTTTCAGCAATACCTGCCATTCGGCTGTTGCCTGATATGAAATCGTTCTCTTTTTGATTTCTGATTTTTTCAAATTCTTTATCAGAAATCAATTCTTCTTGAACTTTCTTGATCTCGGCATCCATAGCATCTTCCAATTCTTTCAAATCACCACCAATAGTTGGTAAACCAAAAAGTAAATACAAACCTGGATCTTCTGAAGAAAATGGGATTGCTGCAACTTGCAATGCTTTTTGTTGTTCATCAACCAATGATTTATACATTCTGGCTGATTGTCCACCAGAAAGTGCAGTACTTAACATTTCCAAAGCGTAAGAATCTTCAGTGCCTTGAGCTGGCATGTGGTAAGCTTGAATGACGGCAGGAAGCTGAATGTTATCGTAAACGGTGTCACGAACTTCTTCAGTTTGCTTTGGCTCCACTATATCCGGTCTTGGAATTTCTTTACCACCCCTTGGAATAGGACCAAAGTAATTCTTAATCAATTTTTTTGCTTCTTCTATTTCAATATCACCAGCAATGGATAATGTAGCATTTTCAGGAACATAAAATGTTTCGTAAAAATCAACAAATTCATCTAATGATGCAGCATTTAAGTGCTCCAAAGAACCAATTGGAGTCCATCTGTAGGGATGCTCAGTATAGGCTCTTTTCATGATTTCAGGTAAAATTGTACCATAAGGCTGGTTATCATATCTCTGCCTTTTCTCTTCTTTTACTACTTCACGCTGAGTCTCTACTCCAATTTCTTGGATTTGAGCATGCATCAATCTTTCAGATTCTAACCATAAGCCTAATTTCAATTGATTTGAAGGTAAAACTTCATAATAGTAAGTTCTGTCATTTGATGTGTTGGCATTGTTCACGCCACCAGCATTAGTGATGTACTTGTCAAATTGACCTCTTTCAATATTTTTAGAGCCTTCAAATAATAAATGCTCAAAGAAATGGGCAAAGCCTGTACGTTCCGGATTTTCATTTTTTGATCCTACATGGTACATCACAGATACTACCACAATTGGAGTAGAATTATCTTGATGTAAAATCACATGCATTCCATTATCTAAATCGAATTCAGTAAATTCGATCTCCTTTTTTTGTGCTATTGAGCCAAAGGACATCAATAAACACAAAGACCCGATTATAAGTCTTTTCATCATAAGTTGATTGTTTTAAATTGAACTATGTTTATAAATTTTGTGCGAATATAGTGGAAATATTACATCTATATAAGAGATTGATATTAAATTTTGAAGATGGTTTTTGTGCAGGATAGGAGGGAGAATTTTGGTTTATATTGATATAAATAAGAAAGCCTTCAGAATTTCTTCCAAAGGCTTTTAAATAGATTCAAGAGTTAAGAATCAAGAGTCAAGACAGGTTTTTAATCTACGGATTAACTTGTTGTCTTCAAATCCTAATTACTAATTACTCTTCCACTTATTCAATATCTCTTTGGCATCAGGCCATGTCAATCTAGGACCCATTTGTGTTACAATTTTTGAGCTTGCCAAAGATGCTAATTTGCCTGCATCAGCGTAACTATGGCCATTTGTTATAGCATATAGAAAAGCACCAGCAAACATATCTCCTGCACCATTGGTATCTACAGCTTTCACTTGATAAGGCTCTATGTCGATAAAAGTATCCCCGTCATAAATGATGGCGCCATTTTTTCCTTGCGTGATAGCAAATCTTTTGGCTACTTTCTTTAACTCTTCTCTGATGCTTTCAATATCATTTTCTCCTGTAAACAGTGCAGCCTCCTCCTCATTACAAAATAATAGATCAACACTAGCACCCACAACGGATTCCATTTGTTCTTTAAAATATTTTACCATTGCTGGATCAGAAAATGTAAGAGCTGTTTTAACACCATTGTCTTCAGCCATTGTTTTAGCTTTCTTCATAGCAGCTAATCCACTTTCTGAAGTCACCAAATAACCTTCCAAATACAAGTATTTAGAATCCTTTAGGGCATATTCATGTATCTCATTTTCAGAGAAATCAGAAGTTATGCCTAAAAATGTATTCATGGTGCGTTCTGCATCAGGAGTGGTCATTACCAGTACTTTTCCAGTAGTACCTACAGGAGCACTTTCAGGAGTTAAAACGGTATCAATACCATTAGCTTTCAAATCATTTAAAAAGAAAACACCTTCTCTGTCGTTAGCAACTTTACAAGAGTAGAATCCTTTTGCTCCAAGTTGACTGGCAGCAACCAAGGTGTTGGCTGCAGAACCCCCACCTTGCATATGTTCTTCTGTAATTTTCATGGAATTGAGCAATTCGGCTTGTCGTTCCTCTTCCACTAAGGTCATAACACCTTTTTCTACTTTATTTTCAAGTACAAATTCTTCTGAAACTTCGGTGATAATATCCACTAAGGCATTTCCTATTCCGTAAACATCATATTTTTTGTCGGACATAAAATTTTAATTAGTAATTAATAATTAGGAATTAGTAAATCTGAGATTGCTCTCATTTAATTATAGAAACTTGTCAGGTTTAACTGACTTATATACTGGTCGGTGTGCCACCGATCAGGGAA
The DNA here is from genome assembly GCF_000183425.1 of Marivirga tractuosa DSM 4126. NCBI lineage: Bacteria > Pseudomonadati > Bacteroidota > Cytophagia > Cytophagales > Marivirgaceae > Marivirga > Marivirga tractuosa. The sequence continues at coordinate 3,858,674 of NC_014759.1, forward strand.
AGTTGCTCCATGGTTGGTGGCACACCAACCATTCTAATCTCTAAAATCAAGGCAAAATTAAGGATTCTTACGGAATTTGTCAGCTAAATCTGGATAATCTGTAATGATGCCATCCACGCCTATTTTGAGCAATCTTTCAGCGTCTTTTTCCTCATTTACCGTCCACGGAATTATTTTCACTCCTTTTTCATGCAGTCTTGTCACCATATTTTTATCTACCAACTGATGATATGGGCTGTAAATTTCTGGTACAAAGCCTAATTCTTCAAATTGCTTTTCCCAGGCTCCGCTTTCATAGACCAATGCAGCTAAAGGAACTTTTGGAAAGGTTTTGTGGAAGTGTTTCAATACATCAAAATCAAATGACTGTATGTTCCATTTCTCTTCAGGATATTCCATAAACAGTACTTTAAATACCAATCGACTGAATTTCTTGATATTAGGATGATAAACACTTTGCATACCATCTTCATACTTGATTTCCACATTCATATGCGGGAGTTCCTTACCTTCTTTTTCGCAGTATTCTATTGTTTTTTTAATGATATCATATAACAATGGCTTAGGAGAACTGTCCTGTTTTTGATGTGGGAAATCCGGGTTTCCAATACTTCCGCAATCACATTTTTGTAAATCTTCATAAGTCATTTTGTAGATGTTCCATTTCTTTTCTTCTTCCTCGCTAATGGGATTTCCAGCAGTATCAAGGCAGATTTTGTGATTTAGAAAAGGCTCATGAGATAGCACTACTTCTTCATCTTTGGTAATGACCACATCTAATTCTAAAGTAGACATATTTTGATCTATGGCATATTTAAATGCTGCCCAGGTGTTTTCTGGGTAAACCCCTCTGGCACCTCGATGGCCTTGCCAATCGATGCTTTCGTATGTTTCAGGGGGGCGAGTGCATGCTAATGTCATAATTATCAAGCAAACAGGAAGTAGATTTTTCATTTTGTTTATCAATTTAAATTAAGATACAGTAATTTAGTAAGTTAAAATTAACTCATAATTAATTTTTTGCGTAATTCGCATTTCAATGCTTCAAAAAATCCGAAAGTATATCTTATTTCTTCAGTATGCCATAAAAGGCACCAATGAAGATCTGACTAATATAAAAATTAGTCGTGCCATTCTTCTTTTGTCCATTCCCATGGTGTTGGAAATGGTGATGGAATCTTTATTTGCAGTGGTGGATGTTTTTTTTGTGGCTCAGGTAAGTACTAATGCAGTAGCTACTGTTGGTCTTACTGAATCCGTAATCACCATTGTTTATTCATTGGGAATTGGGTTAAGTATGGCAGCAACGGCTATGGTTGCCCGAAGGATTGGAGAGAAAAAGAAAAAGGAAGCTTCTCATACCGCTGTTCAGTCAATTATTCTAACATTGGCAGTTTCTTTAGTTCTCAGCGTTGCTGGCTTTATTTATGGGGAGGATGTTCTACGCCTTATGGGTGGAGAGGAAGATTTAATACGAGAAGGAAGATGGTACACCAAGATACTATTTGCCAGCAACGGTACCATTATGTTACTTTTCTTAATCAATGGTATTTTCCGTGGAGCAGGAAATGCTTCAATTGCTATGCGAGCATTATGGATTAGTAATATTCTCAATATGTTATTAGACCCACTTTTTATTTTCGGCTGGGGACCAATCCCTGCAATGGGCGTAACAGGTGCAGCTGTGGCAACTGCCATTGGCAGAAGCATAGGAGTTTTATATCAAGTTTATCACTTATTAAAAGGAACAGGGGTGATTTCTGTTTCATTTCAGCACATTAAACCTGATTTCTCAGTCCTTACTAGAATAGTAAAGATTGCATCTGGCGGGGTTGGACAGTTTCTAATTGAGTCGGCTAGTTGGATATTTTTAGTGAGGATTATTTCAAATTTCGGTAGTGAGGTTTTAGCAGGCTATACGATAGCACTAAGAATTATAATTTTCACTATTCTACCGTCATTTGGAATAAGCAATGCAGCAGCTACTTTGGTGGGGCAAAATTTAGGCGCAAAATTACCTGATAGAGCCGAAAAATCTGTGTGGCTTGCTGCGCGCTATAATGTGGCTTTCCTGTTTTCAGTTTCTTTGATTTTCTACATTTTTTCAAATGAAATTGTCGGGATATTCACAGATGTGGAAGCCGTTAAAAAGGAAGCCATCAAAGCAGTTCGCTATATATGTTTTGGGTATATTTTCTTTGCTTATGGAATGGTGTTGAGTCATGCCTTCAATGGAGCTGGAGATACCAAAACCCCAACCATTATCAATTTTGTATGCTTCTGGCTTTTCCAAATTCCGCTAGCTTATTTCATGGCAAATAATTTAGGTTTAGGTTCAGATGGAGTATATCTTGGGATAGTTTTTGCCTTTGCACTTTTAGCCGTAATTTCAATTATCTGGTTCAAAAGAGGTAGGTGGAAATTGACTGAGGTTTAGCTTTTTTCTATCGCTAGCCTCCGGCTAGTGATGATTACTTGTGCCTCTGGCACGGAATGATAGCTTAATTAGAGAGAATCTTTTGCATTAAAAAAAGTGCCAGAAGGCGATAGTATTTTCCACTAGTCTGAGGCTAGCAGAAGGTAAATGTTTAAAAATCTTCTCAATTTTTTTAGCCTACAAAATTTGTTCGGAGCTTGCGGGAGGGAGGAAAGTTTAGCGGGCCAGCGGAGGCCTTGTGGGTGTAAGCCAGCCAGAGGCTGGTCAGCCTCTGGCTGACATTAAACTTTCTTGAATTTTTGTTTCTTTTTGTTCAAGCAAAAAGAAGGAAAGAAAATGTCAGCGAAGAAAAATACTTCTAGATATATTGAAATTATTAATCTCCTATTCTAGTGATCGCTATAGGTGCCTCTGGCAAGTAATACTAGTTTAGTCATAAAAATCCTAATCAGTAAATATTGTAAACATACGAGGCGATAGTATTTTCCACTAGCCGGAGGCTAGCGGAAGAAAACATTTATAAATTTGCATTGCGAACTTTGTTTTATCAAACCTCGACTTTAAAAACTAAATATGCCCCCAATCTTCAAAAATTTGCGTGTAATAGAATTAGCCAACGTCCTAGCAGGACCATCTGTAGGTCAGTTTTTTGCAGAACTAGGAGCTGAAGTCATTAAAATTGAAAATCCCAAGACAAAAGGAGATGTTACCCGCTCTTGGAAACTTAAAAGTGAAAATTCTAAGAGCTCTATTTCCGCCTATTTCTCTGCTGCCAATAGCGGTAAAAAATCAATTGGTTTGGATATCAGAAAAGAAGAAGATTTATCCATTCTTTATAAATTAATCGCCAAATCCGATATTGTGATTGCTAGCTATAAAGCAGGCGATGCCGAAAAATTGAAGGTTGATTATCAGTCGCTTAAGTCAATTAATCCTAATATTATTTACGGGCAAATTACGGGCTATGGCGATGAAGATGAAAGGGTTGGCTATGACGCCATCATTCAGGCTGAAAGCGGATTTATGAGTATGAATGGAGAGCCAGGAGGTAATTCATTGAAAATGCCAGTTGCCTTGGTGGATGTTCTGGCAGCACATCATTTGAAGGAAGCTATTTTACTGGCTTATATCAATCTTTTGAAAAGCAATGAAGGCTCAAAAGTGTCAGTTTCTTTATTTGAATCTGCTATTGCTTCACTTGCCAATCAAGCTACCAACTACTTAATTGCTGGACATATTCCACAAAAAATGGGAGTAGAGCATCCAAATATTGCGCCTTATGGAACTGTTTTAAAGACAGCCGATCAAAAGGAAATTCTCTTAGCAGTAGGGACAAATTCTCAGTTCCAAAAGCTTTGTGAGGTCATGGAATTACCTGAACTTTCTGATGATGAAAGATTCAAAACCAATACTTTTCGAGTGGAAAATAGAAAGACTTTAAATCAGATTTTACTGGAAAAAGCAAAATTATTCCCATCTGATATGCTGATTCAGAATTTAAAAGCAGCTCAAATTCCAGCTGGAAAGTTGCAATCTGTTGAAGAAGCTTTGCAAGGAAAAGATGCCGAAAAAATGATATTGAAATCACCTGAAACGAGCTCTGGACTACGGAATTTTGCTGGTCATTTATCTTTTATGGGAAAATCCTCCCACCTTGCCCCACCTCCTAAATTTGACCAGGATAGAGATGAAATTCTAGCTTTAATATAGTTTTTGGCTATGTTTTAGGTTATTTAGGTCAGCAGTCTAAGTTTTAAATATTACAGGCCTAAATTCTTATGGTAATTTTGTTTTTAACTGAATATCAAAAACTTGCATAAATCGGTTTGTTCTTTTGCTTTCATTTTAAAGTCTTGATAATTAGATGGTTGTGGATTTACAGTGCTGTCAATTTCTGAGGTTTTAATATATTGGAAAACATCTATTCACTGATTTTGAGCGACTTTTCCTTGTCTTTTTAATGCCCAAAATGTAATCTTTTGAAGAAAAGTGTAAAAAAGTGGGGGAAAGTGGTATGAAATGTCGCATATTGTTTTAGCTTTGCATATAAGAAATTGTGTAAACTGTAAGCATGGCATTCTTCACCGGTGAATATGATTGTAAGCTAGACGCTAAAGGGCGTATGGTCTTGCCAGCCAAGATCAAAAATGCTCTACCTGAGGGTAGCGGTGATGAATTAGTAGTGCGCAGAGGTTTCGAGCCTTGTTTGGTACTTTACCCAATGCTCGAATACAAAAAGATTTTTTCAAAGATTGCCGGTTTGAATGAATTTAATGCTGAATACAGAAATCTACAGCGCAATTTCTTCAGAGGCAATGCAATCGTGGAACTTGATAGTGCAGGAAGAATTTTGATTCCGAAAAATATGATGGCCTTTGCCGGATTGGAAAAAGAGTCAATTGTAGTAGGAATGGGAAATCGAGTTGAAATATGGGATGCATCAAAATATGATGATTACTTGATTAAAGACCAGCAGGAATTTTCTGATTTGGCTGAGAAACACCTTTTTGAATCTTAATCCCTATGAGCGAATATCACGAACCGGTTATGTTACAGCAGTGTCTGGATGGATTGGCTATTAAGCCCAATGGAATCTATGTGGATTTAACTTTCGGGGGAGGGGGTCATTCTAAAGCTATTTTAGAAAAGCTAACGGATGGAAAATTATTGGGCTTTGATCAAGATCAGGATGCAGAAGTAAACGCTGAAGCTATCAATCATCCAGGTTTTGAGTTTGTACAAGCAAATTTTCGGTTCGTAAAAAAATATTTGAAATTATACCGCATCAAACAAGTTGATGGTGTGCTAGCTGATTTGGGAGTTTCTTCGCATCAGTTTAATAAAGCTGAAAGAGGGTTTTCTACTCGTTTCGATGCTGAATTGGACATGCGGATGGATCAGCATGCTCCAGTAACAGCTAAGGAAGTTATAAATGAATATAGCGAGTCGGATTTACATAAGATTTTCGGGCTTTACGGAGAGGTTCGGAATGCTAAGACTTTAGCTTCTGCTATTGTTTCTGCAAGAGCCGCAAGTCCTATCAATACCATAGGAGAACTAAAAGAGATTTTAGCAAGATTTGCTAAGCGAGGAAGAGAAAATAAATATTATGCACAAGTTTTTCAGGCGCTCAGAATTGAAGTGAATGAGGAGCTAAAAGCTTTAGAAGAAGCTTTATTACAGATGGAAGAAGTAATTAAGCCCGGTGGTCGATTGGTAGTCATGAGCTATCACAGTCTGGAGGATAGGTTAGTGAAAAACTACATCAATAAGGGGAAATTGGATGGCGAAGAAGAAAAGGATTTCTATGGAAATGTTTTGAAGCCATTTAAATCCGTTAATAGAAAACCTATAACTGCAGAGGAAGAGGAGTTAGAGAATAATAATAGAGCAAGAAGTGCAAAATTAAGAATAGCTGAAAAGTTATGAGCGAGAATACTTTTAAACAGAAAGATAAAAACAAGGAAAAGAACGCAGCTTCAGGAAGTATTTTCTCAAAGCTGGATAGAGCTTTAGGAGGTAATAATGCAGAAGGAGGATTGCCTGTGCACTATCTACCTTATGTTTTATTCTTAGTGGCGATTGGTATTTTTTATATAGGGAATAGCCACTATGCAGATAAAACTACTCGTAAAATCGATAAGCTTCACCAGGAAGTGGAAGACTTACGAGCAGATTATACGACATTGAAATCAGAATATATGTTTGCTGCCAAGCAATCTGAAGTGGCAAAGAAAGTAAAGAAGTTAGGGTTACAGGAATCAGAAAAACCACCATTTAAAATTATAGTAGAAAAAGGTGAATATTAAGAAGTCCATATTGCTCAGAGTACGATTAGCATTTTTGGCAATTGTCATTTTTGCTGGAGCTATTATGTACCAGATTTTCCACATCCAATGGATGGAAGGGGATAAATGGCAAAAGATGGCTGAAGAAATTACTATGAGCTATCAGGAAGTGAAAGCTACTCGTGGCAATATTTATTCTGATAATGGGAGCTTATTAGCAACTTCTCTGCCTTTTTATAAGGTAGCATTTGATCCTACCATAGCTGATGAACAATTATTTAATGAAAACATTGATTCTTTAAGCTTGATGCTATCCAAAAGTTTCGGGCAATCTTCTACTTATTATAAACAAAAAATCACTTCAGCTAGACAAAAGGGTAAACAGTATATTTTCCTTTCAAATGATTTGATTGGTTACCAGAAAAAGAAAGAAATGGAGACATGGCCTATTTTCCGTGACGGAAGATTGGGTGGTGGAGTTATTTTTACTAAAACAGACAAGCGATTCAGGCCTTTTTCGAATTTGGCTTTTAGAACTATCGGCTTTTTAAACGAAAATGATTATGGAGCTGGACTTGAATATAGCTTCAATAAATATTTAGCAGGAACAAATGGGAAAGCATTGTTTCAAAAAATATCAGGAAGTAGTTGGCGACCAATTAATGATGGTTCGGAAATACGGCCAAAAGATGGTTTTGATATTCAAACTACGATTGATATCAATTTACAAGATGTTTCTGAATCGGCCTTATTAAGCCATTTGATGCAACATAATGCCGATATGGGATGCGTAGTGGTGATGGAAGTGAAAACAGGAGAAATCAAAGCTATTTCTAATTTGAAAAAGCTTTCCAATGGGAAATATGGAGAGGTTTATAATTATGCGGTAGGAAGTCATGGATTACGGGAGCCCGGTTCAACTTTCAAATTAGCTTCTTATATGGCCTTGTTAGAAGAAAAGAATATCCAACTGACGGATTCTATTGAAACTGGAAATGGTGAATTAAAATTTTACAAAGAAAAAGTAAGAGACCATAAACCAGGAGGTTACGGAAAAATTTCCATTCTTGATGCTTTCGAAAAATCATCAAACATAGCCATTGCTAAACTAATAGATGAAACATTCAGGGAGAATCCGCAACGCTTCTTGGATTACCTAAAAACAATGGGCTTAACCCAGCCATTAGGTTTTCAAATGGTAGGAGAAGGGAAACCCAATATCCCACCTATCAAGCAGTGGAGTGGTATTACTTTGCCATGGATGGCATACGGGTATGGATTGGAATTAACGCCTCTACATACCCTTACCTTATTTAATGCAGTTGCTAATAATGGGAAAATGATTCGTCCGCTATTAGTGAAATCCATTAAAAAGACTGATAAGGAGATAAATACTTTTAAAACTAGTGTGATTAGTAATCAGATTTGCTCAAAAGAAACCCTAGATAAATTGAAAATCATGCTGGAAGGGGTGGTTCAAAATGGTACTGCTTCTAACATTAATAACGCAGAATATAAAATTGCAGGGAAAACAGGAACGGCTCAAAGCTTGAAAGATGGTCGTTATGTTCGTCAATATTATACTTCCTTTGCTGGTTACTTTCCAGCGGATAATCCTAAATATTCAGCAATAGTGGTAATGGATAATCCCAAAGGATATCAGCAGTATGGATCTGATGTAGCAGCTCCTGTTTTTAAGGAAATTGCAGATAAAATTTATGCTTTGGATTTGAATATGCACGAAGAATATCAATTAGCTGAAAAGCCTGAAACTGGTATTTTCCCTGTGGTGCAGGCTGGTAATAGAAACGATTTGTCCTCCATGTTAAATTATTTAGGAGTATCGAATCACAGTGATGAGCAAGAGTTGGAGTGGGTGCGAGCATCAATTCACAATAATTCCATTAAATGGGAACCAAATAATCAGCATCAGCAAGGTTTAGTGCCAGATGTAAGAGGAATGACCTTAAGAGATGCCTTGTTTCTATTAGAGAATACAGGCTTAAAAGTAGTGGTGAAAGGTGAAAAAGGAAGGGTGTCTAAACAATCACAATACCCAGGATCAAGAGCTTTAAAAGGTAGTACAATAAAACTAGAAATAGGTTAGTGGCGAATTTAAAAGACATATTATATAAGGTAAAATTAATCAGCGTTTCTGGAGCTACTGATATTGCTATTGATGCTATTCAGTTTGATTCTAGGATTGTGGGTGCCGGAGATGTATTTGTTGCAATAAAAGGAACACAGGTTGATGGTCATGAATATATTTCTAAAGCCATTGAACAGGGAGCTGTAGCGATAGTTTGTGAAGACATACCTTCGGATATCCACCCTCAGGTGACTTATGTGCAAACTGACAATTCAGCTAAAGCGCTTGGGGTTATGGCGGCCAACTATTTCGGGCATCCATCAGAGAAATTAAAATTAATTGCGGTAACGGGTACCAATGGAAAAACCACAACCGTGAGTTTGTTACATCAGTTGTTCATGAATTTGGGCTATCATACTGGTATGATTTCTACAGTCCAAAATCAGATTAATAATGCGGTTATTCCTGCAACACATACGACTCCTGATGCACTTCAGCTGAATTCCCTACTTAAAAAAATGGTGGATTCTGGCTGTAATATTGTTTTCATGGAAGCCAGCAGCCATGCTATCGAACAAGAAAGGATGGCGGGTTTAAAATTAGCTGGAGCTGTTTTCACCAATATTTCCCATGAGCATTTAGATTATCATAAAACATTTGATAATTACATAAAAGCCAAAAAGAAACTATTTGATGATTTGCCTTCCGATGCTTTTGCTTTGGTAAATGTGGATGATAAAAGAGGTATGGTGATGTTGCAAAATTGTAAAGCCTCAAAGTATACTTATTCATTAAAAATGATGGCGATTTATAAAGCCAAAGTTTTAAGTAATTCAATACAAGGGTTGGAGCTTAATATTGACCAAAAAGATGTTTGGTTTAGACAAATTGGCTATTTCAATGCTTATAATTTGTTAGCAGCTTATGCCACTGCACATTTATTGGAAGAAGAAAGTGAAGAGGTATTAATGAATCTATCCCAAATCGAATTAAAGAATGGGCGATTTGAGCAAGTACCTAATAATGCAGGAATTACGGCAGTAGTAGATTATGCACATACTCCGGACGCATTGGAGAATGTGTTGCAAACCATTGATAATTTTAGGACTGGCAATGAGCAAGTTTTAACTGTCGTAGGCTGTGGGGGAAATAGAGATACAACCAAAAGACCTTTAATGGCTGAAATAGCTTGCAGATTTAGTGATAGAGTGATTCTAACATCGGATAATCCAAGGTTTGAAGAACCAGAAGCTATCATTGCTGATATGCAAAAAGGTGTTCCAGTTTCTCAGGTGAGAAAAGTAACGAATCTTCCAGACCGAAAAGAAGCCATAAAATTGGCTTGCAGTTTCGCTCAAAAGGGAGATATCATATTAGTGGCAGGAAAAGGTCATGAGACTTATCAGGAAATAAAAGGCGAGAGAAGTCATTTCGATGATAAGGAAGTAGTACGTGAAATGTTGAGTTTAATACATAATAAATAAAAATAGAGAAAGGTGTTATATTATTTATTCGACTTCTTAAATAAAAAAATGGACTTGCTTGGGGCAGGGGTGTTTCAATATATCTCCTTCAGAGCTGGTATGGCTACACTTTTTTCTTTATTGATTACCATCACCTTTGGTAAGCAATTGATCAATAAATTAAGAAGAAAACAAGTTGGGGAAACTGTTCGTGATTTAGGACTTGATGGTCAGATTGAAAAGGCCGGCACTCCAACAATGGGTGGAATCATGATTATTCTGGCTATTGTAATTCCTGTTTTACTTTTCTCTAAAATTGATAACATATATATTATTCTTCTATTGGTTTCCACCGTTTGGATGGGTTTAATTGGCTTTTTGGATGATTATATTAAAGTATTTAAAAAGAATAAGGAGGGACTTCAAGGCAAGTTTAAAATTTTCGGTCAAATCGGTTTAGGGCTAATTGTAGGTCTAACTTTATTTTATCATCCAGACGTTACCGTTAGAGAATTTGTGACACCAGTCAGTGTTTCCGAAGGTGTTGAAATGGTGGCTGAAACTTCCTATGATGATGTCAAGTCAATGGTCACTACTATTCCTTTTTTTAAGAATAATGAATTTGACTATAGCAGTATTTTACCTTTTCTTCCTGATTGGTCTACAGTTGTTATTTATGTCTTGATTGTAATCTTTATAGTGACGGCTGTTAGTAATGGTGCAAATATTACTGATGGTATTGACGGATTGGCTGCCGGGACATCAGCTATTATCGGACTAGCGTTAGCAATTTTTGCTTATGTATCGGGTAATGCCATTTTTTCACAGTATCTCAATATTATGTTTATTCCTAACAGTGGGGAAATTGTGATTTTCTGTGCTGCTTTCGTGGGAGCTTGTGTGGGTTTTTTATGGTACAATACTCACCCTGCTCAAGTATTTATGGGAGACACAGGAAGCTTATCGATTGGAGGCATAATAGCTGTTTTAGCATTAGTCATTAGAAAAGAATTATTGATTCCTGTTTTATGCGGGATTTTCTTAATTGAGAATCTTTCTGTAATTATTCAGGTGAGCTATTTTAAATATACGAAGAAGAAGTATGGTGAAGGTAAAAGGATATTCTTAATGTCCCCCTTGCATCACCATTATCAAAAGAAAGGAATTCATGAATCTAAAATTGTAAACCGCTTTTGGATTGTAGGCATTTTATTAGCCATTATTTCAGTAGCAACATTGAAGCTTAGATAGATTAGAAATTTGAAAGATGAAAGTTGAAAAGGTCAGTACCGAAGGTCAGACCGGAGTTGGACATAAAGTTGAAATAGATCAAAATAAAATAAAAAGTTGAAGTCTTAGTACTTAAGACCTAAAACTTAATACTTAGAACTATAAATGAAAGAACGAATCATCATATTGGGAGCAGGAGAAAGCGGAACCGGTGCTGCTTTGCTGGCAAAAGCAAAGGGATATGATGTTTTTGTGTCTGATTTTGGAGTCATAAGTGAAGGCAATAAAGCTAGCTTGTATCAAGCTGAAGTTTCTTTTGAGGAAGGGAAGCATACTGAAGATTTAATATTAAATGCCTATAAAATTATTAAAAGCCCTGGTATTGCGCCAAATGTTGAGATTGTAAAAAAGGCTTTAGGTAAAAATATTCCTGTAATTGATGAACTGGAATTTGCTTTTGGATTTACAAAAGGAAAAATCATTGCCATAACGGGCACTAATGGTAAATCTACTACCACTATGCTGACTTATCATCTGCTGAAAGAGGCTGGACTATCAGTAGGATTAGGCGGAAATATAGGTAAAAGTATGGCAGGGCAATTAGTAGACATTGATTTTGATTGGTGGGTATTAGAGTGCAGCAGTTTTCAGATTGATGGCTTTGTCAATTTTAAACCACACATCGCTATTTTACTAAACATCACGCCTGATCATCTGGACAGGTACGATTATAAAGTTGAAAATTATGTAGCATCAAAATTCTCTTTATTCAAGAATCAAGGAAAAGAAGATTTTGCGCTATTGTATACAGAGGATAAACTGATACATGATTACCAAGTCAAACATCCGTTTTCTTCCAAATTATTAGAATTTAAATTTGAAGATATACCCTATGAAGGAGCCTATGCTAATCCATCTGGTATTATCGTCAATCTAGATAAACAAAGACATACTTTTTCACAAGACTTACTAACTATAAAAGGAAAACATAACCAGACTAATGCCATGGCTTCTATTTTAACTGCTAAACTCACTAAAATTAAGAATGATAAAATTTCGGAAAGCCTTCCGAAATTTAAAAGTATTCAACACCGATTGGAATCTGTTGGGAATATTCATGGAATCGAATTTATAAATGATTCTAAAGCTACCAATGTTGATGCTGTTTACTATGCTTTGGATGCTTTCACCAGACCAATAATATGGATAGTGGGTGGTGTAGATAAAGGAAATGATTATAGTCAATTGGATGCAGTGAGTACAAATGTGAAAGCTATTATTTGTCTTGGAAAAGATAATGAGAAGATCAAGGAGCATTTCAAAAGTAGATGCCCGATAATAGAAGAAACACAATCTATGCAGGATGCTGTAGAAATGGGATATAAGTTATCTAAGGACAGGGAAGTCGTTTTGCTTTCTCCTGCTTGTGCTAGCTTTGATTTATTTAAGAATTATGAAGATAGAGGGAATCAATTCCGATTAGCATTCCAATTATTGGAAAGAGAAATAGAACTGAAAAAATTATCGCAGTAATGATAAATATTCAAAACATAAAGGCTTGGACTGATAAGCACCTAAAAGGAGACCCCGTAATTTGGTCGGTGGTTTTCGCTTTGGGTATGCTCAGTATTTTAGTGGTTTATAGTGCAACTGGTACTATTGCTTATTTCAAATATGGAGGCAATACGGAATACTATTTACTACGCCATAGCTTTTTAGTGTTTTTGAGTTTCTTTGCTATGTGGGTGGCTCATAAGGTAGATTATAGATATTATTCCAAAATATCGCGCTTGGCTTTATGGCTTTCAGTTCCGCTTTTGATATTTGCTTGGCAGTTTGGTGTGAATTTGAATAGCGCTTCAAGATGGATCACTATTCCTTTTATTAATCAATCATTCCAGCCATCTGATTTAGCAAAATTAGCCTTGATTATCAATTTGGCTGGGATGTTATCTAAGAGGCAGCAAAATATTCATGACTTTAAAAAGGCATTGATTCCTATGTTGTTATGGTGTGGTGTCATCTGTGGTTTAATAGCCATGACTAATTTATCCACGGCTATATTATTATTCTTGACCTGTATGTTGCTTTTATTCATAGGTAGAATTCCGGTTAAATATTTAGCAATGCTAGCTTTTGTTGGTGTTTTTGCAGTAAGTATTGCTATGGTGGTAGGACAGAGGGGTGAAACCGCTATTAGCCGTGTTGAGAATTTTATTAACAAAGAAAATATTCCTTTTCAAGCGCAACAGTCTTATATAGCAGTTGCAACTGGCGGAGTAACAGGAAAAGGACCTGGGAATAGTAGTCAGCGAAACTTTTTACCTGAAGCTTTTTCGGATTTTATATTTGCCATTGTGGTTGAAGAATATGGAATGATAGGGGCAGGGATTGTAATTCTATTATATCTCACTTTACTGTATAGAGGCATGAAAGCTGCCGCTGCCAGTGGTAGGGCTTATGGTGGATTACTCTCTGCAGGCTTAAGTTTTGCCATTGTCATTCAGGCTATGGTGAATATGGGTGTAGCAGTTGGCTTAGGGCCAATAACGGGTTTACCACTTCCACTTTTAAGTATGGGAGGAACCTCGCTTTTATTTACAGGTTTGGCAATGGGTATTATTTTGAGCGTAAGTCGCGGAGAAATTGAAGAAACGCCCGATGCGCTGAGTAAGAAGCAATTTTCTAATTTACCTAAAAAAGAAGCAGCCTAAATGGATATGCAAAAACCATATCGATTTATTTTAAGCGGGGGCGGCACAGGTGGTCACATTTTTCCTGCCTTGGCAATTGCGGATGAAATCAAAAAGCAGCTACCAAATGCAGAAATTCTTTTTGTGGGAGCTGAAGGTAAAATGGAAATGCAAAAAGTGCCAGAAGCGGGCTATAAGATTTTTGGATTACCAATAGCGGGTATTCAGAGAAGTTTGACTTTGAAAAATTTGAGCTTCCCTTTTAAGCTTTTGAATAGCTTAAGGCAAGCTAAAAAAATAGTAAAGAATTTTAAGCCTGATGCCGTAATTGGTGTAGGAGGTTATGCAAGTGGGCCAACCTTAAGAGCGGCTTCCAATTTAGGAATTCCGTGTCTCTTGCAAGAACAGAATTCTTATGCTGGCTTAACGAATAAATGGCTTAAAAAGAAAGTAAAGCAGATTTGCGTTGCTTATGAAGGAATGGATAAATATTTTCCAGCCTCAAAATTGAATTTAACTGGAAACCCAATAAGGAAAAACCTATTGGATTTACCTGATAGATCAAAAGCTATGAAAAGCTTTGATTTAGACGAAAGTAAAAAGACAATTTTGGTTTTAGGCGGAAGCTTGGGAGCAAGAACCATAAATGAAAGTATAGCGCAAAATCTAGATATATTAGAAAAAGAAGATTGTCAGGTACTTTGGCAAACAGGCAAGCTTTATCATAACGAAATGCTGACTCGATTTGAAAATGCTGATAAAAAGCAATTGAAAGTTCTGGAGTTTATCAAAAATATGGATGAAGCTTATGCTGCTGCTGATATTATTATAACAAGAGCGGGTGCTTTATCAGTTTCTGAATTGCAAGTTGTTGGTAAGCCAGTGATTTTTGTGCCTTCGCCAAATGTGGCGGAAGACCATCAAACGAAAAATGCTCAAGCATTAACTCAAGAAGATGCAGCCTTAATGGTAACGGATGCTCAGGCTGTTAAGGAGTTGTTACCGAAGGCTTTTGAATTATTAAAAGATACTGAAAAGCAAAAGCAGCTTTCTGAAAACATAAAAAAGATGGCTAAACCAAAAGCTACAGAAAATATAGTGTCGATTATTTTTAAAATGATTGAATGAAGATAAAAAATATACATAGCGCATATTTCATTGGAATTGGCGGCATAGGCATGAGTGCTTTGGCTCGTTGGTTCCACCATAATGGGGTGCAAGTTTATGGCTATGATAAAACATCAACCAAATTAACCACCCAACTGGAAAGTGAAGGCATTTCAATTCATTTTGAAGATGAAATTGAAAAAATGCCTGACTTTGTATTTAAGAATAGCAAAGAGGTATTGATTGTTTATACTCCTGCAATTCCAAAAGACCATAAAGGTTTTAATTATCTCAAAGAAAAGGGAATTAATCTTTATAAAAGATCTGAGGTTTTGGGGAAATTAACGGAAGGAATGTTTACCGTAGCAGTGGCAGGTACTCATGGAAAAACTACGACTAGTTCAATGATTGCCCATTTGCTAAAAAGTGGTAAGAAGGATATAGCTGGATTTTTAGGCGGAATAACTACTAATTATGATACCAATATGATCATGAATCAAAGTGATTATAAAAAGGCCATTATAGTGGTGGAAGCGGATGAGTTTGATCGATCTTTCCTGACTTTAAAACCTAATGTGGCAGTGGTGACTTCTACTGATGCAGACCATCTAGATATTTACGGAAAATTAGAAGAATTGAAGAAGTCTTTTTCGCTCTTTTTGGAAAACGTAAATCCTTCTGGTCAAATCTATATTAAAGATGGATTATGGGAAGAAATAGCTACTAAAAGGATTAAAGCAAAACCTAGTTCTTACGGATTAAATGCTGGGGATATTAGAGCACTACATGTTCAAGTGAAAGATGCAAAATTTGTTTTTGATGTTACGCTTGATAACAAAGTTATTAAAGGATTTCAGTTATCTGTTCCTGGCTTCCACAATGTGGAAAATGCAGTAGTGGCCATTGCCATTGCAAATCAATTAGGCTTAAGTGATAAAGAGATTTTAGAAGGAATTAGAACTTACCAAGGAGTCAAACGCAGATTTGAATATGTAATTCAAAGAAATGATTTTGTGTTTATTGATGATTATGCACATCATCCTAGTGAGATAAAAGCTATGTTGACTTCAGTAAGGGCACTATATCCTGGAAAGAAGGTAAGCGTATTGTTTCAGCCTCATTTATATTCTAGAACTAGAGATTTTGCAGTGGAATTTTCTCAAAGTTTAAGTTTGGCTGATGAGGTGATGTTGTTGGACATCTATCCAGCTAGAGAACTGCCGATTGAAGGAGTTAGCAGTGAAATTTTATTGGAGTCCATTCAAGCGGATGAAAAATATAAAGTAGAAAAAGATTCTATAGTAGAATATTTAAGCAATCGTGATCTTGAGGTTTTCATAACAATGGGAGCAGGAGATATAGATAAATTAGTTGAACCATTAAAAGAAATGTTTAATACTGAGCATGCAGCTTAAAAAGAGTTTAAATATCGTCCTGAAGATTGTTTTGCCCATCTTGTTGTTTGTGGTAACCATCGGCTTTGTTGGCAAAAAGCAGGATGAAGTTTTGTGTAAAAAAATTATTATAAATATTAAGAATCAGCAAGGGAATTTCTTTATTAATGAGGCTGATATTAATAGTTTATTGACCAATGATGGCAATGAAATGGTCATGAATCTGCCTTATGAAAATTTCAAATTAAAAGATTTGGAAGAGAGAGTGAATGCTCATAAGTTTATTCAAGCGGCAGAAGTATATAGAGATTTAGAAGGAAATATGATGGTGGATGCGGTACAAGCCAGACCAATTGCTAGAATATTTAATCCAGATGGCGCAGATCATTACATAAGCGATCAAGGAAGAATTCTACCAGTGTCGGATAGATTTACCGCTCGTGTTATGGTTTTGTCTGGTGACTTTTTTAATGCTTATATAGAGAAAGATATGCTGGCAGATGATGCCGGTAAAGATTTATTTCATTTTATAAAGTTTATAGAGCAAGATAAATTTTGGAGTGCACAGTTTGCACAATTGGAAGTAGATGAAAGAGGAATAATCAATATATACCCTCAAGTAACCAAACAGTTGATCGAATTTGGGACGGTATATAATTATTCTGATAAATTATCGAAACTTAAAATTTTTTACGATAAGATACTGCCAGACAGAGGGTGGAATCGATACGATCGTGTAAATTTACAATTTAAAGAACAAATCATTTGTGAATAGAATAACCTTAGTTGATACATGGACATGCAAAATGATAAAATAGTAGTCGGATTAGACATAGGAACCACCAAAATATGCGTGATAGTGGGCCATAAAAATGATTATGGTAAACTGGATGTTTTGGGTATGGGAAAAGCCGTATCTGATGGCGTAGTGAAAGGCAAAGTCATCAATATTGAAAAAACCATTTTGGCAATCAAAAAGGCGGTGGAAGAAGCCGAAGACAATTCCGGTATCGACATAAAAGTGGTGAATGTAGGCATAGCTGGTCATCATATTAGAAGTTCTATCCAAAGAGGAAGCATAACTCGTGACGATAGAGATGAAGAAATTACAGTGGAGGATGTAAATCGCTTAACGAACGATATGCACCGCATGGTAATTCCTGCTGGAAATCAAATCATCCACGTAATGCCTCAGGTTTATACGGTGGATTATGATGATGGCATCAAAGATCCTGTGGGTATGACAGGCATTCGATTGGAAGCGGATTTTCATGTTATCACAGCTGATATTAATTCTATCAACAATATTCAGAAATGTGTAAAAAGAGCAGGTTTGGATATTGAAAATATGATTTTAGAACCACTGGCTTCCAGCTTGGCAGTTTTATCGGATGATGAAAAAGAAGCCGGTGTTTGCTTGGTGGATATTGGGGGTGGTACAACAGATATTGCCATTTTCCATGAAAATATTATTCGTCATACTGGTGTAATTCCTTTTGGAGGTAATATCATTACTTCTGACATAAAAGAGGGTTGTATGGTGATGCAACAGCAAGCTGAATTATTGAAAACCAAATTCGGTAGGGCGATTTCAACTGAAGCAAGTGAAAACGAAATCGTATCTATTCCAGGTTTAAGAAATAGAGCACCAAAAGAGATTTCCATCAAAAACTTGGCCCATATAGTGGAAGCCAGAATGGAAGAAATCATTGATTTGGTGCATGCTGAAATATTAGCATCTGGTTATGAAGGTCGTTTGGCTGGTGGAATTGTGATCACTGGGGGTGGTTCGCAAATGCACAGCGCCAGACAACTAGTTGAATATTTAACGGGAATGGATGCTAGAATTGGTTATCCAAACGAACATTTAGGAAGAACAAAAATAGAGGCTGTGAAAAGCCCAATGTATGCCACATCTGTAGGATTAGTATTGGCAGGTTATCGTTCCATTGATGAGCGAGAAAACAGATACCTTGAAGCAAAGTTGAATAATCAGAATATGTTTATCAACCATAAGCAGAAAGGTGTAAAGAAAGAAGGAGACTTCTTTTCAAAAATTATCAATAAAACTAAAAGTTTTTTGATAGATGATTTTGATGAAAAAGATGACTATTAATATCGAAAGAATTTAAATACGAATATTATGACTGAAGGAGCTTATAAATTCGAAATACCAAAACACCATAAATCTATCATTAAAGTGATAGGTGTTGGTGGAGGTGGCAGTAATGCTGTTAATCACATGTTTAACCAAGGCATCAGGGATGTGGAGTTTGTGGTCTGCAATACAGATTCTCAAGCATTAAAATCAAGTCCTGTGCCTAATAAGCTGCAAATTGGAACCAATCTAACGAGCGGGTTAGGTGCAGGTGCTAATCCTGAAAAAGGAAAAGATGCTGCGCTGGAGAGCAAGGAAGAAATCCGTGATTTGTTAGGTAATGATACTAAAATGGTGTTCGTTACGGCAGGAATGGGAGGAGGAACAGGAACTGGTGCAGCGCCTGTTATTGCCCGTATTGCCAAAGAAATGGATATTCTGACTGTGGGGATTGTTACTTCGCCTTTTAGTTTTGAAGGAAAGAAAAAGGTTAGGCAAGCCGAAGAAGGTATCCGTCAGTTAAAAGAAAATTGTGATACTGTTTTGGTAATTCTCAACGATAAATTGAGAGAAATTCATGGTAATCTGACCATTGGAAATGCATTTGCTAAGGCAGATAATGTATTAACCACCGGAGCCAAAGGTATTGCGGAAATCATCACAGTTCCAGGTCAGGTAAATGTGGATTTTGAAGATGTCAAAACGGTAATGAAAAATGCAGGTGCTGCCGTAATGGGATCTGCCAGAACTGAAGGAGATGGTAGAGCTCTACGAGCAGCCGAAGAAGCATTGTCTTCTCCACTACTGAATAATACTGATATTTTAGGTGCTCAGAAAATACTATTGTCCATCATTTCAGGTGAAAAAGCTGAATTGCAAATGGACGAGTTGACTGAAATCACAGATTATATTCAGGAAAGAGCTGGTGATGAAGCTGAAGTTATTTTTGGACATGGAATGGATGAATCTTTGGGAGAAGGCTTGTCTGTCACGGTCATAGCAACTGGTTTTGATCAAGGTGGTTATAAGGAAAATGCCATACCGCATCAAGAAGCCAGAAAGGTTTATGATTTAGATTCTAATAAGCAAATCACACTTTTTGGTAATGAAAAAGAGGAAGAAAAGTCTAAACCAGAGCCGAAAAATGATCCTAGCCCTTTTACTTTCGAAAAGAAGAATACGCAAGAATCTAGACCTCAGGCTGATGAAGAAAGAGGCTATTCTTTTGGCTTTCCATCAAAAAAGCAAGAGGAAGAACCTGATTATGTAGATGAGGAAAATGATTATGCGGATGATTTCACTCAAAGTTTGTCTAATGATTATGATATTGTGGATAAATCCGAAAGTCAGGATGACATAGAGAAGAAAGAAGCGGAACGTCAGGAAATGCTTAAAAGGCGTTCTATTGAGAGAATTGAAAAGCTGAAGAACTTAAACGGTGGGCATACCAATACTCCTGAAGCTTATAAGCAAATGGAAGTTCCTGCTTATAAGAGAAAACAGGTGAAATTAAGAGATGTGCCACATTCTTCAGAGAAAAACATTTCAAGGTTCAACTTGAATGATGACAATCAAATATTGGGCAACAATAAGTTCTTGCATGATAATGTAGATTAATTTCGTTGAATCCCGTAAGTCATAATAAACAGGTGTACAAGGCAGCTTCTTAAGAGGCTGCTTTTTTTGTTAACCACAAATGAAATACAACAGCCAAAGGCTATTTTGGTTTAACCGCGAGGGACACAAAGGATAATCACGGAGTTTCACAGAGTATGACGAAAATACAAAGGGGAATAATTGAGCTATCCTTGAATTTCTTTTTTGGATTGACTAAAGATACATTTGTTTTATGTTTTGTCATTTAATTGTAAAAATCAGTTATAGCATTTCATTTCTTTGTGTCCATGGTGAAATCCTCAGTGTAACTCTGTGGTTACCCCATTTCAGCTTTAGCTGAATTATTTGTCATTAATTAGCTGGCTTGGTGGTTTTAATCAATTTTAAATTTCCTATAAATTCGAGCCCTCAATTTTGTGAAAACGGAAATGTTTGCACTAAATTCGTCCATTAATTTTTAAGACAATAAATCATGACTTTAAAAGATATTGCATCAGTTACTGGAAAAGGCGGTTTGTATCAGGTTGTAAAACCTTCAAGAACAGGCGTTATTTTAGAATCATTGGATGAGAAAAAGCAAAAGCTAGTGGCTCATGCCCATGATAGAGTATCCATTCTGGACGAAATCTCTATTTATACCACTGATGCAGAAGGGAATGTTCCTTTGCAGAAGATTTTTAATACCATGCATGAGGAGTTTGGTGATGATTTAGGGATAGATGCGAAATCTTCAAAAGAAGAAATCATGGCTTTCTTAAAGCACATCTTGCCGAATTATGATGAGAATCAGGTTTATCCTTCTGATGTGAAGAAATTAGTGAGCTGGTATAATGTTTTATTAAAAGAAGCACCTGAGGTATTGACTGCTAAGGGAGAGGAGAAGGAATAGGTTGATATTTGGAAATAGTAAATTAGACCTATCAGGTTTACTTAAATAATTGCTTGTAGTTTCCGGTCGGTGTGCCACCGACCGGGGCAGTATCCATGGTCGGTGGTACACCGACCATTTAAAATATGATTGAAAACCTATCTTTTAAGCAAAAACCATTTCATTCAATTTTCTAACCTGTTTCCAATCCAAAGTTTCTCCTTTTGATAGCATTTTATAATGCCCTCTAAAGTAATTAGTGCAAATCTTCTGAAAATCATCGGGGCTAATACTTGAAGAGTAGATAGGTCGAAAACATGGGCTTTGATAACGTTCTTTCTTACTTAATTTTGCACCTTTCAAACGAAGAATTGGAGCTGTATCGGTAAAATGTTCTGCTTCCCATTTTTTTTCGCTTTCCTCGATTTTATTTAATTGGTCGCATAGTTTTTCCATACTGATTCTTGGATAATGCTTTCTTGTGGTATTAATCCAGGTAGTGTATTTAAATTCCAATTCATATCGGTTATCTGAATAAATACTTATGACGATGTCAGATGATTGACTTTTGCTGTAAAGCGCATAATAATGTAGCGGCTCCTTGGCATGTAGAATGCGTATTCTGAGATCATCAATTGTTTCTTGTTTATCAATTTTTTCAAGATGATTCAAGACTAAATTGAATTCTTCTGTCTCTGGAATCTTATCTAAGGGCAAATCTACAACTTTGCTAAAAACCTCTAAAAAATGAATGTATTTGGGAACGCAAGCTTCCATTTCCTTTTCTGCTATTTCCGGTGCTCCAAAAGGTGGGTAAAATAATTCAGCTTCTTCGTCATTCAGCCAGCAGACTAATTTTAATGCTTTCTTCCAATCAGGATAATCAAAATTAATCTCTCTGAAATCCCCAACTTGAGCCATTTCAGTTAATAGATCATAATGTGCTAAAGCTTTATTTGGATTGAAAACAGTCCAAACGCCTAAAAAGCCATCAATATCATAATGATTATTGGTGACATATTTCTTATCTAACTCTGGAAGTTTGTTTTGGATTGCTTTTAGTACAATTTCAGTGCTGGTATCTGCCTCACAATTCTTAGGAACGGGTGCTCCTCTCCAATGCGATAAGTCAAATCCCTGTGGGTGATGAGCATCAACTACCAATACTTCATTAGGGCATTTTTTAATGTCGTAGAATGGAATGAATGTTTTGTTTTGCATAACAATACCTTTAAAAAATTAAAGTAGTTAGGGTGTTGATCCCTAACCACTTGTGAATTAATTTTTAGAATTTAGCAATAAATGTTGCGTAAAAATGGGCTGGTGCCTGTACGAAAAACCCCATTTCATTACCTACCGATCCACCATCAGTATAATACTGTTCACTGAAAATGTTATTGATGTCAACTTCCAATCTGTAGCTTTCTGAAATATTTGAGAACAATTTAACATTGGCTACTGAGTAACTAGGCAAAACGAAGTCTTCGTTATTTGTCAGATCTGTATAGCTTTTACCAACAAATCTTGTGTGTAAGCTTAGTCCAAATTGATTAATAGGGTGATATTGGATTTGGGCATTCACAAAATATTCAGGGCTGTAGGGTGTTTTAATATCCTCAAAAACTTCATTACTTCCTTCAGGGCTATATTCACTAATAATGCTTTGCATATATGTTGCATTACCCGATACAGTAAAATTTTCGACAGGCATAAACTGCCAATCTAATTCTACTCCTCTTCTGAATGAGGATTCTTGATTTTCATAAAGCTGGATAAAATACTGTGGAATGAATTCTCCAATTGGTGCAATTTCATTCTCAAAATCCATGTAAAAGGCATTGAAATTTATTTTCGCTTTTTGTGTATTGTATCGTAAACCTCCTTCAAAATCATTTACAAATTCTGGCTGTACAAAACCTTGATTTTGTAAACTGTCTATGTTTCCTGCATTTATTTGTGTATCGCCTAAATAGTTACTTCTTGTTGGTTCTCTACCAGAGCGGCCAAAGGAGGCGTATGCGTTTATATTACTGTTGATTTCATAAGTAACTCCGACTTTTGGATTTAGAAAAGTCCATTCATATGTTGGAATGGAGCGATCTTCTCCTAAAAAATCTGTATCAGGAATCATTTCTAGGGTAACATACCGAGCCTGAACATCGGCCAGTATACTGAAATCACCTACTCTGTAACTTCCTTTTATGAATGCGCTGATCTCATCTTTAATAGATTGATCCTGATAGTATGGATTGCTGAAATTGGGAACCAATTGCTCGATATTTTCTCTATTGAAACGATAGGCGTGAATACCAGTAGTCCATTCAAAATCAGTAAATTTCTGATTAAAATAGCTCATCACCCCATAATGATCATTAAAAAGCGGATAATTGATACTTGCTAGGTTTTCACTATCGACATTATACGTATATGGGAAATCACCACCTGCAGCCCCATAATAAGCGGATGAAGTTAAAGTTGAATTATTATTGAAAAAATGCGTATGCTCTAATTGCAGTAGTGATTGACCAAAATCATCAATGTCATTAGGATTATTGACATTAGTCCGTGGATCTTCTTCAATAAGTGATTCGGGGACAGGGGAGTAGGCTAAATCATTTTTAGTTCTACCGTTAAAACCATTTATTTTGACGATATCCTTTTCACCAAACCAACCTCCGCTGAAAAAGAAGGAATAGGCATCACTGCCAGAATGGTCACGATATCCATCACTATATGTTCTACTTAATCTTGTATAAAATGCTGTGTTATTCTCCATTAGACCAGTCTTAACTTCAGCAGTACCTTGCCAAGTATTAAATGAGCCGCCTAATAGAGTAACAGTTGCCTCAGGATCTTCGGTATTTATATCTTCTGATTCATAACCAATTGAGCCTGCATACGAGGCAGTACCATTTGTACTTGTTCCTACACCTCTTTGCACTTGTACACTTTCCATGCTTCTAGTAATATCAGTGAAATTTGAAAAGAAAACACCTTGGTCAATCATATCATTAAGAGGTACGCCATTTAGTGTAATATTGATTCTTTTCTGGTCTATCCCTCGTAATCTCATGCTTCCATAATTGGTGAAGCGGGTTCCAGCATCTGAATTTACTTGTATCGAGGGTGTGAGCTGTTCTAAGACAAATGCCCCGTCTTGACCGTTAAATACCGAGTTGATCTCTTTCTTACTTAAAGTTGATTGAGTGATAGGGGCAAGCTTGTCGGCACGTATGGCGCTAACTACCACTTCTTCTGATAGTAGTTTGTCCGGCACGAGGTAAATTTTAAGGGATTTACTTTCAGAAATGCTTATTGATTCTTCATAATTTTTGTAGCCAACAAAGCTAACTTTTAAAGTGTAGTCACCATTTGGAATATTGTTTATTTTAAATTCCCCATCCTTATCAGTTGTACTACCCTTAGAAATTGGCAATAAAACTACATTAGCACCTACTAAGATTTCATCTTCAGATTCTGATTTTACAGTTCCAGTAATGGAGTTTTGAGCATAAGCAGTGAACACTGCAAGTGCTGCTATTGCTGTCAATAGCGTTTTTTTAAATAATTGTAACATGTTAATAAATTAAATAATTGTTAGTGAAACTCATGGAGGCGGGGTAATTACCTCCTTTCATTTTCCTTAACCAAAATCCCTGCGACCGCATTATCGGCATCAGGTTCATTGGGTATGATCTCAGCCCGTTGTATTAAGGCACCCCAGCGTTGAAACGCTTTGTCTTCATAATGGATTAACCAGAACTTTTGTTCCTTAATCCTATTTTAATTTTATATTTATTTCTTGATTTAAATTCAAAATTCCTACGCTCGCATTACCGAGATCAGGTTCAGGGTATATTCTCAGCCCGTTATTTTAAGGCACCCCTTATTGATGCTGCAAGTATAGGGGTGATTAATGGGGATTGCAAATTCTTTGGTACTATTTTAAGTATTCTATTCATTTACAATGATTATGTGAACAATTGTACAAAAGAAGTTTGGTGCTGATTATGAATGGATTAGTTTTGAAGTTTGGTATAAAATATCCAGTTCTAATTTTAAAACTAAGTATACTTCTTAATGAAACATTTTTACTCTCCCCTCAAATCTCTATTGTCTTTATTTTTCATTTTATTTGCTTTAAACGTTAATGCTGCTGACTACTTTTGGATTGGTGGTTCAGGAACATGGAGTGATCTCAATCATTGGGCAACTTCATCTGGAGGCAGTACTGTACATTCCTCGCTACCAGGAGAAACTGATAACGTAATTTTTGATGCCAATTCTTTTTCTGGAGATGGACAAACGGTAACCGTTGATGGCAACATTATCAGAGTAAATGATTTCATAGCTACTAATGTAAGTTATAATGTTGACTTTTCAGGGGAGTCGCCTATTCCTGATATTGAGATATATGGAAGTATGGATGCTCCAGCCAATATAAGTTTTGAGTTGCCAGGAGTATTATTAGATTTCAATTCAAATGTGGATGGTCAAACAGTAAACATTGCCTCAGGTTTATTGAATACTTCAGAAGATGCTTCTGTAAGATTTTCAGGCGAAGGATCTTGGTCTATTGAAAATGGGCTTAGCGGTCATTCTTTATTTGTTACTCAAGGGGAAATAATTTTTGGTGCCAATACTTTCAATTTTAAAAATGTTTACCTCTGGTATTCATTTGATAAAATACTGAACCTTACCGATGCGACACTCAATATTGAAAAGTGGACGATGAATAACTCTGATTTTGTCACTGTTATCCCAAATAACTCCACTATTAATTTTAGCGATGAATTTCAAGGATACGGCAAGACTTATGGAACAGTAAATGTGACAACCCCAACAGGCTTTGGTAACGATATTGTAATTAGTGGTAATAATACCTTCCAGAATTTTACCGTAGTAAAAGGAGCTAATTTATTGGTAGATGCCAATACAACACAAACTATTTTAGGAAACCTAACCTTAAATGGGACATCATCAGAAGTGATTACTTTTGAATCTTCAACAAAGGGTGAAAAATTTAATTTTGATGGAACAGGAATTAATATTTCAGGTGAGTATGTACACATCAGTGAATCAGATTTTCTAGGTACTGCCACTTTTTCTTTAGAAAATAGTTTGCTAATAGGTGATGTCAACGGTTGGGAAATTAATTCTGTACCAACCCCTACAGACAATGGATCATTTTACTACTCTAAGATTTTCGCTGATAGCTTATACATTGATTTAGATCCGGGAGATGGTGCCGAGCGGATAGTGTTTATGAGACAAGGTGGTTTTCCAGATATCACCACAGTTAATGATGTAGCTTATACTGCCAATCAAACTTTTGGAAATGGTGAGCTGGTGGGGCAGGATACTTATGTAATGTATCAAGGGAGTGATGATTTGGTGAAAATAGAAGGTCTTTTACCAGGCACAGAGTACTCAATTGCTGTGAGAGAAGTCAATAGAACACCAGATAATTCCAGTATCAAATACTATGTTCCCTCTACTGGATTTTCAAGAAGTGCTACAACAGCTGATTCTGGAAATATTTATTTATCATACAATGGAACTGCTACCGTAAGTGGTGGGGAACAGTTTTTTGATGATGGGGGTAAAGGATTTTACTTTCCTGATAGAGAAAATGTTTTAACCTTAAATGCCGCTGAAGCAGGCAAAGCAATCAAGTTAACATTCAATGAGTTTGAAACCAGATCTTACGAAGAATTAAGGATTTTTGATGGAACAGACACCACGGCCAATTTGATCACCTCATTATCAGGTACTAGCTTGAGCTTACCAAGAACAGTAACTTCTACTGGAGAAAACATGACACTTAAGTTTACCAGTTCTGATTTCGAGCCCTACGCTTTTGATTTAGATGGCTGGGTGGCTGAGGTTGAATTGTTTTACGCTCCTCCTACAACGGTTTCAAGTGATATCCAACTCATTGATTTTACAGATTCTAGCATTGATTTTTCTTTCACCAAAGGGGATGGTGATGGCAGACTTATTGTAGCCTCAACTACTAATAATTTGGGATCTTTTAATCCTACAAATAACGTTAACTATACGGCAAACACTATATATGGTTTAGGTCAGGAAGTGTCTTCTGGGGTGTATGTTATCGGCTATGGAGATGTTTCTTCAGTAGCGGTTACGGGACTAAATGCAGCTGTGGATATGCAGATTAAAATTGTTGAATATAAAGCTTATGGTTCAGAGATTGTTTACGGACAGGCCAATTATATAAGCACGCTTAGTAATAAGAATCAAGCCCCTTCTTCTGATTTTTATGGTTACAGAGTTTATAAAACTGCTTTTCCTGTTGTTCAAAGAGATAACTCAGCCTTAGAGCTAAATAGAGTGAACATGTCCTCTCCTGATTATTATTCTGAAACTGAATTGGGCTTACTCCTTTTGGTCAGTGCACGAGAGTTGTCTTATGAAGATTTAAGTGGTGTATTAACTGACGATAAAAGAGTTGAAGCTAATTCTGAATTTGGCAAGGGAGATGAATTGTTACCCAATGTATATGCTGTATCAAAGGATAAATTTGATACCAATTTAGCAGTTAATGGATTAGCTGCGGAAACAGAATTTTATTTTTATACAGTTTACTATAGGGAAAACGAATATGGCGTTAGATATGATGATAAGCTCACATATATCACAAAAGCAAGTACTTTACCCACAGGCTCGGTTCGAATTGGTGATGGAACCTCTCAAATTGCAAATAAAACGCCACTTTATGATCATAACGGATTAAGTGGTTATCAAGAAGATCCTTATAATTATGAGGTAACCTACTATCCTTCAGGTGATAATGATAAGTTAAGTCTTTTGATGGAGCATGTTTTTAAATTAAATGAAACTGAACTAGTAGTGTATGATGGTGAAAATACCTCAGCTCCTATTTTGGAAAAGTATCCGTATAGAGGCTACCCCGAAAATTTACCACATAAAGCCTTAGAGGCCACTAATGCAGCTGGAGCTATTACTATTAAATACATAAAGACATTTTCTGGACAGGATTCTGATGTAGAAAGTCTTGGTTTTAAAGGAATGTTAATTCCTACAAAGACAGGACAGGTGAAAGGAAGGGTTAGTGACATCAAAGTCTCTAATATCGACTATACTTCTGCCACCATAGAGTGGGTGAGCACTGATGTATCAAATGTCTTGGTTGTATTATCAGAAACAGATGCAGATTCTTTTAGCCCAATTGATGGATTAACTTATCAGGCTAGTTCGTCTATGGAAGAAACCATAAAAGATGGTAATTATGTTGTTTATAATGGTTCAGAGCAACAAATTGAGGTAAAAAACTTAAAAGCTGACACTAAGTATGACGTTAAGGTTTATCAATATTATGGAACAGGTAGTACAATAATATACGGTGATGAATCACGAAATTTATTTAATACAAAAACACTAAAACCTACGAGTCATGCGAGCAATATCAATATTGAAAGTGTAGGCAGTGATAGGGTAACAATTACGTGGAAAAAAGGTGATGGACAAAGAAGACTAGTTGTGGTGAATAGCTCAAATTACCTTTCGCTTGATGAAGATTTTTTTTACAACAAAAAGTATGAAGTGGTAGATGGGGGTGAATACAGTAATTTACCTTCCGATGAAGATATTTATAACAGAGGGTTTAGGGTAGCATATAATGGGACAGGCAATTCTGTAACTATTACTGGTTTATCTGATTTGAGAAGAACTTATAATTTCAGAGTTATAGAATATAATGAAGTAAATGATATTACTAGTTATAAGGTGCCAAATAGTGATTCGCACTTTAGTGTACTTCCACCTAAACCAGCGCATAGCGTAAATGGGTTTGAGATATTAGATGTTAAAGCAAGGACAGTTGAATTTAAATTAGATGCACAAAGTAAGGTTTTTCTTGGGGTTCTTTCTAATACGGCTGATGTGGATGTTCCTTTTGAGCCAGGAATGATGTCTCGTCTTGAAAACTATAGAGGTGATCAATATTTTGATAATAAAAGAGTTTTTTGGTTTGCTTCTGACACTTTAAGATTAGAAGGACTTAATACTCAAACTGATTATCAGCTTGCTATTTATCCTGCTAGTTTAGGAGATTTAAGGAATATTGTTAATTATGATTCGGAAAATAGAGTGGTTAAATCATTTACGACCAGTTCAACTGTGGATTATTATTTTGTGGATGAAACCGGATATTGGGATGACGTTGAGAATTGGCGAACAACATCAGGAGGTGAAATTCAACATGGAAAACTACCTGACATTAATTCAAGTGTCATTATTGATACGAATTCATTTACAAGATATGACGAAGAGGAATATGTCTATGTTTCCTTAAGAGATAGGGATTATTCCGTAAATAGTATTACTTCTAAACCCTTAAAGAGAAGAGTCTTGTTTTCTAATGTAGACTATTACTCCTATTCTTTTAAAGTAGCTACTGATGTTGAACTAGGTGAAAACTGTAGACTTCAACCATCTTATTTTTATTTTCTACAAATAGCAGATACAAATAGAGTTAATATTAAGCCCTATTTACAAAACCCGTACCTGCAATTTAGAACTCCTCCTAGTAGTGGAGTAACTGTTATAGAAGATATACCTGGTTTATCTCGAATAGAAGCCTGGGATTCAAAAATAATTTTTACAACAGAAGGCAAAGAGTCAGTTAATCTAGTTGCCATGTATCAATCAGAATTAGTAAACCCACCATTTTTTGAGGATGTTGATGCTCTTAGAGGAGAGCTTTCCTTAAAAAAAGTGTATGGTAATAGTGGAGGTCTAAATATTTCTGGCCAAGTACAAGTAGACTCAATTTATCTTACAAATGATTTGTTGACCATCTCTGAAGGTGATACGCTGTCTACATCTTTTATTCAAAGGAATGATAGTTTGCCAATAAAACTACAAGGGGCAAATGGAGTAAGCTATATTAAAAGTTTAGCTGATACGTTGAAAATTAATAATGCGATCATTTCCAATAATCATGCTGTAGGTAAGAGTTATTATTTAGCAACAAATTCTGTGGGTTTGAAACAGACACAAGGATGGGCTTTTGAATCAGACGCATTTTCTGTACCAGAATCAAATTTTACGCATCTAAGAAAGAAGGTGCTTAAAGAGACTTTAGAGTTTACGCTAGATGGACAAACACAGTTCGACTACCATTATATGACCATGAGGAAAGTTGGAGACAGTTTATTAAATCTTAACAAAAACTTAAGACCAACGGTCAGTAATACTTTTGACTATAATTTGGATGTGGAGCAAAGTGTTTTGAATGGGAAAGAAAAGGAATTTTACATAACTGATTTAGAACCAGATACGGAATATGTTTTTAGAGTCTTTGATTACATTGAAAAAGGGGATTCTATAGTGTACTCTGTTCCTTCAGAATTTAGTATCAAAACGCTAATGACTGATGATATTATTATGGCTCGTGATAGTAAAGAATACCTAGTTTCAGGGAATCGAAATGTATATGGTGAAAATGGGGGAGGGTCTTCCCATCCATGGGTGCCTAATTACGTGACATTAAAGCCTCAAAATCCTGGCGATAAAGTGATGCTGACGCTTAAGCATGGTACACCACAGTCATCTTATGTGGATTTAGTAGTTTATGATGGTACTGATACATCTGCACCTATAGTATTTTCAGAAAATTTAAGAAGAGGTGATTCAGTTTTTGAGAAGCTTGTTCAAGGGTATATACAATCAGAAAGTGCGAGTGGTGCACTTACTTTAAAAACTTATAATAGTTCTGGAGGAGGATATATTTATGATTATTCAACGCATTTTTTAACCTCTGTTTCTGCGGGTGCTCTTGCTGAAGAGCCTTTAGTAGAACCTTCTAATTTAACTATTGATTCAATAAAAACTAACAGTGCAAAAATTTCATGGACTAAAGGAGATGGCAATAAAACATTACTAGCTGCCATAAAAGGCGGATATTCTACTCCAAGTAGCTTGTTTAAAGATGGATTTACATTTAAAGCTAATTCGGATTTCGGTTTTGGTGATGTTTTTCGTCCAAATACGGAGGGCTACTTCATTTATAACGGAGAGGATGATAATGTAATCCTAAGCAATCTGGAACCGAATACCCGATATGCTGTTTTGGCCATTGGTTTTAATCAAGGAGAAGGAGAAGACCCTAATTATATGAGTTCTGATGTAGTTTCGACTTCATTCTATACGATGCCAAATCCTCCTAACCAATTGCCACAAAACTTTTCAACTTTTGACCGGGAAGCTACACAAACGAACTTCACGTTTCAAGATTCTGAAGGCAAAGGAGCCTTGATCTTGATCAAAGAAAATGGAGCAGTTGATTTAAACTCGGTTACAGATAGCATTAAGTTTTCTACTACTTCGGGCTATAATGTAGACTTTTCTCAATTAGATAGTCTTGAAGATGGAAGTAAAATTTACCAAATAAATAATTATTCTAACATGAACTATTATTTAGAAGGATTGAAGGAGTCAACTGAATATCACTTTGCTATTTATAATTACCAAGAGAATTCTGGCGGTAGAGCTGTAAATGAAAATGCCTTAACAGGTAGTTTCCGAACACAAGATGGGAGCTATAGAATAGATGATTTCTCATTAGCAAGTAATTATTATATGGAGGGAGATGAGATTTGTATGGGAGCAGATATAAAGATCCACTACAATTACACTGGAATCAATGAAGGTGATAATTCAGCTCTTCCGTTTATTTCAAATTCTTTTGACATGAGTGATAGTACACTTTTGGATGTACTAAGTAAGGAGAATGGTTTTATTATAGTGAGGTTACCCGAAGAGTTGGATTCAGGAATGCATTATTTTTCAATGGTACCTGAACTTGGCTCTGATTACAGAATCTATAAAGACTCACTAAATATTCAGCCAATTCAAGAAATTGAAATTGCTAGGAATAATGATAAATTGGTTATCAATGACTCTGGAAATTTAAAGTGGTTCAGAAATGATGGGTTGATCTCACAAGCGAATGATTCCATCTTAGAACTCAGTAGAGAAGGAGTGTACTACGCTTCAAAAAGAGCTGCCAACTGCGAATATTTCTCGAATGAAATATACGTGAAGGCAAGAGTAGCTTTAAACCAAGATACAATTAAGAGCTGTGTAGACGAATCAGTAGAATTCAGTTTTGAAAATGCCTTAGGAAACCTTAATGAATCGTTTAACTATAATGCTTTGCTTTTAGATAATTCAGGAAATGAACAAAGGTTAGAAGTGGAGGCGATAGATTTAAACGATAATTTCTTCAGTTTCTCATTGCCTGAGAATTTACCAACTGATTACTATTCAATCATACTCAAAGCGGAAGGTGATAGTATAGAATCAGATACTGCAACGCTTTATATTGAAAATATGGAGCCAGCAATCATTACCTTAACTGAAAGTGGCTTGAGCTCTAATTATGAAGAAGGAAACCAATGGTTCTTTAATGGTGAACCTATTAATGGTGCTACTTCCCAATCCATTTCGATAGATAGGTCTGGGGTCTACTCAGTTGAAGTAGCTACGGAATTCTGTAGTGTGGCTTCGGAAGGTATAGCACTTACTTCAAACCGCAGGGGATTGTCAGCTGTCGGTTTTAAAGCTTATCCTAATCCAGTGCGTAATGATTTTAACCTTAAATACACTGGGGATGAATACCTGGGACTTAGTAGTGTAGTAATTACTGATTTGACGGGAAAAGCCATTTACAATGGATTACATGACTTCCAAAAGGAGAAAAAGTTAGAAATTCCATTAGATGAAATAAACGATGGGGTTTACTTTATTACGGTGGAAACTGAAAGCTACAGAGCTCAGCAAAAGCTGATTAAAAGATAGATTTAAGAGATAAGGAGAGTATTTAAAAGTTACTCTCCTTATTTAATTTTCTCAATCACTTCAATTCCCTTTTCTATTCGATCCTTGGTTCCTGAAATCAAGCCATATTCAAATCTATAATTCACCAACTCCTGTTGATAGCGATCATAAAGCTCTTCTCGCATATTAGGATTTTCTCTTAATGGGTCAGCTTCCCAAGGGAGATCAGGGGCACATAGCAAATAAAAGTCATAAGGCTTTTGAGATAGTTTATCTAAGACATAAGGATGACATTCTCCATATTTCACTTCATACCAAACTTTCATCATAATCAAATCGGTATCGCAAAATAAGAAATGCTTGGCATTTTTGGCTTGCTCTTGCTCTGCTTCAAGTATGCCTTTACTGATTTTCAGTAGATCAGATTTCTCATATTGACTGCCATTTTCCTCCAAATATTTTCTTCCAAATTCAGGAACAAAAGGTTCATGAAAGTGATCTGCTAAGCCTTTTGTTAAAGTACTTTTTCCAGTGCTTTCTGGTCCTATGATGGCAATTTTTTTCATGCGTATTTGGTCTGGTAAAGCCTACGCCAGTTGAAATATCCAACAGCTGCTATAATTACATAAGCTGCCATTAGGAGGGAAGTTAGGAATAATTCTCTTTGGAAATAAATGTAAACCGCTACTGTATCAATAACGATCCAGTAGAGCCAGTTTTCTAATACTTTCCTAGTTACTAATAAGGTAGTCAATACGCTAAAAACAGTGGTGAAAGAATCTAAGTA
Organism: Marivirga tractuosa DSM 4126; assembly: GCF_000183425.1. Classification (NCBI taxonomy): domain Bacteria; kingdom Pseudomonadati; phylum Bacteroidota; class Cytophagia; order Cytophagales; family Marivirgaceae; genus Marivirga; species Marivirga tractuosa. The sequence continues at coordinate 3,892,071 of NC_014759.1, forward strand.
GGGAAGTTGTGCATCTGTCTTTTCTATCAAAAAGTAACCAAGTCCAAAAGTGAAAAGAATGCCAGCAATTATGAATATGCCATGTTCCTTCAACTTCATTTTGGAGATCGGTAATTCCTTTTCTTTCCTGTTGGGGTTTCTCCAATGCCACCAACCATAAATAGTGGTGCCTAAATAGTAGAAATTCAAGCCCATTTCGGCATATAGCTGAACTTGGTAGCAGATTACCAGATAGATACTAACGCTTACTAAGCTGGCATACCAACACCAGATCATTTCTTTGGCAGCAAAATAGATATATAAAATACCGAAGGATACACCGAGTCCTTCCAGCCATCCCATATTCAGAAGGCCAAAATATAATTCTTTTAAAATTTCCATCTGTTAAATCATTGATTCCTACGCCTGCATTATCAGGATCAGGTCCAGGGTATGTTCTCAGCCCGTTATTTTGAGGCACCCCTTAATTGATGGCGCTAAGGTAATAGTTGAATTTCAATATGCAAAATATGAGCTTATTCCTTGAATCGTTCTTTGAGCTGTACTGCCTGACTCTCCTTTTTACTTTTCTTTCGCATTCTCATATTTAAGAGCTCAACCAATAATGAGAAGAAAATGGCAAAATATATATAGCCTTTTGGCACATGCACATGGAATCCTTCCACTAGTAACAACACGCCAATCAATAATAAAAATGAGAGAGCCAACATTTTGACTGTTGGATGCGCATTCACGAAACTGCTTATTTTACCTGCTGCTAAGATCATTATGCCTATACTAATGATGACAGCGACAATCATTATCATTACACTATCTACCAATCCAACTGCAGTTAAGATGGAATCAAAAGAAAAGACTATATCCAGTAAGATAATTTGGAAAATTACGGATGTAAATCCACTTATTTTTGGAGATTCACTTACATCTGTTTCTTCTCCTTCCAGTTTATGATGGATTTCTGTGGTACTTTTATAAATCAAAAATAATCCACCTGCCATCAGAATTATATCTCTGTAGGTAAAGTCAAATTCAAATAAGGTCAAAAGCGGTTTTGTCAAACCTACCAGCCAAGTGATACCAAACAAGAGGGCAATTCTCATCAATAAAGCCAAAACCAAGCCTAAATTACGAGCATTTTTCTGCTGATCTTCAGGTAATCGATTACATAGGATTGATATGAATATAATGTTATCTATCCCTAAAACTACTTCCATTAAGGTCAAAGATAATAAACTGATTAGTCCATCGGCTGTTAAAAGTGCCTCCATTTTTCTAAATCTTTATGGTATGATCAAAACTTAAAATCAAGTAAAAAATCTAACTGGATTCTTCTTTGGTTATAGGGATTTTTACAATGAATGTACTGCCTACATTAGGTTGACTCTCAAATGTCACATCGCCTTTCAAACGTTCAATAGCTCTTTTGAGTATAAACAATCCTAAGCCAGTTCCAGTCCCCTCTTCGCTTGCTCTGTAGAACATGCCAAATATTTTATTGTGGTGTTCGGGTTCAATACCCTTACCATTATCTATTACTTTAAGGAAAATATGATCTTTTCGTTTATAGATTACCACATCTACTTTAGGTTGGTTTTTATTTATGTCAATATACTTAACACTGTTTTCTATCAGGTTTTGCAAGATGGTATTAATAATATACCACTCCGATCTGAAATATAGATTACTTTCTATATCTATAGTAAAACTTATTTTTGAGTAATTAGGCAAATAAGCATATGCAGAGATGCAATTATCAACTATTTCATAAAAATTGATTGGCGTAAGCTTAATATCCCGATAATTTAATTCAGTGATGTTGATTAGCTCCATCACGATCATGTTTAAACGCCTGATTTGATGGTCATACATTTTGAAGAAATGCCTGGCATCGGGGTCTTTGATATCCTTGTCCACTAAATCACTTAATCCTAGCAGAGATGCAATAGGACCTTTTAAATCATGAGAAACTCTATAAAAAAATGAATCTAATTCTGTGTTTTTCTTTTCGATTATGGAGGCTTTTTCTTGTTCTATTTCAGCATCTTTCTCCAAATCTTCCATCTGGGATATCACTTCATAGCCATCCACTATATTTTTAATGTACTTGTGATTTTCTTCTTCTCTCAGTTTTACGTATTCCTCCAGATGAAAAAGTGCTTTTGAAGTGTTTACAGGTTTAAAGCATTGAAAGAGAAGGTGATGACACTTAAATAAACTATTTCTCAAGCTTCTTTTCTCAGCAATTTGTACTGCCTCTTCCAACAAGTCTATTGCCTCTTTAATTTTTCCTTCCTTGAAGTAAATACCTCCTAGCTTTTCCATGCTGTCCACCATCCCAGACTGCATGTTATACTCTTTAAACTGTGATAAAGCAATCGTAAAACTGTTTCCAGCTTTTTCCAGCTTTCCTGCTTTTGATTTTATTTTCCCTGCTAAATAGTATGCGCTGGCAAGTTTCTCTTGCTGCTTGAGTTCCTCTTTTAGTTTAATGCATTTGTCTATTAACTGAGAAGCTTTAGATACCTTGTTAGTTTTTAAATTGATACCCGCAAGGCTTAAATATATATCGCTAATTAAGTTTTTGTTTTGATGCGTTTCAGCTTCTTTAAGCCCTTCATTGTATGCTAAAAAGGCATTTTTGAAATCGTGAAAACCTTCATACAGATTACCTAAAAGGCATAATGATTTGGTGTGAAATTTATAGTCTTCTATTTTTTCATAATAGTGTACAGCATCGGTCGCAAAAGGTAATGCTTCACTGTATTTTTCTAGCTCTGTCAGTATTACAGCAGTATTATAACTGGCATCACCTTTTCCTCGTTCATAGTTGATTTTTTTAGAGATTAGTTGTGCTCTTTCAGCAAGCGATTTAGCGGTAGCATATTCCTTATTTTTGCGTTGTAATAAAGATAGCTGATTTAATGCATCTGCATGAATAGCGTTTTTTCTTTTTATTTTTTGGGATTTAAAGAGTGCTTTTTCAGTTAAGCTTATAGCACTTGGAATACTTTCTTTAGAAATCTTATAAGCCTCAGCAAGCAAATCCTGTATCTCCCCAATAAGGTTGTCAGCTATCTTCAAATTAATATTAAATTCAATGGTTCTATTCCAAATATACAATTAAATATTAAAATCATCATCCTGATCGGACGAATCTTCAAAATTTAACATACTGCTTAATAGGTCTTTAAAGCTATGTCCCTTCGCTAATGCATGTTTACTCAATAAGCTATATTCAGCCATGCCATGAAGTGCAAATTCCATCATGAAGTAGGTCTCCTTTTCGCTTAGCTTTTTATGCTGTGTTTTGACCAAATCCCTTAAACCTGGAATACTATCTAATTTTTTCTTGTAATCGCTTTCATTGTCATCGTGGAAGAGGTCAATTTTTTTACCATCATTAAACCATTTGCTGATTGGTCGGTAAGGATTTTTCTTTTCCCTATCTTTTCTTAATTGCTCCGGATTTGGGAAATAGTGATCAAATTGCGATCGGATGGCTTTGCCAACTAAAGTTTGAGCAACAATGCCTGGTCCTTCTTGCTCTCCCTCATAAACTAATTCTACCTTTCCTGTGATAGCGGGCACAACACCTGAAAAATCAGACATTCTTACATAGACCTTTTGCTCTTTGTTGATTAAACATCTTCGTTCTGCTGCGCTGACCAAACTTTCGTAAGCTGAAATGGTCAGCCTGGCAGAAACTCCACTTTTTTCATCTATATACTCACTATTTCGTGCTTCTATAGCAATTTGTTCAATTAAGTCTTTGGATAGCTCATTTAATTCCACCACCTCATTTTGCTCATCTTTTATAGCAGCTTCTTGTTTTGTGATTTTTCGTCCTATTTCAATGCTTTCAGGGTAATGAGTGATAATTTGCGCATCTATTCTATCTTTCAATGGTGTGATGATACTGCCCCTGTTTGTGTAATCTTCAGGATTGGCAGTAAAGACAAACTGTAAATCTAAAGGAAGCCTTAATTTAAAACCTCTGATTTGAATATCTCCTTCTTGTAAAATATTAAATAAGGCTACCTGTATTCTAGCTTGTAAATCAGGTAATTCATTGATCACAAATATCCCTCTGTGTGAACGAGGAATTAACCCGTAGTGTATCACGCGCTCATCAGAATAAGGAAGTTTTAATGTAGCTGCTTTGATTGGGTCAACATCTCCAATCAGGTCAGCAACTGAAACATCGGGAGTAGCTAATTTTTCAGTATAGCGCTCATCTCTATGCATCCATGCCACTGGGGCATCATTCCCTTGTTCTTCCAAGATATCCTGTGCTTGTCGCGACAGTGGTTGCATAGGGTCATCATTGAGTTCTGTACCCTTTAAAACTGGAACATATTCATCCAGCAATAAAGTCATCATCCGAGCAATTCTGGTTTTTGCCTGACCTCTTAAGCCTAATAAATTAATATTATGACGCGACAGAATTGCTCTTTGTATATCAGGAATAACCGTATCTTCATAACCCCAAATGCCTTCAAAAACATTTTCTCCAGCCTTCATTTTTTTGATGAGGTTCTGTCGGAGTTCTTCCTTGACGGGTTTGGGCTGATAACCGCTTTTCATTAAATCTTTAAGGGTGGTAATTTTTAATTTATCTTGCGTAGTGAGTTTCTCGTAGCTCATAAAGTTATTTTCAATATCTTTTTTTTCTGTTTCTCTTGTAATCTTCAAACACTAAGTTGCCTAATCCTTGCAGACTGCTGTAATATGCATTTCCGTTATTTACGGTTGTGAATTCTTTTACAAACTCCTGTAAATAAGGGTCGGAGGCAATCATAAAAGTGGTTATAGGTATATTCAATCTTCGGCACTGAGCGCCTAAATTGAGTGTTTTGTTTAAAATTTTCGGGTCAAGACCAAAGCTGTTCTTATAATATTTGATGCCTTGTTTCATGCAGGTTGGTTTCCCGTCTGTTATCATGAAAATCTGCTTGTTCTTATTTTTTCTTCTTCGCAATAAATCCATAGCTAATTCTAATCCGGCTATGGTATTGGTGTGATAAGGCCCCACTTGCAGATAGGGTAAGTCTTTTATCTGAATCTGCCAGGCATCATTTCCGAATACTATAATATCAAGTGTGTCCTTTTTATATTTTTTGGTAATGAGTTCGGCTAAAGCCATAGCTACTTTTTTGGCTGGTGTAATGCGGTCTTCTCCATACAATATCATAGAATGGGAGATATCAATCATCAGCACAGTAGAGGTTTGTGTTTTGTATTCGCTTTCTACCACTTCTAGGTCATCTTCAGTCAGCATAAAATCACCTAACCCATGATTGATTTGTGCATTTCTCAGCGAATCAGTCATAGAAATTTGATGAAGCAAATCACCAAACTCGTAGTTTCTTCTGTCCGTTCCTGGTTCTTCACCCAATCCAGTGAAGTTAGTTTTATGTTCTCCCTTTCCTGATTTCTTTAGCTTGCCAAATATTTCTTCTAGTGCATTTTTACGAATATTTTGCTCTGTTTTGGCTGTTATTTCAAAAGAACCATCTGGCGTTTTATCCGAAATAAATCCTTTGTTTTTTAAATCTTCAATGAAGTCGCCCATTCCGTACTGCCCATCAGTAATGTTATATTGCTTGTCAATATTGGTCAGCCAACTTAATGCTTCACTAACATCACCACCCGTAATGATCAATAATTCGTTGAATACATTGAATAGTTGATCAAAAGTGGTATCCGATAAATCTTTATGAGCTAAATACTTTGTAAATCTGTAACCTAACATATTCTCTCTTAACTAAATTGAGAAGATGAATGTTACTGTAATAAGGATAAATTTATGGTCTTATAAAACTTTACATTTTTGAAGACTTGATAATTCTAAAAGAAAGAATTCAATACAAGTAAAGTATTTTACAAGATATGGTGAGAAAACTCCTGATTCACATGCTGCGATAAGCTGATTTCTTGCTTGTGATTTTCTAGCAAGTTATGGTGAGTCATATTAACTACGCCTTTCAAAGAGCAGATGCTTGTAATACTAACGGTTTTTACCTCTCCTCTATCCATCACAAGGTCATTCATCAAGTCACCAGACCCAGCATTTCTGTGGAAATCTCTTATTGCTTCAACCGTGTATTCTCTATTGTCCTTCAGCCATTTTTCAAACCATTCATTTCTATTTTGAACAGCTTCCTTAGTGTAGAGCTGTGTGGAAGCCCATATATGCGGTTTTTCTGAATCTTTCTCTACTAAGAAAGTATTTTTACCATCCCATTTGAATTCGAGTATTCTTAACTCAGGATCGTGAAAAAGCACCACCATGGTAAAGGGTTCTATATCAGTGAAATCATAGTTTTTGAAAAACTCATCTGGCTTAATACATTCTATGGCTTCCATCACCACCAGTCCTCTGCTCATTCTGTATGGCGGATTAAACTCATGGGGCTGATCAGCTCCATTCAATAGACATACGCTAATCCCATTATCAGAAGTAGCAACCCAAGTGCCTCCAGCCTTTGGATCTTGAGGGAATACAATATTCTTACCCTCAACATGGTGGTAAGAAGGAAATCCCGCCAACCCTCTATCCGGACTCTCATCACGATTAGTAGTTAAGATATATTGCTCTTCAGAAAGTGGTAAATATGTTAGTGTGCACATGGCTTTTTATAAAACTTCCGAATGATACTAAATAATCAAATCTTTAAAAAGTCATTTCTTTAATTAGTATAAAAAAAATTGATTGGATCAGGGTAAATGAATGAATAATCTAAAATAAATTCAATTTTAGGGCTTTCAATAATTCGGTTCGTCATTTCTTGTTCTTTATTTTCAAAACCAGGAGCTTCGAAGTTAAAATCTTTTGCATTCTTCAGGAATACTTCTTTTTTAGTTGGGTGATAGGGAGCGGTTCCATTGAATATAAAAGACCACTTTTCTTTTTTAAGGACAGCTTCAATTATTCCTATTGCATCATCTCTATGGATATAATTTACTTTTTGTTGGTGTTGCGCGACATTTTTGCCTGAATAGTACCTTCCAGGTATCCTGTCGTAACCTAATAGCCCCCCAAATCTAATAATGGTCAATTTATCTTTAAACTGATTGTGTAGTAATTCCTCTGCTCGAATAAGGGCTTTTGCTCTTTCTGAATTATGATCTAATTCATGTTCTTCATCAATTGGATAATCAACTTTTGGGTATACAGAAGTAGCGCTGATGTAAATTATTTTTTGGCCAAGTGGAATCTTATTTAGTATTGATTTTAGACTTTCCACATGATGATCTACACCTTTTTTAGAAGTTCTTGGAGGAATATTAATAATTAAATATTCAGAATTAAAGAATTCAGAAACTGAACTTTTATTTGGTAAATCAATGGTAAAAGCATTTATTCCGGCCTCTTCCAGTTTGGGTATTTTTGAAGTGCTGGTTGTACTTCCTTTTACTTCATATCCTTCAGCGATTAATTTTTTTCCAAGAGGAAGTCCTAGCCAACCGCAACCTAAAATGCTAACTGATGCCATTAATTATTTTCTTTTTGGAACAGTGTTGAAAATATAATCCCAGATAGGAGATGAAACTCCAAAGTATTTATCAGGGTGCTTGTAATGGTGAATACTGTGGTAAATCCATAGCCACCTCATAAAATTTTTGGGAGGTTGATAGGCATGAATGGCATAATGTACAAAGGCATAAGCCAAATAACCAATTAGGAAACCTGGTACAAAAGCAAAAGCATAATTCTGCATGATTAGCCAAAATCCACCAAAAATAATGCTACTTATTAAAATTGCACCTGCTGGTGGCATCACAATTCTATCCTTATCTTTCGGATACTCATGATGAATTCCATGAAAAGTGTAGGTAATCCATCTTTTCCATTTTTTATCATCGTCCATATGAAAGACATATCTGTGAATGAGATATTCACCTAATGTCCAACTGAAAAAGCCCGCAATAAAGAGGGGTATAAATGACGTTACCCCAATATTAAATCTAGTGAAAGATAAATAGGCCAGTAAAATAGAAATTACAGCTAAAATACTTAAAGGTACTGAAAAATGACTTCTAGTCAGTTTTTCAAGTAGTGGGTTCTCGAAAAGATTTTTTGTTCCTGAACCCTTTATTTTTCTGTCTTGTGCTATATCCATAACTATTAAAAATGACAATTTCAAAAAAAGTTGTTCATCGATTAACTACCGGATTTTAACGACCAAGCTCAAGAATTGTTCAACAAGTAATGCTAAGAAGGCCTTTCAGCGAGTTCTTTTTTCAGTATTTTAAAATAAAAATTTTCATAAAGCGGAAGGATGTTTGTGATGTCAAATTTCTTTGCGCGCTCTAGTGCTGCAGTTTTAAATTTATCTAAATTTTCATCAGCTAAAATGTATAATGCTTTCTCTGTCATGTCTTTAACGTCTCCGACATTACAGGTAAAACCAGTAACTCCGTCAATATTTAATTCAGGTATTCCACCAGCATTAGATGATAGAACTGGAACTTCACATGACATTGCTTCTAATGCTGCCAAACCAAAACTTTCTTTTTCAGAAGGCATTAAAAATAAGTCACTTACCGACAGAACCTCTTCTACTGCTTCCATTTTGCCTAAAAAGCGGATATCCTCGCAAGTGCCTAGCTCACGACAGAGTTTTTCCATTTTAATTCTTTCCGGGCCATCCCCCACTAAAAGTAATTTTGAAGGAATTATTTTTCGAACATTATTGAAAACGTGTATAACATCTTCAACTCTTTTTACTTTTCGAAAATTAGAGGTGTGGACCATCAATTTCTCTCCATTAGGACATATGGCGGTTTTGAAGTGCTCCTTTTTCTGTCTCTTGAACCTATTCAAATCTATGAAATTAGGAATTACTTCAATATGCTGGTAGATGTCAAAATGCTCTAAAGTATCTTTCTTCAAATCTTCGGAAACAGCAGTAACCCCATCCGATTTATTAATACTGAAAGTTACTACTGGTTCATAGGAAGGGTCTTTTCCTACTAGCGTAATGTCAGTCCCATGCAATGTGGTGACCACAGGTATATTGATGTTTTTTTCCTTTAAGATTTGTTTTGCCATGTAGGCAGCTGAGGCATGTGGAATAGCATAATGAACGTGCAATAGATCCAATTTTTCATGTTGAGCGACATCTACCATTTTGCTGGCCAACGCGAGCTCATAAGGAGGGTATTGAAAAAGGGGATATGTTCTGATATCTACTTCGTGGTAAAATAAGTTTTCGTTGAAAAAATCTAATCTTGTTGGTTGGGAATAGGTTATAAAGTGAACATTATGTCCATTTTTAGCTAAAGCTTTTCCTAATTCTGTAGCTACAACCCCACTTCCTCCAAAGGTAGGATAGCAAACAATACCTATATTCATTTAATTTTATGTTAGATATAAATTTCTTTTATAAGATGAAAAGTAAAACGTAATGCCTGACGATTATGTTTAAAATTTCAAAATTGCGCCTATTAATTAACGTATTCTTCTTGTTCCGATTCGTATTCAAAAATTGATTGATAAATGACATCCATTATTCTTGTTCGAATATTGGAGGAAATCAATTTTCTATTATCGGCATCAGGATATACCCTGTTTGAGAGGAATATATATACCAAACCAAATTCTGGGTCTGCCCAGGCAGCTGTGCCTGTAAAGCCAGTGTGTCCGAAAGTTAATGGGGAAGCATAATGTGAGGTAGGAGAGGGGCCTTCTTCCTCAACTGGCTTATCCCAGCCTAAACCTCTTCTATTTTCATCAAATTGCTTTTTGGTAAAATAAGGAACAGTGCCTTTACTAAAATACCGAACACCGCCATAAGTACCATCCCACAAATTCATTTGCATTAATATTGCAAGATCCTTGGCATTGCTGAATAGTCCGGCATGTCCAGCCACACCTCCCACCATAGCAGCACCCTGATCATGTACCCAACCTTTGATTAAATCGTTTCTGAACACCAGATCATTTTCAGTTGGAGCAATTTGTGTTTCTGGGAATCGACATAATGGGAGAAAACCCATTGTACTCATCCCCATGGGTTTATAAAAATTTTCATGCAAAAAATCTTCATAACTCATATTGGTCATGCGTTCACTGATTTTCTGCATGATATAATAACCCATGTCGGAATAGCGATAGTCATAATTTTTTTGCCATCTAGGTTTTTCTAGTAATTCTGAATCTATTACCCATTGCCAGATGGAATCACCCAATACTTGATGACCATATAAGCCAGAAGCTAATTGATTGGGATAAAGTGAAGCCTCATGGTTTTGATACATGGGCGTTTTTAAACCAAACATATCGTGGGTTTGTCTCCAAAATGGCACATAAGGAACTAAGCCAGCCTGATGAGTCAAAATATTTCGAAGTGTCATATTTTGTTTATTACTCTTTTTAAGCTCGGGCAGATAATGACTTATTTTTTTGTCCAAATCGATAATTCCTCTGTCATATAAAAACATGATGCTTTGCAAAGTAGCGGCTACTTTAGTGATGGATGCTAAATCATAAATGGTTTCATCTTTAACTTTTGAATATTTATGGTATGTCTGGTAACCAAAGTTTTTTTCGTATACAATTTGACCATCTTTTGCTACTAATATTTGCCCTCCTGGTGTGGCTTCTGTCTCAATGGCTTCTTGTGCAATGGCATCAATTTCGGCTAGAATTTTTGGATCCATTCCCACATCCAAAGGATTGCTGTATCCAAATCTATTAAGGGTTTTTGTATTTATTCCAGTTCCAGCTTTCATCTCAGGAGCAACTGAGATAGGTAATTTTCCTTTTGTAGGTTTCGCACCAAAAATCATCTGAGGAGCCAGTTTTTGAGTAATATCATTATCCTCATACATCATTAAAATATGCTGAAATGATTGTAAGTATTTTAAGCTGTACGCATTACCAAAAACAGTCAATACCACATTGGCTTTCTCGGAAAGGTTTTGAAGGAATAGTAAATCCTCTGATTTCAGACCAAATCTTTTGGAGGCTGAATTGTTCATGCCGTGCAAACCAACTACCACCGTTTCATATTGGCTTAGTTGGTTTATAAGTTGACTATAATCACCTAAATCCATGTTATCTTTAGGTAAATGATAATGGGTAAAATCAGCATATTTGCTTAAATATTCTTGGAAAGTATTATTGTTATCGCCTTTTAAGGAGAGAGAAGCAAAATTCGTGGTGTCCAAAATATGGATAGGTAGAAAATTCTTTTCATTTCTCACTAAAGTAGCCGCTTCAGCATAGAGCTTTTCGTTTAGATTTTTAGCTTCTGTAGAATTAAGTTTTTCATGGATTTTTTCAGGTTCCAGTTTTTTAAAGCCTTCATGAAGTCCTAATTTATATTTAGCATGAAGTATTTTCTTTACACTTTCTTCCAATCTTTCTTCTGGTAATTCACCTTTTTTTATGGCATCTTTTATCATGTTGATGGCATTTGGAACATCCATCGGAAACAGTAATACATCATTTCCTGCTTTAAAAGCTAACAAATCAGTTTCTCCTGGAGCGTAAAAATCGCTTACTCCCTTCATGTTTAATGCATCTGTAAAAATCAAGCCGTTAAAACCTAATTCTTCTTTTAGCAAATCAGTCACCACATTTTTAGATAGGGTAGTGGCTTTATTAGGAGTGCTATCATAAGCAGGAATATGCAAATGTGCCACCATCATGCTATTTACATTATTCTCAATGAGCTTTTTAAATGGGTATAGTTCTAATTCATCGAGTCTGCCTTTGCTGTGATTGATTATAGGTAAAGTCATGTGCGAATCCGAGTCGGTATCTCCATGTCCTGGAAAATGTTTGGCATTGGCTAAGAGTCCATTATCTTGCATTCCTTTCATGTAGGCCACTCCTTTTTCAGCTACGTTTACTTTGTCTTCCCCGAAAGAGCGATTCCCAATCACGGGGTTTTTAATATTATTGTTGACATCCACAACGGGAGCAAAATTAACATGAACACCAATCAGTTTAGCCTGACGAGCAATCTCTGCACCCATTTTATAGATGTAATCATTATTTTGAATGGCCCCCAGTGTCATTTGCTTGGGGAAATTCATGGTGCTGTCCAGCCGCATTCCTAATCCCCATTCCGCATCCATTCCTATCCATAATGGAATTTCAGATTTGGCTTGAAGTTGGTTGGTCATATTGATTTCCCTTCCTGGTCCGCCTTGGAAAAATATTAACCCTCCTATATGATAATTTTCTATGAGGAGTGAAAGGTTTTTGATGTGTTGTTCATCTTTATTGGAATAAGCTGCCACCATAAACAGTTGTCCAATTTTTTCTTCCTGATTCATTTCCGCATAAGTTTCTTCTACCCATTTCGGATACATGATTTCCTGCGAAAAAAGTGAATTTAATACTGAATAAACCAACAGAATTGATAGGGAGAAAACTTTTTTGAACATGTGGTAGTTTTGAATTTATGATAAAAGCTAAATTAACATTAAGTTTGTTTCTGAGAAAGATGATTTCCTTTATATTGTTAATTTTTGCTAATTTGTTGAATTAATTTGAATTCATAATAGCAGTTTGCTATTTAAACTTACATAACGAAAGCTTCGTTCCTTTATTCATCTATTTTAAATTAGAATTTATGAAAGTTCCATCCATATTTAGATTGCCCAAATATCAGAGGTTTGAGATTCAACCTCGCTATTACGATCCAGTGAAGGAAGATATTGAAAAGAGAACGGATCGAATCAGAAAAGAAATAAGAAATCAAAGGGAAGGCAACAGTTCTGAAAGTATAAGAGAAGCTTATAAAGCGAGAAGAGGTTCCAATCGCTCTGCTGATTTGTTTCAATTTTTGATGATTATAATTGTAGGAGTTTCCATTGGAGGTTATTTGATGTACGGAGCAAATGTCTATTTTGCTTTACTTCTCCTAATTCCTTTATACATTATCTTGAGAAGAAGGAAATAAATAGAATCTATTAAAAACAGATGCTGAATATTTGATTCTCAAAGCCAAAATCTAATTTTTGGTGTAATTAAATTTTAGAATCCACATAATAAAGTAAATGTCCGATATTATACAGTTATTGCCTGATGCAATTGCTAATCAGATTGCCGCAGGAGAGGTAGTCCAAAGACCTGCTTCTGTGGTAAAAGAATTATTGGAGAATTCCATTGATGCCGGCAGCAGTAAAATTAAATTGGTGGTGAAGGATGCCGGAAAGCAACTCATTCAGGTAATTGATGATGGCGCAGGGATGTCAGAGACCGATGCCAGAATGTGCTTTGAGCGTCATGCTACTTCTAAAATCAGAAAATCAGACGATTTATTTGCTTTGAAGACAATGGGCTTTAGGGGAGAAGCAATGGCCTCAATAGCAGCAGTTGCTCAAGTAGAGCTTAAAACCAAAACGGCTGATGCAGAATTAGGAGTTTTGTTAGAAATTGAAGCTTCTGAAATCAAAAATCAATCTCATACAACTCATACCGGTGGCACTACCATTTCAGTAAAAAATCTTTTTTATAATGTTCCGGCAAGACGTAATTTCTTGAAATCCAACCCAGTGGAAATGCGTCATATTATTGATGAATTTCATCGGGTAGCGTTGGCCAATCCGCAAGTTGCTTTTAGCTTGCATCAGAATGATATGGACGTTTACCAATTGAATGCTGGTAAGCTGAGTCAGCGAATTGTTGGATTATTTGGTAAAAATTATCAAGAGCAATTGGTCGCCTGTGAGGAAACCACTGACCAATTAAAAATTTATGGTTACATCGGGAAGCCTGAATTTGCAAAGAAAACAAGAGGAGAACAATTTTTCTTTGTGAATAATCGCTACATCAAAAGCGGCTATTTACACCATGCTGTGGTGAATGGATTTGAAGGATTGTTGGCAAAAGAAGCGCATCCATTTTATGTGCTATGTTTAGAAATTGATCCTAAGCGGATTGATGTAAATGTTCATCCTACCAAAACAGAAATTAAGTTTGATGATGAGCGTATGGTTTACGGAATTTTGGCAGCTGCCATTCGTCAGGCTTTAGGAGCGCATAATGTAGCGCCTGCATTGGATTTTGACAGTGATGTGAATTTTAGTTTTAATGCCCCTAGAAGAAATCAGGTAGATGATTTTTCCAGAAAAACCACCAATTATCAAAAGTTCAAACAACCAAAAGATAATGATGGGGAGTGGGATAAAATTCTATCCAATTTCCAGGAGTTGAGCCAGAAAATAAGCGAAGAGGAAGAAAATGAAGATATTGCCGATGAAAGTCAGCAGTCGATGACTTTTGGAAGTGCAATTAATGAAGAAAATGAAAGCAAGGTGCCTCAAAGTGAAAGGGTAGAGGCTAAATCAAGCATATTTCAAATCCATCAGAAATATATTGCTACTCAAGTAAAATCTGGATTGATGTTAGTTGATCAACAAGCAGCTCATGAACGGATTTTATTTGAAAAATTCAATCGTCATTTGCAAAATAGTGATGGAAGCTCTCAACAATTTCTTTTTCCTGAGCAAGTGCAGTTATCTGCACCGGATTATGCTTTAGTGATGGATATGGAGGAGGAGTTAAAAGCTTTGGGGTTTGTGATTTCTTCTTTTGGAAAAGATACGGTAGTGATTAATGGTGCCCCAACAGAATTGACGGATACCTCGGTAAAATCAGTATTTGAGGGTTTGATTGACCAATTTAAGCATAATAAAAACGTGCTGAGTGTATCGAAAAATGAAAATATTGCTCGTTCTTTGGCTAAAAGGTCAGCCATTAGAGCAGGGCATAAATTGAATGCGGAAGAAATGAATGCTTTAATTGATAAACTTTTTGCTTGTCAAAACCCTAATTATGCGCCTTCAGGTAACTCAACTTTTATTATTTTTGACCTTAATAAAATTGCAAGCTTCTTCAACTAGATATAAAGAGAGAAGTTATTCTAATTAAATTATAGAAATTATATAGTATAAATTTATGTTCGCAAGACTTACTCCGGTTGTTAAAAACCTGCTTTTAATAAATATAGCTTTATTGCTTATTCCGTCCTTAATGAATTTAGAATTGGCGCAGTATTTTGGCTTGCGTTATATTTTTGCCGACTCTTTTAAGCCATTCCAGTTCATTACCTATATGTTTCTGCACTCTGGTTTTGGGCACTTATTAGGTAATATGTTTGCCTTATTTATATTCGGCCCAATGCTGGAACGGTTTTGGGGATCGAAAAAGTTCTTTATTTTTTACATGGTGACGGGTGTTGGTGCTGGTATACTTTATGGAGTTGTAAACTTTATAGAAATGCAGCAATTAGAAAGTGCTGCTGAACAATATATCGAAAATCCGAATTATGAAAGTTTTGTATCTTTTATTCAGGAAAATGCCAATTATGCTTACCGACAATGGTATGACTTTATCGATGCTTACGGAGAAAATCCTGAGAATCCAGAGTATGTCGAGGGTAGTATTCAAAGAGTAAAAGAGGTAGTGCGCTTTCAGGGAAATGTACCATTAATTGGAGCTTCAGGTGCGGTGTTCGGAATTCTATTTGCATTCGGCTTTTTATTTCCAAATACGGAATTGTTTTTACTCTTCCCGCCTATTCCTATCAAAGCCAAATACCTTGTAACCTTCTATGGTTTATATGAGTTATATGCAGGCATACAGAATGTTCCGGGGGATAACGTGGCACACTATGCCCACCTTGGCGGAATGTTGATTGCATTTATTCTGTTAAAGATTTGGCAGAAAGATAGTACAAGATTTTATTAAAGAAGATGGCAGGATTTTTCGATGAGTTAAAACAAAATTTTAAGCGCCCCAATAATGCCTTAAATCAATTGATCATTATTAATGCAATTGTTTTTGTAGGATTGGGTTTATTGGCATTAATAGGAAAATTTTCAGGTGTTGAAGGGCTATATGCAATAGTAGATGCTCAATTTACAATACCACCAGATTTAGAAAGGTTTATCTACAGACCTTGGACCATCATTACATATGCTTTCTCACATGCCGGATTCTTTCATATTTTAATGAATATGCTGGTATTGTATTGGTTTGGAATGCTGGTTTCTCAATACCTTGGAAGTGCTAAATTGGTGAATTTATATGTTTTAGGTGCGTTGGCTGGAGCTGTCATTTTCATACTAGCCTATAACTTGATTCCTTTTTTAGCAGATAGAACTACTAGCGGAATGGTAGGGGCTTCTGCTGCCGTTTATGCAGTAGCTACAGCATCTGCAACACTACTTCCTGATCACAGGTTTCATTTGATTTTTATAGGTCCTGTAAAAATTAAATATATAGTAGCGGTCTACATCATTTTATCATTATTAAACTCTGCTGGTCCTAATGCTGGTGGAAATCTTGCACACTTAGGTGGTGCAGGAATTGGCTTTTTATATGTAAGAGGTTTACAAGCTGGAACAGATTTTGGCCTTTGGATTCAAATGACTTTAGGTTTTATTCAAAGTTTATTCAAATCAAAGCCTAAAATTAAAGTTACCTACAAAAAGAAACAAACTGCTGGAGCCAGTAAAGGTAGCAGTTCCTCTTCATCATCTTCATCCTCTAGTATTGAGCAAGAAGAAATAGATAGAATATTGGATAAAATTTCTGAAAAAGGTTACGAAAGCCTAAGCAAAGATGAAAAGCAAAAGCTTTTTAATGCTAGCAAAAAATAATTACGAATTACGAATTTTATAATTACGAACTAGGGCACTTCAATTTTGTAAAGCTATTGTAGTTGATGATTAACCTTTCCTTAATTTGAAAAATGTAAATAAGATTGATAATTCGAGAGAATTTAGAATGTATTATAATCTCAGAGAAGACCCGCAGTTCGTAATTATATCAAATCTGTCCAATCACATACATTTTCTCCATGGTAGGGTTTTTACTGCCACCTCTAGGTTCTAGCGTTACAGCAAATGCAGAAGCTTTTCCAGTGGTTTTCATTTTGAGTAAGCTTGTCATATCACCCGCTACATCAAAAACGCCCATGTCAACTGGGTTTCCATCAACTATTGCCCACAATTGATATTGATTATCCATTTCATTGGCAGGCATTTTCTTAGCATTAAGAAAAACCTCATTGGTTTTTTTGTTCCAATGTACGAAGGCTTGAGCTTCTGGTGCAATGTCCAAACCTTTCATAGGAACAGTTTCTATTCCTGGCTGTCTAAGGATTTCAACATTCTCAGCATATTGCTCCATCTGATTTTTCACCACATTATACTGCTGAGCCATTGTTTGGTTTTGCGCAATTATATTGGATAATCGGGCTTCAGTAGCCTGCCATTGGTTATAATAATAAACACTAAAAGCTATTCCAATTATAGCTACAATACTTGCTGCAGCTGATAAATAAGGGTAAATAGAATAGGATTTACTCTCCTTTTGGATTTCTTCTTGAACAAGTTCTTCTTCAGAATCATCTTCAAAAGATTCGACCTCCAATCCCAAGTCTTCAAAAAGATTGTTTTTAGAGGATTCGGGAGGTGCAATGCTTCCTTTTTTACCTAAAGCAAATAAGGTTTCTTCCGCCTCATCAATGGCTTTTCTTACTTCCTCATGCTCTTCTGCATACTGAAGCAACTCCTTTGTTTCGGACTCATTCAGCTGGCCCAAAACAAAAGCTTCAATTACTCCTGTCGATATGTATGCTTCTATTTTACTCACAATAATAATTCTCTTAATGTACGCATAGCTGTCCTCGCCCTGGTTTTGACCGTACCCAATGGGATATCAAATTCCTCGGAAATTTCAGTTTGCGTATAGCCTTTAAAATACATTTGATCAATAACAAATCGGAGTTCATCAGAAAGCTTATCTAAGACTTTTTCTAATCCTATGCTATCAATTGATTGCTCTGTTGAATTTGCATTGTCAATGGTATGTACGTTGTCTGAGACTGAATCGGTTTTACCTGTTTTCTTTATTTCTTTTGATCGAAGTTTATCGATGGAAGCATTTCGGCTAATATTGACTAACCAAGTATACAATCGACCTTTTTCAGCACTGTAAGCATTTATGTTTTTCCAGGCTTTTATAAAAACATCATGCAAAACTTCCTGTGCTACTTCCTCTGATTTAACAATTCTGACTATGACACCATATATAGCTCCACTGTAATTATCATACAGGTATTCAAAAGCACTTGATTTCTGTGCTTTGAGTTCTTTTATTAGAACCTCTTCCGATATTTTAACTGTTGGTGCTATAACTTTGAATTTCGATTGCTAAATAAATGATAATACCCCAATAAAAAAAGCTGTTAGGCAAATTCAACTAATTAAATCTGCTTAACAGCTTTTTGTTTTGTTTTTAACAAGCACGAGCTAAGAAGCTCGCGCCAGCTCGGCTAGCACGAGCTTCTTAGCTCGTGCTGAAATTAAATATGTATCACCTCATCATAAGCAGCAGCTGCAGCTTCCATTATAGCTTCACTCATGGTTGGGTGAGGATGAACTGTTTTAATCAATTCATGACCTGTGGTTTCTAATTTTCTAACCGCCACAATTTCAGCTATCATTTCAGTAACATTGGCTCCGATCATGTGCGCTCCTAAAAGTTCGCCATATTTTGCATCAAATACTAACTTCACGAAACCATCTTTGGCTCCAGCCGCACTTGCTTTTCCTGAAGCTGAGAATGGGAATTTACCTATTTTTAAGTCATAACCCGCTTCTTTAGCTTGCTTTTCAGTATAACCAACTGATGCAATTTCAGGGCTGCAATAAGTACAACCAGGAATGTTTTTGTAATCTAATGGCTCTGGATTTTCACCAGCAATCTTCTCAACACAAATAATTCCCTCGGCTGAAGCTACGTGAGCTAATGCAGGACCGTGAACGATATCACCAATTGCGTAAACGCCATCAACATTGGTTTTGTAATAATCATCAACTAATACTTTTCCTTTATCAGTTGAAACGCCAACATCTTCCAAACCAATTCCTTCTAAGTTAGTAGCAACGCCAACTGCAGAAAGTACTACATCACAATCCAGTTTTTCTTCACCTTTTTTAGTTTTGACCGTCACTTTGCAACCACTTCCTTTGGTGTCAACTGAAGTTACTTCAGAGCTGGTCATAATGTTGATCCCTGCTTTCTTATAAGTCTTGGCTAATGCTTTCGATACTTCCTCGTCCTCCACAGGAACAATTCTATCCATAAATTCAACTATGGTAACTTCCGTTCCAATTGCATTGTAGAAATAAGCGAACTCAACACCAATCGCACCAGAACCCACAACCACCATTTTCTTTGGTTGTTTTTCCAGGCTCATGGCTTTTCTATATTCTATGATTTTTTTGCCATCAATTGGAAGGTTTGGTAGTTCTTTAGCTCTTCCTCCAGTGGCTATAATGATGTTATCAGCTGAATACTCAGTTTTCTTACCGTCATTCTCTACTTCTACTTTCTTTCCTGATTTCAATTTTCCAAAACCGTCAATTACATCGATTTTGTTTTTCTTCATCAAGAATTGAACACCTTTGCTCATGCCGTCAGCAACACCACGGCTTCTTTTTACCATTCCTGAGAAATCAGCTTTCGCATCTTTTACGGTGATTCCATAATCTTCAGCATGGCTGATATATTCAAATACATTGGCACTTTTCAATAATGCTTTAGTAGGAATACATCCCCAGTTTAAGCAAATCCCGCCTAAACTTTCTTTTTCAACTATAGCCACTTTCTTACCTAATTGAGAAGCACGGATTGCGGCTACATAACCACCTGGGCCAGAGCCCACTATAATAATGTCATATTTTGATGCCATAATATCTATTAATTAAATTTTGGATTCGTTATTTATTCGCTGACAAATTTAATGGAAATGGGGCTAGAAAAAAATTTTAGATAAATTAAGCTAGCGATTACTAGTAGCTCCCTAAGCGGAGCGATTTGATTAGGAATTTTGCAGTAAGCTTGCTAGAAAGGGTTTTTGACTGCATTTTTTACGCAAAAGCATAGAACATTTTCTTAATTAACTTATTCCTTGTAATTTTAGGTTTTTTACAATCAACTACTAACCCATTATGACAAAACTATTAGAAGGAAAAACCGCACTTATCACAGGTGCTTCAAAAGGAATAGGTAAAGCCATCGCTCAGAAATATGCTGAACAAGGCGCTAATGTAGCTTTTACTTTTTTATCAAGCGTTGAAAAAGGGCAGGCTTTGGAAAAAGAATTAACAGATGCTTATGGTGTAAAAGTAAAGGGATACCGCTCTGATGCCTCTGATTTTAAAGCAGCGGAAGAATTAATTGCTGGAGTAGTAGCTGATTTTGGAATCTTGGATATTTTGGTGAATAATGCTGGAATCACAAAAGATAATTTATTGATGCGCATGACAGAGGAAATGTGGGATGATGTAATCAATATCAATTTAAAATCTTGCTTCAATACCGTAAAGGCTGCAAATCGTACTTTTATGAAGCAAAAAAGTGGTTCTATTATTAATATGACCTCTGTTGTAGGAATAAAAGGAAACCCAGGACAAGCAAACTATTCTGCTTCAAAAGCTGGGATAATTGGATTTACAAAATCTGTTGCTTTGGAATTAGGTTCACGGAATATCCGTTCTAATGCTATAGCGCCAGGCTTTATCGAAACTGAAATGACTGATGCTTTGGATGAGAAAACCGTTCAAGGCTGGAGAGATGCTATTCCTTTGAAAAGAGGAGGG
This sequence comes from Marivirga tractuosa DSM 4126, assembly GCF_000183425.1. Classification (NCBI taxonomy): domain Bacteria; kingdom Pseudomonadati; phylum Bacteroidota; class Cytophagia; order Cytophagales; family Marivirgaceae; genus Marivirga; species Marivirga tractuosa. Next base: position 3,912,708 of record NC_014759.1, read on the forward strand.
AGTCCAGATGATGTTGCAGATTTATGCGTATTCTTAGGCTCTGATATGTCTTCTTATATCACAGGTCAAGTAATTCAAGTTGATGGCGGAATGCTGACTTGAGTTTTCTTTATAAAGTAGAATAAATTATTAATCAATCCGGAGTTTTTCTGTTTAAAGTAAATCTTCGGATTTTTTATTTATTCTATTTATCTATTATACTGAATTAATTAACGAACTTATTAACTTTAGCTACCGTTTAGCAAAAAAATAAATTACATTTAAATGAGTACTTATTAATTAATACTCAGCTGACAATCTATATATTATGTACACTAATTTTAATGATCTAGATAAAAGTTCAAGACTGTGGGTATACCAAGCAGATCGACCATTTACTGAAGAAGAGAAGCAGTTTGTTTTACAAAATGGTAAAGTTTTTGTAGAAAATTGGACAGCTCATAATAAAGCATTGAATTCATCCATTGATGTGAAGTATAATCAGTTTATTGTGCTATCAGTAGATGAAACTAAAGCTCCGGCAACTGGATGTTCAATTGATAAATCGGTTCATTTTATTAAAGCTTTGGAAAATGAGCTGAAAATTAATTTACTTGATAAAAGCAAAATTGCTTTTCTGAAAAATGGAGAAGTTGTTTTAGAAAAATTATCCTCCATTAAGTCAAAGGTAGAATCTGGAGAGATCAGTGAAAGCCTAATGACTTTTAATAATATGGTGACTACCAAGGATGAGTTTGATAAAAATTGGTTAATTCCTGCTAGTGAGAGTTGGATGGCAAGATTTTTTAAGTTAGAGGCATAATTCTGCGGAATTGCTCGTTTATATGTTAGTTTTAATGTTTAAATTTTGGTGAAGATAAAATATATATTATTTACTTCAGCTTTACTTTTTTTAGTTTCATGTTCAACTTTTAAAAGAGCGGAAAAGAAGTTTGAGAAAGGAGAGTTTGATTCAGCTATTGATTTATATCAACAGGCTTTAAAAAAGAATGATAATGCAGCTCAAGCTTTATTTTCAATAGCAGAATCTTACAGATTATCCAACAGATTGGAAATAGCAGAGCCTTATTATAAAGCTTCTATTGATTCTGGTTATACAGAAGATGAAGTATTTTATAACTATTCTTTATCCCTAAAAGCTAATTCAAATTACGATAAAGCAAGGGAAGTATTGGAGAGCTATTTACTAGATGCCAATAATCCCGAGATTAAAAAACTAGCAGAATTCCAATTAAAAAACTTATATAATATTGACGAAATTCTGGAAGACCAAACTTTCTACACGGTAAAAAACCTTGAAGAAATTAACACTCCGGCTGCTGAATATGCTCCTTTTTTTCATGACAATGAGCTGTATTTCACTTCAACAAGAGATGATGATGGCAAAGTTTACAAAGCTACAGGAGATAATTTTTCTGATATCTATAAGGTGAAGTCAAGAGGAGCAAATGTTGACACAGCTACAATTGAAAAGTTGCCACCTATTATCAATTGGTCGGATGCAAACGAAGGTTCTGTTGCTATAGATTCAAGAGGTAGAACAATGGTTTTTGCTCGTGGTAACACGGGAAAAAGAAAGGGCTTGAATGATGTGAATCTTTATATCACTCGTTACCGAAACGGCAAGTGGTCAGAACCGGAATTGATGAAGATTAATGATCCGGAAGCATGGAATTCTACTCCTGCTTTTAGTGAAGATGGTAGAACACTTTACTTTTCATCCACAAGAGAAGGAGGTTTTGGTGGTGTCGATTTATATTCGGCAACTGTCAATAGCAGAGGTCAATGGGGAAATGTCAGAAATTTAGGTAATAAAATCAATACTCCTGAAGATGAGATGTTTCCATCAGCATCACAAGATGGAAAATTATATTTCTCTTCAAATGGTCATCCTGGCTTAGGGAAACTTGATATTTTCGTGGCTGAACGAAAAGGTGGTAAAATCACCATTTCACATTTAGGTAAACCCATGAATTCTAATAAGGATGATTTTGCGGTCTTTATGTATTCACCGGATAGGGGTTTCTTTTCAAGTGACCGCCCTGGAGGAGAAGGTAGAGATGATATCTATACTTTCAAAAATGAAGATCCTAATTTAAAAATTGTCAACTATTTTTTGGCTGGAGTAACAACTACTCATAACGCTAATGAGGAAGAAGTGATTTTACCAGGAGCTAATGTGAGGTTGTTTTCTCAAGACAGTGTTTTACTTGGGGAAATCCTCACCGGCCAAGATGGTGAATTTAATTTCAGGGTTTCCGAAGAAGAGGATTATTTTATAATAGCTGAAAAAGATAATTATTTCACGACCAGAAAGACCTTCTCTACCGTTGGAAAGACAGTGGATAAATCGCAGTTGACATCTTTAATCACCAACAAGGTATTTGAAACTGAAATTTTATTGGAAGAAATCATTTTGGATAAAGCATTTGAGCTCGAAAATATTTATTACGATTTCGACTCAGCAAATATTCGAGCTGATGCAGCTATTGAGTTAGATAAACTGGTTACTATATTAAAAGATAATCCTCCTATAAAAATCGAATTAAGCTCACATACCGATGCTAGAGGAGAAGCGGCTTATAACCAAGAACTTTCCAAACGAAGAGCAGAATCAGCTGTTGCTTATATCATTTCTCAAGGTATTGATCCTTCAAGAATAAAGGCTAGGGGCTACGGAGAAAGTCAATTGATCATTGAAGATGCACAAACAGAAGAAGAACATGAAACCAACCGAAGAACTGAATTCAAAGTAACGGAATACGATAAAGAAATTGCAAGAAGAATAAGAGAACAAGAAGAAGCTCAGTTCAAAAAGGGAACCGTAGAAGTAGAGATCAAAGATGAGAAGGAAGTGCCAGAAGCCTCAACAGATGAGTTTGATTTTAATTAGCCCCCGAGCCCAAAGCCCCCTAGCCCCCAAAGGGGGAACACGCATGGATTTCGCGGAACAGTAAAATTGAGACAGCATCTTTACTTTTAAATGAAAAGAGCAAAATAAAGTGCCTCAGGAATATTCTATATCACAGGAAAATAAATAAGTATAATCTGTGAGAAATTCCCCGCCAGCTGGCGGGTTAGGGGGCAAAAAAAGCCCCACATTGCTGCGAGGCTTACCCTATTGTTGCATGATGATGAATTTATAATCTATTTTAAATCACTTCAGTTCAAATTAAAAAACAACTGTAAATCTGTGCGAAAATTCCCCCATTGGGGGCTAGGGGGCTATTGAACCACCACCCTAATATTCTCCTGTAAACCATTATGGTTTACTTTTAATATATACATACCTGCTTTTAACTGCTGATTAATTTGCAGACTTCCTTCTGCATCAAAATTTCTAAATTCTTGTACTTTAGTACCATTCAAATCAAATAAACCTACATAAGCCAGTTTATCTCTAAACTCACTTGGTACTTGAATTTTGAGATTCGAAGCATCTTGAACCGGATTAGGCGAAACCGCCAACTTACCTTCAAAGCCAACTTCAATTTTCACCACTGGCGAATATTCATAAGAAGCATCAATATCTACTGATTTCAGTCTGTAGTAAATTACTCCAAAAGGAGCATTTCTATCTGTAAAGTCATAAAATACATCAGAATTGCTTTCTCCCAGACCTTGCACTAACCCGATTTGACTCCAGTTTTCTTGGTCAAGAGAACGCTCAATTTCAAAGTGAGAAAAGTTTTCTTCTTTAGCAGTTACCCAGTTTAAATCAATGTTCTTGCCTGATTTTGAGGCAGTGAAGGATTTTAGTTCGATTGGTAGAGCTTCATCTGTACAAATTCCAATAGTTTCATCGCATACCTCAACTGAAAATAATGGACACGATTCATTGGGATCTCCATTTGGTTGAGTACAAGTTACCCCTTCCCCATTAATGATTTCTCTAGCACTGACTGATCCTGTTCCGTCAATTTCCATCGGAACACCTCCAAAATCTAATTGGTCTCCAACATTTAAATTGCCATTTACTTCTAGAAATTTATCTTTATTATTTGGTCCTGTAAAAATAATATCATCAGTGACAGTAACTGTTACACTATCAGGAATCACTAATCGAATAGGTTTATTTCCGTTCTGGAAATTAACAGTAAGTGAGTTTAGAGAGACATCCTGTCTAAAAACTAATTGTCCTTCTCCTCCAGCATCATTAATTATAACGTCACCGTTATCACAATCAATAATGACATCAAAGTAGAATATATCTCCTAAATTAGAGTTTTTTAAAGTTCCATTGTCGGTACATTGTGCAAATCCTGTACTTATAGTAAAAAATGCAATTCCAATAAAAAGTAAAATCTTTTTCATAATCATTAAATTATATATGCAAATATACGGGATTCTCTTATAAGTAGATGATAATCAATAAGTGAAATGCTTAATTTTCTTACATGAAACACCTAATATACGACTATCTCCTTAATTTTGGATGTTAATCAATTATGTTTTCCGTTGAATCGATGATTTCATTCGATAAAGCCTTTTAAATTCTATATCTGCCTATCTTCAAATTATCATTAAAGTAAAATGCTCTTTGTGGTTGGGGCTACATCAGCTATATTTGCATTCTAAAAGAAAAAGAATTCATTTATGGCTGATTTTGAAAACCTACAACTGGCTAATGAGAATGGTGTACTAACCATCACCATCAATAGAGCCGAAAAACTAAATGCCTTAAATATCGCCACTATAGAAGAATTGCGTGAAGCTTTCCAAGATATTTATGATAATAACGAAGTGAAATCTGTCATTTTAACCGGTGCTGGCGAAAAAGCTTTTGTAGCGGGTGCGGATATTTCTGAAATATCAGAATTGAATGAAATGAACGGTAGAAAGTTTTCTGAAAATGGTCAGGAAGTTTTTGAAATGATAGAGAAATGCCATAAACCTGTCTTGGCAGCCGTAAATGGCTTTGCTTTAGGCGGTGGTTGTGAACTGGCAATGGCCTGCCACATGCGAATTGCAACTCCTAATGCTAAATTTGGTCAGCCAGAGGTAAATCTTGGGATCATACCAGGTTATGGAGGTACGCAGAGATTAACACAATTAATTGGTAAAGGAAAAGCATTAGAGTTAATGATGACGGCTGATTTCATTGGAGCTGAAGAGGCCAAAAGCCTAGGTTTAGTGAACCATATAGCTGAAAATCAAGAGGAACTAATGACTTTAGCCAATGCTATACTCAGTAAAATAAACAGCAAGGCACCGCTTGCAATCGGTATGGTAATAGATAGCGTAAATGCTTATTACACAGGAGAAGAAAATGGCTATCAAACGGAAGCCAACAGCTTTGCAGCTTGTTGCAAGTCCGAAGATTTCAAAGAAGGAACAAAAGCCTTTTTAGAGAAAAGAGCTGCAGAGTTTAAAGGAGAATGATTTTAATTACGAATTACGAATTTGGTAATTACGAATTATAAAAACATAGGTAGTAGGAAGATGAATTATCGTTTTGGTAGTCATCTTCTTAATTCCAAATTCTGGCCCTCAACTTCCCTCTTCCAACACCCAACTTCCAACTTCCCCTATGAACCCACTTAAAAAATTAGCATCCGAAACCGGTTTGTATGGAATGCCCAGCATAATGGGTAGGTTGCTAAATTATTTATTGGTTCCGATACACACAGGAGTTTTCATGCGAGAGCAATTCGGAACCATTGGGGAATTATATGCTTATGCTGCTTTTCTGAATATCATTTATACATTTGGTATGGAAACGGCTTATTTCCGTTTTACCACAAAGGAAAAATCAGAAAGTTACTATGCAAATGCTTTTACGGCCGTTCTTTTAACTTCTGTCTTATTTAGTGGATGTATTTTTATATTTGCTACTCAAATAATTCAATTTCTTGAATTAGATGTTCAAACTTACATTGTCCGTTACCTTGCAGTCATCTTTTTTATCGATGCTATAGTGGCAATTCCTCTGGCCAAACTGCGATTAGCCCATAATGCAAGAAAGTTTGCTTTTGCCAGAATGAGCAGTATAGTGCTCAATATAATTTTCAATCTCTGTTTTTTAATGCTTTTTCCTTTTCTAGCAAAAAACGGTTGGATGAACTGGGCTATACAAGAGCCATTTGATATTGGATATGTGTTTTTAGCTAATCTACTGGCTAATTTATCAATGGTAGTTATTTTGTACAAAGAAATATTTATGCAAAAGCTCCAATTCCATTGGCCTAAAGTAAAAAAAATGTTGGTGTACGCTTTACCAATATTAATAATGGGATTGGCAGGCATATCTGTAGAACAATTAGATAAAATTATTTTTACCCATCTTTTACCTCCTAATTTTTATGAAGATACTTCTGCTCAAGCGGCTTTAGGAGTTTATACGGCAGCTGTCAAATTGAGTGTTTTTATGGCGTTGGCCATTCAGGCTTTTCGTTATGCCGGAGAACCTTTCTTTTTCAGTCAGGCAGAAGATAAAGAAGCACCAGAGCTTTTCGCAAAAGTACTCTATTATTTTGTAGCTCTTTCTTTGTTGATTTGGGTGGGAGTGAGCTTAAATGCAGATTTAATTGGTCGAATATTTTTAAGCGGAGATGAATATAGAGAAGCTTTATTTTTAGTGCCTATTTTGCTATTTGGTAAATTATTTTTTGGAATCTATATCAATCTCAGTATTTGGTTTAAAGTGACCGATAAAACGTATTATGGAGTTTATATTAGTGTAGTTGGGGGACTTGTAGCATTAATTGGAAATATCATTTTAATACCGATCTTAGGATATACTGGGGCTGCTTTAACCTCTGTCTTGGCTTATTTCAGTATGATGATCTATTGCTATATAAGTGGTCAGAAGCATTTTAAAATTCCATATCCTGTCGGGAAGATCACTTTAAATATAGTAATTGCAGCAGCTTTAATAATAGCTTTTTTCTATTTCAAGCCGAGTTCTTTATGGCTTAATTACGGACTAGGTATTTTAATCACATTATTATATGCAGGATCAATGTTTTTATATGAACGCAAAAGTATTTTTTCCAAAAGATTAAAATGATACTTTTGAGTTAGAATAATATATTATGCAAGTAAAAGTTATAAATAAATCAAATAATGAATTACCAGCTTACCAAACGCAAAGTGCTGCCGGTTTGGATTTAAGAGCAAATTTGGACGAACCTATTAACTTAAAGCCAATGCAAAGGATGTTGGTGTCTACAGGTCTTTTTATGGAACTGCCTGAAGGCTATGAGGCACAAATTCGTCCAAGAAGTGGATTGGCTTTTAAGCATGGTATTACGGTTTTGAATAGTCCTGGCACGATTGATGCAGATTACAGAGGAGAGATTAAGATTTTATTGGTTAATCTATCCGATGAATCTTTTTTAATTGAATCTGGTGAGAGAGTAGCTCAAATGGTGATTTCAAAGCATGAGCAAATTGATTGGGAGTTAGTAGAAACATTAGAGGATTCCAAAAGAAGTGCAGGAGGTTTTGGGAGTACGGGGTAGCCCCCTAGCCCCCAAAGGGGGAATAAGCACAGAACTATCTAAGTAGAAAACATAATCTGTATTATTATTTTTATCAGCTTATTCATAAGTTAAAAGTGATATAGAGTCAAATTTAAAAACTAATGTCCATCCGTGCTGCCGTTCCCCCTTTGGGGGTTAGGGGGCCGGGTTGGCTGGGCTAAACATAAAACATTATGAACATTATTATTCCAATGGCAGGCATGGGAAAACGCATGCGCCCACATACATTAACAGTTCCAAAACCTTTAGTACCTATCGCTGGTAAACCTATCGTTCAACGTTTAGTGGAAGATATCGCAAAAGTTTGCGGAAGTGAAGTTGATAAAATTGGCTTTATCATTAAATCTTCCTTCGGACAAGAAATAGAGAAAAATTTATTGAAAATTGCCGAGTCAGTAGGTGCTGAAGGCTCTATCCATTATCAGGAAGAAGCTCTAGGAACTGCGCATGCCATCATGTGTGCCAAAGATTTATTAGATGGTAAGACCGTGGTGGCATTTGCCGATACGCTTTTCAAAGCAGATTTCAAATTGGATACTTCCGAGGAAGGCATTATTTGGACTCAAAAAGTGGATGATCCTTCTGCTTTTGGTGTTGTAAAAGTAAATCATGATAATGTTATTACTGATTTCATAGAGAAACCTAAAGAACCAGTTTCCAATCTGGCTATTATTGGTATTTACTATTTCCAAAAGGGTGAAGACTTAAGAAAAGAACTTCAATATCTGTTAGATAATGATATTAAAGATGCAGGTGGTGAATTTCAAATCACAGTGGCATTAGAGAATATGAAGGATAAAGGCGTTAAATTGCGTCCTGGAACGGTTACTGAGTGGTTGGATTGCGGAAATAAAGACGCAACAGTTTATACCAATCAGCGCTATTTGGAGTTTATAAAGAGTGAAGAGCTGATTAGTAAATCGGCTAAAATTGAAAATTCCATTATCATTCCACCCGTTTATTTGGGTGAAAATGTTTCGATTAAGAACTCTGTGATAGGTCCACACGTTTCCATTGGAAATGATACTGATGTTCAAGACAGCAGAATAAGTAATAGTATCATTCAAACGAACTCAATAATATCTGAAGCGCAAATAAAAAATAGCATGCTCGGTAATTTTGTATTGTATGAAGGAGCAGCTAAGGACTTAAGTATTGGGGATTATAATAAGGTGATTGAATAATATTGTGAGTAAAACTTTCCATCATATATTTAACCGTATAGTTATATTCTGTCTGTTGTGCGGGCAGGGTTTGATCGTATGTGCTCAAACTCCAGAAACACCTAATATTCCTCAACAAGAAGATGTATTACCTGATGCAGACCCATTGAAGGTAGATCGTTTTAATGTTGAGTTTTTGATAGTGGAAGGAATGCATTTCCTATCTATTGATAATCCTGCCAAAGCATTGGATAGTTTTATGAAGGCGCATCAAATTATGCCTGAAAATTCTGCCATTAATTATAAAATCGCCAAGATTCTTCGAGAAAGTGAGGATATAGACCAAGCTTTGTTTTACATTTCAAAAGCAACTGATAAAGAAGAGACCAATTATTTTTATCAAGCCTTGAAAGCCGAAATATTGACGGATAAAGGGGATTTATCAAGTGCAATTGCTACTTATGAAGATTTGTATGAATTATCGGAGGATGCTCCTGATGATTATTTATTAGAATTAGCAGCTTTATACCTTTACAATGGCAATCCAAATATGGCTTTAAAAACCTATGACAGAATTGAAAAGCGACTGGGGGTATTGGAAGAAGTCAGCACTCAAAAGCAGAAAATTTATTTGAAACAAAATAAACTCAAAGAAGCAATTGCTGAAGGGAAGAAATTGGTAGAAGCTTATCCGAAAATTGGAGCTTATGCAGTTTCTGTTTCGCAAATATTGGTTTCTAATGATAAGAATACAGAAGCTATTGAGTATTTGAAAGAATATTTAAGTGAACATCCGAATCAAGCAGTAGCTGAAATGGAGTTGGCAAAACTTTACAGACAAGCAGATGAGGTTACACTTGCTCTTGAATATTTTGAAAGGGCTTTCAGTTCGGAAGAAATCCAATTGGAAGATAAATTGAATGGCTTTGTTGCTCTTATTCAAAAGCTTTCAAAAGTGGAGGATTTGACAAAATTAAAGCGTTTGGGTAAAAATATTTTACAAATTCATTCTTCTGATGCCAACGCATATGCAGCAAATGGTGATTTATATTTTGCTTTAAAACAAAAGGACAGTGCGAAATATTTCTATAAAAAAGCAGTAGAAATAAATGGTAATAATCTTCAACTATGGCAAAATTTATTATCACTGGAGATGGAAAATAATCATTATCAGAATGTAGTTGAATATGCTGATGAGGCACTTACTTATTTCCCTAATCAGCCTGTATTATACCTATATGCTGGTTCAGCAAATTTTTCTTTGAAAAATTTCAAGAATGCTATTATGTTTTGGGAGCAGGGAAAATCTATGGTTTATGGAAATGATAGAATGAAAAGTAGTTTTGCTGCTCAACTAGCTGATGCATATCATGCTGACAAGCAATATGAAAAAGCCTTTAAAACTTATGAAGAAGCCATAAAAGCCAATCCGAACAATTACTTTGCCATTAATAACTATGCATACTACTTGTCCTTGAAAAAGCAAAATCTTGAAAGGGCGAAAGAATTGTCTGCCAGAATGGTAAAAGCAAATCCGGATAATGCTACTTTCTTAGATACTCATGCTTGGGTTTTATTTCAAATGGAAGAATATCAAGAAGCTTTGAAATATTTAGAACGGGCAGTTCAAAATCAATCTTCTGCAACTATCATAGAGCATTATGCTGATGCACTCTATAAAACTGGACAGAAGGAAAAAGCCATAGAACAATGGAAGAAAGCTAAATCTTTAGGTGGTGCTTCCGACTTAATTGAAAAAAAAATAGCAGAAAAAAAATATTATGATGCGTCTATTTAGTGTGTTGATTTGTTGTGCAATTTTGTTTTTTTCCTCTTGTGGCAAAAAGCTTTTACCAACTTCTTCTATAGAGGAAGAATACGCATTGGAAAAGTTCGATTTTGAATATCTACAAGCCAAATCTAAAATCAGGTTTAGCTCACCCGATAAAAGCTTAAGTTCAAGTGCGACTATCAGGATGAAAAAAGACAGTGTTATCTGGATTTCTGTTTCACCAATATTTGGGATCGAAGCGGCAAGAGGTTTTATAAGTCAAGATACTATCGTTTTTATGGATAGGGTCAATAAGGATGTCTATAGATATAATTATGAATCTTTAAGTAACACCCTTAATTTTGAGGTGAACTTTGAAATGCTGCAGTCAATTATTTTAGGTAATCAGGTTTTCGACTTTAAGCGAGATGATAATTTTTCCAAAAAATCAGGAGAATTAAAAATTGGTCAAAAAAGAGGAAGATTTGAATTAGAAACATTTGCTGCAGTTGAAAACAGAAAAGTAAAGGCGATGAAGGTTCGAGAAATACCAGATGGAAGCAAAATGGAAATTATTTTTTCTGAATTTAACATAGTAGCTGAACAAGCATTTCCATTCAGCACCAATGTAGAAATAGTATCAAAAGGCACGAAAGGAGATGAAAGTACTAATGTTGAAATCAATCATTCTAAAGTAGAAATTGGAGACGCCTCATTATCCTTTCCGTTTAGCGTACCGAGTAAGTATGAAAATTAAGGTTTTCCATATTGGCTTATTTGTTCTCCTATTTGTATTTGGGCATTTGGCAAATGCCCAAAAATCTAGGGAAGAACTTGAGAAAGAAAAGAAAGAAAATCTCGAGAAAATCAGTCAGGCGGAAAAGATATTAAATCAAACTACATCAAAAAAGAAGGCAACGATTGGGCAATTAAATGCCCTAAATTACAAAATTGAAGCACAACAATCTTTAACTAATTCAATCTCTAATGAGCTTAATTTACTGAATCAAAAGTTGAATGAAATCGGGAGTATCATTAACTCCATGGAAAGTGACTTAGATAAAATGAAAGCAGAGTATGCCAGTATGCTCTATGCTACCCAAAAAAGTAATCAATCTTTAAGTAAACTGGCCTATATTTTTGCATCAGCCTCTTTTTATGAAATGTTTATGCGACTCAAGTACATGGAGTATTATGGGAAAATGCGGAGGCAGCAAGCAGCTCAAATCGAAATGATTAAAGATTTGTTGATCAGGCAAAAGGAAAGTGTGGAAGAAGTAAGATTAGAAAAAAGCACCTTGCTTCAAGAACAGATTTTCAGAAACCGGGAATTAAACAAGTTGAAACAGCAACAGAGTGATTTAGTAGCTGAGCTGAACAAGCGAGAAAAACAAGTCAAAAGTGAAATAGAGGACAGAAAGAAGGCAGTTGATAATCTTGAAAAAATTATTGCAGATTTAATTAAGAAAGAAATTGAAAAAAGTTCTAAAGGAGCCTCTTCTACTAAATTTGCTTTAACTCCTGAGGCTAAAGAGCTGTCAGATTCATTTGCAGGCAATAGAAATAAATTGTTCTGGCCAGTGACTTCAGGCTTTATTTCCCAGAAATTTGGTACTCATCCGCATCCTGTCTACAAAAATATTCAAATCAATAATGATGGAATTGATATTCAAACCAATGAAAATGAGGAAATAAGAGCCGTTTTTGATGGGGAAGTAAGAAATGTAGCTTTCATTCCAGGGATGAACAATGTTGTGATGGTGCAACATGGTGAGTATTTTACTGTTTATGCTAAGCTTAAAGATGTAAAAGTGAAGAAAGGAGATAAAATAACCGCTAAAGAAACTTTAGGCATTGTTTATACGGACAATGACGGCACCTCTGAAGTGCAGTTTCAGGTTTGGAAAAACAACCAAAAGTTGAATCCTGAACAGTGGTTATTTAAAAAGTGAAATAATAATTGAATTGATTAACTGAACTATTCTACCATTTTAACCCTTTCTCATAAATAAGCTGTCAATTTTTTGATGAGTGATTGCTTAGGCAGTCAAATATTATTTAACTTTACATTCACATTTATAATAAATAAGCAATGAACACAGTATTTGCATTTTTAGGAGGATTGGGAGGATGGGAAATTCTTCTGATCATGTTAGTGATTTTAATATTTTTTGGTGCTAAAAGAATTCCTGACCTTGCAAGAGGCCTAGGGAAAGGTATCAGAGAGTTTAAAGATGCTACCACAGAAATTAAAGACAATATTGAAGACGGAGGTACAAAAAACACAACCTCTAAAACAGATAGTACTGAAAGTAGCAATACTAAAGACCAATAAAACTTGGAAACCTATCACAGTCTAAAACTACTTCAGCAGGAGCTGAAGCAAGAAAAGTATTCCCTAAATTCGGTTGTTGAACATTATTTAAAGCAAATTGAAGAGCAAAAACAGCTCAATGTCTTTTTAGATGTTTACGAAACTGAAGCCTTGGCTAAAGCTGATCAACTTCAAATGAAGTTAAAAGATGGAAAGCCACTAGGGAAACTATTTGGTCTAGTGATAGGAATAAAAGATGTCTTGGTTCATCAAAACCATGAGGTTCGATCTGCATCTGAAATTTTAAAAGGTTTTGAATCCCAATTTACAGGAACGGCAGTTCAGAGATTACTTGATGAAGATGCCATTATCATTGGAGCTCAAAATTGTGATGAATTTGCTATGGGTTCTTCCAATGAAAACTCTGCTTTTGGACCTACTTTAAATGCAGCTGATCATTCAAGAGTGCCCGGTGGTTCTTCTGGGGCATCGGCTGTTGCAGTTCAAGCCGGCCTATGTATGGCTTCTCTAGGAACTGATACGGGTGGTTCCGTAAGGCAACCAGCCGCTTTTTGTGGGGTAGTGGGTATTAAACCTACTTATTCCAGAGTTTCTCGCTACGGTTTAATCGCTTTCGCTTCTTCTTTTGATTGTATTGGTATATTTTCAAATAATATTGAAGATAATGCTCGTATTTTAGAAGTAATTGCTGGTTATGATGAATATGACAGTACAGTTTCGACAGAAGAAGTGCCTGACTATGCTAGCAATCTCCACATTAATAAAAAATTGAAGATTGCTTACGTAAAGGAGACTATAGAAAATGAAGCATTAAATTCTGAAATAAAAGAAGCCACCATTTCTAAATTAGAATGGTTGAAAAAGGAAGGGCATCAAGTGGAAGAAGTCACTTTTCCTCATTTAGATTATGTTTTACCAACCTATTATATCTTAACCACCGCAGAAGCTAGTACTAATTTATCTCGTTTCGATGGCGTGCGCTATGGATATAGAGCACCAGAGGCGCACAATATGGAAAGCATGTATAAACTTTCCCGTTCTCAAGGATTTGGCGAGGAAGTGAAAAGGAGAATTATGCTAGGTACTTTTGTGCTTTCTGCTAGTTATTTTGACGCTTATTATACTAAAGCTCAAAAAGTAAGAAGGATCATTAGAGATGAAACCCGAGAAATGCTTTCGGAATATGATTTTATCATTATGCCTACCACCCCAACCACTGCATTTCAACTAGGCACAAACCGAGATAATCCTGCTGAAATGTACTTGGAGGATATTTTTACCGTTCAAGCTAACGTGAGTGGCATTCCAGCTATTTCCATTCCAAATGGAGTGGATGCTCAAAATTTACCAATTGGCTTACAAATTATGACTGACGTATTCAAAGAGATTGAATTATATGCATTTGCTGATTATTTGATGCAATCATAATCTAAATATTATGAGGGAGATAGTAAAAAAAATATCGATTTTTGGAGTTTTATGGGCGTCTACTATACTGATAACCTATGCCCAGAAAGCGGACTCTTTGACAGAAACTATAACCCCTGATTCGCTATCGAAAACCTTATCTACTGATTCTACTGTTATTATTAATGATTCAGTGGATGAAGAGCTGATTCAGTTTTCTCATCAATATGAATACGTTCCTGAATATTCAGAAGTAATCATTCAAGAACGATTAGCTCAAATTGAGAATGAAATTCCTTTGACTTTCAATCCAATTGTAAATTCATTTATTAGCTACTTTACAGTAACTGATCGCGAGTATACAAGAAAAGTAGCCAAATTGCAGACCAAATATTTCCCAATGATTGAGCGCTATTTGGAGAAATATAATTTACCAGATGAATTAAAGTACTTAGCAATAGTTGAGTCAGGCTTAAATCCAAAGGCAAAATCCCCAGCTGGAGCCGTTGGCTTATGGCAGTTTATGCCTTTAACTGGCAGATTAGATTATGGCTTATCTGAGAATTGGTATTTAGATGAGAAAATGGATATGGAAAAGTCCACAGATGCGGCTTGTCGTTATTTGTCTTTTCTTTATAAATATTTTTATAACGATTGGCCATTAGCCTTAGCTGCCTATAATACTGGGCCAGGGAATGTTCGCAAGGCAATTAGAAGAAGCGGCTATAAAAAAGATTTCTGGGAAATTTATCCCTATCTATACAGAGAAACCAGATCTTATGTACCGCAATTTATTGCTATTATGTACAGCATGAACTATTTAGAAGAGCATAATTTCTTTATTGAAGAATATGAGTATATGCCTGATTATGAGGAAATTTCAATAAATGGATTCTTAAGTTTGCCCTTATTTGCGGAACATTCAGGTATTTGTTTAGAAACTTTAAATGATCTTAATCCAGAGCTTAAACATGGTGCTATTTCGGATAAGCATCTAAATTATAATTTACGAATCCCCTCGCATCACAAAGATTTTGTAGCTGAAAATTTAGATGCGATCATGCAGTTTGCCGGACAGGGAAAAGAGCATTTCGAGAGATTAGCTAAAAATGAAGTAGGAAGTACCTATGGAAGGCAAAAACTTACTTATAAAGTTCAATCAGGTGATGTTTTAGGTAAAATTGCGCAAACTTATAATGTTAGGATAGCAGATTTGCAGCAATGGAATAGTCTAAGAGGAACCGTGATTCGAGTTGGTCAGCCCCTGAATATATGGATTGCCGATGATTTTTATGATAATGTAAATAAACAACTAACTGCCATTAGCCAGAAAGGAAGTTCTAAACAGGCTGTAGCGATAAAGTCAGGAGAATATCGTGTGCAAAATGGAGATACCTTATGGGATATTTCTAGAAGATTTGATGGATTAACCGTAGAGAAGTTGAAAAAATTAAATAATTTGGAGGGAAATGGGATAAAACCTGGTCAAGTACTCAAAGTTAAAGATAATTCGTAAAATTTAGATTATGCTGAAAATCAACAAATTATATTTATTAACGCTTTTATTTATATCCTCTTTTTTTGTGATTTCATGTGATGATAAAGGTAAGGATGGGGACGAAAATCAAAATTCAAGCTCCACTTTACAAAAAGCCAGAGGGGAAACTGGAGAAGTAATAATGGTAATTCCTCCCAGTCTGTGGGATGGTGAATTGGGAAACTTATTAAGAGAGGTTTTTACCTCAAATGTCAAAGTGTTGCCACAAGATGAGAAGCTCTATGATTTAAAACCAGTTGATCCTAGTAAATTTAATAGTGTATTTAAGGCATCTCAGAATTTGATATTTGTTGCCACTCTTGATAATAAGAAACCTGAAGGGAAATACATGAAAAGGTATTTCACTGAAAATTCATTAAATCAAATTGAGCAGAATCCTAAATTATTTTCTTTTAATCAACAAGATGTGTACGCACGTGGTCAGGAAGTACTTTATTTATTCGGAAGAAATGAAGAAGAGCTAATCAATAATATCAAGGAAAATAAATCTGGAATAAAGGAGTTTTTCAATGATAAAGAAGCTGAGCGTTTAGTTTCTTCATTTAAGAAAACCGCTCAAAAAGGGATTATGAATTATATCGAAGATTCCCTAGATCTTGAACTAATTGTGCCTGTTGGTTTTGATGTTGCTCAAAAAAGCAATGATTTTATTTGGTTAAGAGAACTGGACAGCAAAGAAGAATACAATATTTGGCTTGTTAAAATGCCATATAATGATGAATCGGTTTTTAATCCGGATAAGATTAAGTCATTCAGAGATTCATTGGGTAGGAAGTATATTACTGATAAAGATATCCCAGATTTGCATTTAACCAGTCAGGATGAAATTGATTTTGAGATTGATACAATAAACCTTAATAATCAATATGCCTTAAGAATTAAAGGCTTATGGAAATATTCAGATAATTCCAGAGGTGGTGCATTTGTTAGTTACCTTTTTGCAAATGAAGATTCAGGTGATTTATATTATCTGGAGGGGTATTTAGATGCGCCTGGCGAATCTAAACGCGAACCGATGAGAAGATTGAAAGCCATCTTAAGTACTGCAAAAGTTCCAGATACTATTAAAGACTAATCTGTTAAAAATCATGATTAACGCTGCAGTATATTGCAGTCTTTTCTAAAATTACTTTAATATTTATTTTTTCAATAAGGGATTCTATAATATTTCCTAAATTGAATGAATTATAACAATTATAGACATTATTATGCCGAAGAAAGTTCGTAGACAAGATGCATTAAATTATCATATGCAAGGCACACCAGGGAAAATAGAGGTGGTACCTACTAAAATGTTAAGCTCTCAGTCAGATTTGGCATTGGCCTACTCGCCAGGAGTGGCAGAACCCTGTAAGGAGATCGAAAAAGACAAGGAGAATGCTTATAAATATACTGCTAAAGGGAATTTAGTGGGAGTAATTTCCAATGGTACTGCGGTTTTAGGATTGGGTGATATTGGACCTGATGCTTCTAAACCCGTAATGGAAGGAAAAGGTGTTTTGTTCAAGAAATTTGCAGGAATTGATGTGTTTGATATCGAAATTCAAGAAAAAGACCCTAAAAAACTGATTCAAATAATTAAATCATTAGAACCTACTTTCGGGGGTATCAATTTGGAAGATATTAAAGCTCCTGAATGTTTTGAGGTAGAAACTGCATTAAAGGAGCAAATGAATATTCCTGTAATGCATGATGATCAGCATGGTACTGCTATTATTTCTAGTGCAGCCTTATTGAATGCCTTGGAATTAGTAGATAAAAAGATTGAGAATGTTAAAATTGTGGTATTAGGAGCCGGTGCGGCAGCCATTTCCTGTACTAAACTTTATCACTCATTAGGAGCCAAGCTTGAGAACATCTATATGTTTGATAGGAAGGGGCTGCTAACCAAAGATAGAGATGATTTAAGTGAAACAGGGAAAATGTTTGCCTCTGCTAATACCGAAATCAAAGATGTCTTGGATGCCATGAAAGATGCTGATGTTTTCTTGGGTCTTTCGGCTGGTAATGTGATTAATAAGAAGCATATCAAAGCAATGGCTGATAATCCTATAGTTTTTGCATTGGCGAATCCTGATCCTGAGATTCCTTATGCTGAGGCTATGGCAGCTCGTAAAGATATTATCATGGCTACTGGGAGATCCGACCATCCTAATCAAGTAAATAATGTGATAGGCTTCCCTTATATTTTTAGAGGAGCATTGGATGTAAGAGCTACTGCTATTAATGAAGAGATGAAGTTGGCAGCAGCTTACGCAATTGCTGAATTGGCAAAGCAACCAGTGCCAGAATTGATTAATAAAGCCTATGATGATCAGAAAATCGTATTTGGGAGAGAATATTTGATTCCTAAACCGCTTGATCCGCGCTTGATCACTACTATTTCACCAGCTGTTGCCAATGCGGCAATGAAATCGGGCGTGGCAAAAACTAATATTAGAGATTGGGCTCAGTATGATGTAGATCTCCAAAAAAGAATTGGAGTTGATCAGAAATTAATGAACAGAATACTGACCAAGGCCAAGAAAGACCCTAAGCGAGTGGTATTCTCAGAAGCGGATAATGCGAATATTCTGAAAGCTGTTCAAATGGTGATAGATGAAGGTATTGCGGTCCCGATTTTGCTAGGTAATCGAGAAAAAATAGAATCACTTATAGAAACGCATCAATTGGATTTAGGCGGTGTAACGATAATTGATAATTTCTTGAATGATGAAAAACGTCAAGAATACGGTAAAGTCCTGTATGAGAAGAGAAAGCGAAAGGGAGTTACGCAATATGAAGCAGTAAAATTAATGCGTGACAGAAATTACTTTGGCAGCATGATGGTAGAATTAGGTGAAGCAGATGCGATGATTTCTGGGCTTACCAAAGATTATCCTAAAACTATTCGACCTGCTCTTGAAATCATCGGTGCTGAAGAAGGAAAGAGAGTAGCGGGTATGTATATTTTATTAACCAAAAAAGGTACTTTCTTTTTCTCGGACACCACGGTAAATACAAATCCAACAGTAGATGAGCTTGTAGAAATTATTGGCTTGACCGCTAGAGGAGCTAAAGTTTTTGGTTTTGAACCACGTATGGCGGTGTTGTCATATTCTAATTTCGGAAGTAGTAAAGGAGAAATACCGGAGAAAACAGCTAAAGCAAGGGAGATTGCCAAAAAGAGATGGCCCGATCTAATCATTGATGGTGACATTCAAGCTAATATTGCCGTTAATGAAGAATTATTGAAGGAAACATATCCTTTCAGTGAATTAGCAGATAAAGGAGCAAATACTTTTATTTTCCCAAGTTTGGCATCGGGTAATATTGCTTATAAATTATTAATGGAATTGGGAAATGCGGAAGCAATAGGACCAATTTTATTGGGTATGAATAAACCTGTTCACATCTTGCAATTAGGGAGTTCCATCAGAGAAATAGTAAATATGGTAGCCATTTCAGTGGTGGATTCTCAAGACCATCAGAACCGATCAAATTTATGATTTCATATTTAAAAGGAAGTATTATAGAATTAGAACCTACTCACCTAATTATTGAGGTTGGGGGAGTAGGTTACCATGTTATCATACCAATGTCTACTTATGATGCCTTCAAGAGCCAGAAGGAGGTAAAAGTGTTGACTCATTTTCATGTTAAAGAAGATTCCCAAACTTTATATGGTTTCTACCTCCCTGAAGAAAGAACCGTATTTTTGGATTTGATAGGCATTTCAGGTATAGGCCCCTCAACAGCAATTGGAATGCTTTCTGCCATGAATCCTAATGAAATTAAATCTTCAATCGTTGCGGAGAATGTTAAACAAATCCAATCTATTAAAGGAATAGGAGGGAAAACGGCTCAAAGAGTTATTTTGGAATTGAAAGATCGTTATAAAAAAGAAGGTTTAATTACAGAATCTACCCAATCTTCTGGAGTTTCAAACAATAGCTTGAGAAACGAAGCGTTATCTGCTTTAATAAATTTAGGGTTTGCCAAAAATTCTGCTGAAAAGGTTATTGATAAGATATTGCAAGCTAACAAGGAAAATATTACTTTAGAGCAATTAATCAAGCAAGCCTTAAAATCAGCCTAAACTAAATTGTATTTTGCTAAGTAGAAGCACTCAACTTCTTTTAAGGGTATTCACAATTTTTACTTTCATTTTTGGAGGTAGTAACAACCTATACGCCAATTTTAACGGCAATGCTTTCAATTTGTTCCAAGAAGTTCAGCAGTCTGCGCAACAATCTCAAGATACCGTAAAAACTGATTCTACAAAAACGGATAGTGTAAGAAATTATCAACCTACCAGGAGGCCTACCTACCAAGCTCAGGATCGATATGGTGACCCTTTTTCAAACCAAACCAGTAACAGCCCATTATTGCTGGAAGATCCAGCGGCCTTAAACATGGACGTGAAAATTGATACCGGATTTAATTATTCTATTTATGAAACTATTGGGGATATAAAATTCAGGCCTACTTCTTCAATGTCATATGAGGAATTTTCGGATTACCAAGATGATAGAATATTAAAAGAGTATTGGAAAGAACGCTCCTTGGGTTTAGATGGTGAAAGTGCTGTAAGTGGGCGTTCACTTATTCCACCTCTTTATGTTAGTCCTGTTTTTGATCGACTTTTTGGTGGTAGCTTTGTAGAATTGGTACCAAACGGATTCATCACTCTTGATTTTGGAGGACGGATTACTAAAAATGAAAATCCAAATCTTCCAGTACAGGCTCAAAAATATTCCAGTTTTGAATTTGATCAGCAAATCAATATGAATGCTGTAGGGAAAGTGGGTGAGAAATTGGCGATTACTGCGAATTTCGCTAATAATAACTCTTTTAATTTCCAGAATGATTTAAAGGTAGAGTATACTGGATATGAGGAAGAAATATTGAAGAAAATTGAAATAGGTAATGTCAGTATGCCTGTCAATAATTCTTTATTGTCGGGTGCGCAAAATTTATTTGGTGTTAAAACACAAATGCAGTTTGGACATTTATTTGTAACCAGTGTTGCTTCAACTCAAAGAGGAAAAGCAGAAAGTATAAAAGTTGAAGGCGGAGCTCAAAGGAAAGAATTTCAAGTCAGAGCCTCAGATTACGATGAAAACCGACATTTCTTTTTAGGACATTTCTTCAGAAACAATTATGAAAGATGGCTAAGTGGTTTGCCAAGGATCAATTCTAGTTTAGATATCAGAAGAGTTGAAGTCTACGTGCTTAATAGAAATGAGAATACACAGAACATCAGATCAGTAGCGGCCTTTATGGATTTGGGTGAAGCTAATCCAAATAATATAAATGAAGATCAATTCTTAAAACCTGGGTCTCCATCAAATAGCCCAACTGATAATGATGCCAATAATCTTTGGAACAGTATTAATAGCTACAATAAAGATTATGATAGTTTTTTAAATACTCTGGAAACATCAAATCCTAATTTATCTCGAACTGTGGATTACGAGATTATTAACGTAGCTAGAAAATTAGATGCTACTGAATATAGTTTCAATAAGGAATTAGGTTACATATCCCTTAGAAGACAATTGCAAAATGATGAAATGCTTGCAGTGTCCTATGAATACACCTATAACGGTAGACGGTTTCAAGTAGGTGAAATGGCTGAGAATTACGGTAGTAGGTCCAATGATGAGGTAGTTTTATTGAAACTATTGAGGCCTTCAAAAATTAATGTTGAAGTTCCTACCTGGGATTTAATGATGAAGAACATTTATAACCTTCAAGGTAGTCAAATAACGCAAGAGGGCTTTCAATTAAGAATTATTTATCGAGATGACAGAACTGGTCAGGATAACCCAAGTTTGCACGAAAGTTCATTAAGGGATATACCGCTATTAAGGGTGTTTAATTTAGATAGTCTTAATCAAAATAATGATCCGCAACCAGATGGTAATTTCGATTATATTAATGGTTTAACAATTAATCAGAATGAGGGGAAAATTATTTTCCCTGTTTTAGAGCCTTTCGGGAGTAGCTTAAGCCAGCAGTTTCGAGATGATGAGCAAACTTTTAGAGGCAAGTATGTTTTTAATACACTCTACGAATCCACCAAAAATGATGCGCAACAGTTAACTTCTAAAGATAAATTTTTTATAAAAGGTCAATACGAAAGTAGTGGCTCTGCTACGGAAATTGCCCTACCTGGATTAAATGTAGCCGAAAACTCTGTTCGGGTCAGTGCTGGGGGCACTCCTTTGCAAGAAGGAATTGATTATCGAGTGGATTATAATCTAGGTAAGGTGATCATTTTGAATGAAGGGATTCTTAGTTCAGGACGTGATATAGACATTGATTTCGAAACCGAAGATATGTTCAATTTCCAATCCAAAACATTAATAGGAACTCGATTTGATTACGTAGTAAGTGATAAAATTAATATTGGAGCCACTGTGCTTCGCCATACGCAACGACCGCTGGGTGTCTCTCGCTACACGATTGGTTCGGAACCTTCAAGTAATACGAAGTGGGGCTTGGATTTGAACTACAGTGATGAGGTGCCTTTTTTAACCAAGATGGTTGATTTCCTTCCTTTTTTAGATACAAAGGCGCCATCAACCCTCACCTTTAGAGGAGAATTTGCTCAACTGATTCCTTCTACTAGTAGTCAGGTAGATGGTCAGGGAACAGCTTATTTAGATGATTTTGAGCAATCTGTGACAGTAAATAATTTAGGAAGTGATTTTGTAAGTTGGAAGATGGCGGCCACTCCAGAGACGGAGGATAATAGATTTAAAGACCAAGGAAAGTGGGGTGCTAATAAAAAGAGAGCAAAGTTAGCTTGGTATAATATCGATAATACGACAATTTATAATACGAATGGTGCCAATGCAGCAGTCATTTCTGAAGAAGCACGGGAGAATCATTATTCGAGAGGTATTGTAATGCAGGAAATATATAAGAATAGAGACCGGAATGTTGGTAGTAATATCTTGCAAACATTTGATATTTCTTATTTTCCATCCGAGCGAGGTATGTATAACTTCAATAGCGACCTTACAAATGATGGATTACTTAAGAACCCCAAGCAGAATTGGGCCGGAATAACAAGACCTATCACCTCTGAGGTAGATTTTGACAAGAATAATATAGAGTATATTGAATTTTGGTTGATGGATCCATTTATTGATACTCCAAGGGGAGTGATAGATGATGGGACTGAGGATGCAACAAATAACACTACAGGTGGAAAATTATATTTTAATTTAGGCAGTGTTTCGGAAGATGTGCTACCTGATAATAAGCTTGCTTTTGAAAATGGATTGCCAGAAGAGTACAATAATGAAGCAGGAGTAGATATTACAGAAGAGGGAAGAGTACCTGCTGATCCACCTATAACTAATGTTTTTTCTAATAATGAAAATGCCAGACCTAATCAGGATGTTGGGCTAGATGGAGTTAGAAATGACCAGGAATCAGAATTTTATAGTGATTTTGTGAATGAGATCAATGCTAATCCTGCTATTTCTGAAGAAGCAAAGGATCGTATTTTAGCAGATGTTGCCGCAGATAATTTCAGATATTTCTTGGGAGATGATTTTGATGACAGGGAAGCACCTGTTATAGAGCGATATAAGAACTTTAGTAAAACAGAAGGAAACACTCCCGGGAGTAGTGGTGAAGAAACCTATAATCCTTCCGGCAGTCGTTTTCCTGATTCAGAAGATTTGAATAACGATAAAACGGTATCCACTTTGGAAGAATATTATGAATATGAAGTTGCACTTAATGAAAATGACCTCAATGTTGCTACAAATCCATTGATAGTAGATGAAGTGACGGCTTCTGATGAAAATGAGAATGTGAAATGGTATTTGTTTAGAATTCCAGTGCGAAATCCTTCCCGAACACAAGGAGATATTCAGGGTTTTAAATCAATCCGATACATAAGAACGGTTTTATCAGAGTTTGAACAGCCAGTTGTTTTAAGAATGGCTGACTTTAGATTGGTGGGGTCTCAATGGCGAAAATATAATGGTTCATTAGAGCGGGCAGGAATTATAGAAACACCAGAAACTAAACCTTCAAATCTAGTAATATCATCTGTTAGTATTGAGGCAAATTCTGAAAATGGGCCAGGCAAAGTTCCCTATGTTTTACCGCCAGGAATTACAAGGGACCAAGATATTGCTGCCGTAGCGAATCAAGTAAGACAAGATGAAAAGTCCATTCAATTGTGCGTGGATGATCTGGAAGATGGTAAAGCTGTAGCAGCCTTTAAGAATGTGAATTTTGATTTAGTTAACTATGGCAGGCTTAAATTATTTCTTCACGCCCAAAGCCCAAATGTGAACAATGACGAAGTTACCGCTTTTGTTAGGTTAGGTACAGATTTTGACGATAACTACTATGAAATTGAACTTCCACTAACAATAACTCCTTACCAAACTACAGATGCAAGAGAAATCTGGCCATTAGAGAATGAAATCGACATGGATTTAGATCGCTTGTATGAGCTGAAGGCCAGAAGAAATAGAAAACTGGGAAATCAGAATGTTTTGTTACCCTATATAGAAGAATCAGGGAAATATACTATAACAGTAAGAGGTAGACCAGATATGAGTTCTGTTCAAACCATGATGATTGGGATAAGGAACCCTGAAGGAGGAAGTACTATGCCTCAAGATCTATGTATATGGGCAAATGAGTTGAGGGTAACAGATTTTGATCAAACGAATGGTTGGGCGGCAAATGCAACTTTAAATGCTCAATTAGCAGATTTTGCTAACATAACTTTAGGCACCAGTTACACTACTGTGGGCTTCGGTGGGATTGAACAAAATATTGCCCAAAGAACAAGAGAAACCAGCGAAGCCTATGATGTTTCGGCAAATATTAGCTTAGGTAAATTCTTTAAGGAGGAAACCGGCATAAAAATACCGATGTATTTAGGCTATCAGACTTTTACTGCCACCCCATTTTTTGACCCTAGAGATCCTGATATTCCACTAACAGCTGCTTTAGAAAGTTTTGAAACTGCGGAAGAAGCTGAAAGCTATCGACAATTAGTGATAGATCAAGAAGTAAGAAGAAGTATAAACTTCACAAATGTCCGAAAAGAAAGAAAAGAAACGGACAAGCTAGTGTGGCCAATTGCCATTTCTAATTTCGATTTTACATATGCTTATAGTGACATCTTTCGAAGCAATTTGCAAACAGCAGAATTTGCTACAAAAAATTATAAAGGGGCTGTTGGATATAACTACGGGTTTCCAAACACAAATATCGCACCTTTAAAGGATGTCGATTTTTTAAGCTCACCTTATTTAAAATTAATTCAGGATATTAACATAAATCCTTTGCCAACCAGTTTTAGTTTGAGGGCTGATTTGGACAGAAGTTATGTGAAAACGCAGTTGAGAAACGACAGGTTAACGATTGATGGGATTGAGCCGCAATTTCAAAAATCATTTACCCTCAATAGAAATTACAATCTTGACTGGAACTTAACTGAAAATATCAATATAAACTATACAGCAAGAGCTTTCTCAATCATAGATGAACCAGCTGGAGAAATTAATAGTGAGGTAAAAAGAGATTCTATTATGACCAATCTTCAAAACCTTGGAAGGATGAAGAATTTTGATCAAAGTGTAGTAACAGGATATCAATTACCTTTAGGCAAATTCCCATTAACGGATTGGATTTCTGCGGAAGCTCGTTATAAGGTTGATTTCAATTGGACGTCTGGCTCTTTAAATCAAATAGATACTTTAGGGCACCTTATTCAAAACAGCAATGAATGGGGACTGAATTCCCGATTAGATATGAATAAACTTTATAATAAAGTAAAGATTCTCAATAAAATAAATAATCCCCCAAGGTTAAGAGCAAACCAAAAAGATACGACATGGAGTCAACCTGGAGCACCGATAGTTAAAGGGTTTTTAAAATTATTAATGTCCTTAAAAAATGTAACAGGAAGTTATTCTGAACGAGGTGGTACTATGTTGCCAGGCTTTAGAAACAGAGCTTATTTATTTGGATTAGACTCATCACTAACAGCCCCTGGTTTACCATTTGTATTTGGTAGTCAAGATCCATCTATTCGATATACTGCTGCTGAGAATGATTGGTTGGCTAGATCTACTTCCCAATCAAATTTCTATACTCAATCCATTGTAAAAACATTGGATCTAAAGGCTACTCTTGAACCAGCAAAAGATTTAAGTATTCAACTAGATGTTAATCGAACTGTGAATGAGAATTATAGCGAGTTATTTAGATTTAGCGATGAGTCAAATTCATTTGTAAATCTCACCCCTTCAAGAAGCGGTAATTATATCATGAGTTATAATATGATAAAAACATCATTTGTCCCTACTGATGATTCATTTTCACCTTTATTTGAACAAGTCAGGGAAAATAGAGAAAGCATTAGGCAAAGGCTTTCATCCGCTAATACAAGTGGTGGAGAGTATCAAATCAATCATCAGGATGTATTGATTCCATCATTTCTTGCTGCTTATTCAGGTACTTCAACGGATGAAGTATCAACAAATCCATTCCCTAAATTACCTTTACCAAATTGGCGAGTAGATTATAAAGGCTTAACTAATATTAAGGCGATTAAAGATGTTTTTCCAAGTGTTAGTTTGAGTCATGCTTATGTATCAACTTTAACCATCAATAATTATATTAATAATGCAGTATACAGTCAAGAAAGTGAATTAAACTTAAGTAATAGCATAGAAAAGTATCCTTTACCAACAGCTGTTTCTGATAGTGGTTTCTATTTACCCGTATATACAATTGGTCAGGTATTGATTTCGGAGCGTTTTTCTCCTTTAATTGGGGTGAGTTTAAGGAGTTCTGGAAGGTTGACGGCTAAATTTGAATACAAAAAGGAGAGAAATGTAGCCTTGAGTACAGAAACTTCCCAAATAACAGATCAAAAGAGTAATGATATAGTAGTTGATATAGGCTTCACTGACCCTAATTTCACACTACCATTTAAGGTTCAAGGGCGGACTATCTCGCTAGATAACGATTTAACCATGCAGCTGAGTATTACCGTGAGAGATACTGAGGTTGTGCAAAGGACATTAGATGATGGTAGGAATGTTCTTGTAGATGGAACCATCAACTTCCAACTTCGACCAACTGTAAATTATACAGTTAACGAGCGTCTGAATCTTAATTTTTATTATCAAAGAAACTTCAACGAACCAAGGGTTCAAAATTCCTTTCCTACAACAAATACGGCCTTTGGAGTACAAATTCGGTTCGGATTGCAATAATTATTTTTGCATCCAAAAAAAGAGTGTAATTTTGAGGGATTATTAAATAGTAACTCATGAAATCGAGATTAAAATTCAAATTTGAAATATACACCAATCGAAAATGAATTATAATCAAAGATTCCATATAACAACTTAAAAACAATTATATACATATGAATATACCTGCGAATTTAAAATACACTAAAGATCACGAATGGGTGAGGGTTGAGGGTGACGAAGCTTATATCGGTATAACAGATTTTGCTCAGCGCGAATTAGGTGATATCGTTTATGTTGAAGTTGAATCAATTGATGAAGAACTTGATGAAGGTGAAGTTTTTGGTACTGTTGAGGCTGTAAAAACGGTTTCTGATTTGTTTATGCCGGTAGGAGGGACAGTTTTGGAATTTAATGAAGATCTTGAAGATGCTCCTGAATCCGTTAATGAAGATCCATACGAAAAGGGCTGGATGATTAAGTTGAAGCTTTCCGACCCATCTTCTGTCGATAAATTATTATCTGCTGAAGATTACAAAGAATTGATAGGGGAATAAGTATGTTTCTCAGGTATAATCTGTTTGGGATTATCTGGTTTTTGCTCATTTTGCTGTTAGGACTAACACCAGGTGAGTCAATGCCTTTAACCAATGTATGGGACTTCCTAAGTTTTGATAAAATAGCTCATTTTATTGTATTTGCCATACTTTGTTTTTTGCTGGTGCTTGGTTTTTCCAAACAATATACCTTTTTGTTTATTCGTTATAATGCTGTACTATTAGCAATTGCCATTAGCTTTGGTTATGGTTTGGCAATTGAATTATTTCAGACCTTAATCCCTGACAGAGGTTTAGAATTTGCTGATATCTTGGCAAATTCACTTGGAGTTTTTGCAGGATGGTTTGTATTTTATTTGATTTATAAAATTTAATTGTATAAAAAATCGAAAAGATTGTAAGGATAATTTGAATTTTATTCATTAAATAATAGTTTTACTATCTAAACGATGCTTTAATTATGGAACTTAAAAAGAATCCGAAAGCTGACATCAATAAAAAGTCGACATTATTCCTAAATATAGGATTAGTGGTGTCTATCTCTTTGGTGTTTTTTGCTTTTGAATACAAATTTTATGATGAGGGACCTGCCATGGATTTAGGTCAGGTTAATGATGACATGGAAGAAATCATGGAGATTCCGCCAACGGAGCAACCACCTCCCCCGCCACCAAAAGTGAAGCTTCCTGAAATTATCGAAATTCCTGATGAAGAAGAAATTGAAGAGGAAATTGAATTGGACTTGGATATGGACATGACGGAAGATGATGCTATTGAAGATATGGTGTTCGAAGAAGAGACTGAAGAGGAAGTGGACAAAGTTTTCCAAATTGTAGAGCAACAAGCGGAGCCTGCAGGTGGTATTCAAGCTTTCTATGATTACGTGGCTAATCAATTATCAGATAAATACCCAAGACAAGCTCAAAGGATGGGTATTGAAGGTGTTGTTTATGTGCAGTTCGTAATTGAGAAAGATGGTTCATTAACAGATGTGACAGCCGTTAAAGGTATTGGTGGAGGCTGTGATGAAGTTGCTGTTGAAGTAGTGAAGAACTCTCCAAAATGGACTCCAGGTAGACAAAGAGGTAGAGCAGTACGTTCTCAGAGAGTAATTCCAATTAGATTTGTATTGAACTAATATATAATTACATTAAGTGTATAAAAGCCGGTTAATCCGGCTTTTTTTTGCTCTTTACATTTTACAGTCTTTGTATTAAATCTGTCCTTGCAAATCTTTAATTTTGAAAAATGTTAGATAGTATCATAATAGTAGTTAAATGGAAATAATAGCAGTTGTCATTGGTTTAGCAGTTGGGGCAGTCCTTGCTTACTTTATAGTGAAATCTCAGAGCAGAGGTGGGAATGAGATAGAGGCTCTAAAAGAAGAAAAGCAGCAGTTATTGACTGAACTGAGTGTAATAAAAAGTCAAAAGGAGAACTTAGCTACTGAATTGAAGAACGAAAAAGATACTCATGCTCAAGAGAGAGAAAAAAATGTTCAACTGAACAGGCAGTTATCAACAGTCGAATCAGATTATAAAAATCTTAAGATTAAGTTAGATGAACATAAATCAGAATTAGCCGAACTTCAACAGCAATTTAAGAATGAATTTAAAAATTTAGCTCAAGAAATTTTTGAAGAAAAAAGCAAAAAATTTACCGATCAGAATAAAACTAATATCGGTGAACTGCTTAATCCGTTGAGGGAGAAAATTGATAAATTTGAAGAGAAAGTCGAGAAAAGTAATAAAGAGAATCTGATTTGGAACAGTGCTCTAAAGGAACAAATCACATCCTTAAAAGAGTTAAACCTTCAAATCACTAAAGAGGCTGAAAATTTAACAAGAGCCCTTAAAGGTGATTCCAAATCTCAGGGAAATTGGGGCGAAATGCAATTGGAAGCCATATTGGAAAAAGTAGGTCTGCAGAAAGGAGTGCATTATGAGAAGGAGAAAAATTACAAAAATGAAGAAGGAGATAATCAAAGATTAGATTATATCATCAAAATGCCTGATGACAAGTATTTAGTTTTAGATTCTAAAGTTTCCTTAACGGCTTACAGCAACTACTTTGATGCCGATGATGACGTGAAACGTGCTAGATTTTTGAAGAATCATTTAGATAGTATGTATTCCCACATAAAGACCTTGGGAGACAAAAATTATCAAAATCTTTACGATATTAATCAACCAGATTATGTTTTAATGTTTATTGCCAACGAACCAGCTTTAACTATTGCCTTAAAAGAAGACCATAGTCTTTATGAAAAGGCATTAGACAAAAACATTGTATTGGTGTCCACCACTACTTTGATGGCAACCTTAAGGACTATTTCCTATATCTGGAAGCAAGATTTGCAAAACAGGAATGCGATTGAGATCGCTACACAAGCCGGAGCCTTATACGATAAGTTCACCAACTTTACGGATGATTTATTAAAGGTGGGTAATAACTTGAAAACCACTCAAAACAGCTATTCTGATGCTATGAAAAAGCTTTATGACGGGAAAGGAAATTTGATCAGAAGAACTGAAATATTACGAGAATTAGGTGCTAAGACTACTAAAAATATAGATAAACGCTTGTTAGATAGATCAACTGAGTAATATTCCATTCTTCAATACGTTTGTTTGTAAATGCGTATTTTATTTACAGGAATATTCATCTTTATAGGGAGTCAGTCAATTTTAAGCCAAAACCAGTTTGCGGGGTTCATTCTGTCTTCTGAGGATTTTAGCAGTATTGAGGGTGCTCATATTTTGAATGTTTCAAAAGGCAAGTTAGCATTTACCAAAAGTAAGGGGGAGTTTCAGATCCCAGCGGATATAGGCGATACTTTAAGCATTTCTTATGTAGGATTTCAATCTAAGCAGATAATAATTGAAAATTTCGATTTCAAAGTATTTTCTTTAAAACCAGAAGTAGTAGAACTAAAGGAAGTTCAAGTGACTAGAACTCCAGAAGATGAATACAGATTTAAGAAAAGGATTATTAAGCAAGAGATGATTGAAACAGAGCCCTTTATTCCATTTGGAGTTACACCAGGTAAGCCAAAAGGGAAAATTCCTAAACAATATGAACGCAAAACGGAGGTTGTATTTGGAGCAGATGAACAGTTCAATCCTTCAGTGACAATTCCAATATCATATTTTACAAAGAAGTACAGTAAAAAACACAAAGCTAAAAGAGATTACTTTGAATTGAAGGCGTCAAAAGAACAACGGATCTTAAATCAGAAGAAATATAACAAAGAGATGATAACCAGACTAACTGGTTTGAAAAATCGACAATTAATGGATTTCATGAGTTTTATGAATCTTAATAAAGATTTTATAAGCGCTGCAACTGATTATGAAATAGTAAAGACGATCTTAGATTCGTATAAAAAATATCAGGCTAAGATTAGCCTGGAATAATCCTGAGTGCATAATTTGATTTTTGAAAATTTTTAAATATAATAAGTCCTTACTTTAATACGTTTTGCCCAAATGAAGAAAAGCTTGTTAATATTCTTCCTTGTATCAATGTCAATATCTGCTTTAGGTCAGACACAAGAGCTACAAGGAGAAATTACGTCCAGTGCGGATAGCTCACCGATTGAAGGTACCCATATTGTAAACACCACTGCCAATAGAATGGCCATTTCAGATGAAAATGGAAGTTTTTATTTAATTGCTAAGGAGGGAGACACTCTAGTAGTTTCAAATGTAAATTATAATACGAAGCAGTTTATAGTTAAAAACTCAAAGTTTTTAACTATTAGCTTGAATCCAGCTAGCATTCAGTTAGAGGAAGTAAGGGTTAGTAATTTGCCAGAGACCGAAGCAGACTTCAGGAATCGCATTGTAAAAATGGGTGTTCAAGCTGATAATAGCTTTGAGATTGCAGGTATGCCACCAGCAAAATCAAAAGGCAAAATTCCGAAAAATTATGATCCTGACTATACCAACTCGGTAGGATATGCAATCAATAAACCCATCTCATTTATTGTCAAAAAAATAAGTAAAGCCCATAAAAATAAGCTAAAGTATTATCAAACCGTAGCAAATAAAGAATCTACTATATCGAATAGCAAGAAGTATAATCCTGAAATAGTAAGTGAATTAACAGGATTGAAAGGTGATGAACTAACTGATTTTATCCAATATCTCGACCTAGATCCTGCTTTTGTGAAAAGGTCAAGTGAGTACGATATTGCTGTTCGGATTTTAAAAGAATTTGATTATTATAAAACTGACTCGCAAAAAGGTTGAGTTCAGGCATATCAATTCATTCTTACCGTAATTAGTACTTTTCTTAGCAAAATTTTCTTAGAAAGAATTGGATTGTGTATTGATGGAGCTGAAGCTAATTATTGATTTAAATATTTCAAATATGAAATTCTATTCTTTACATGGAAGGAAATGTTTTGGTGTATTATGTTGAAATATTAAAAAATAGACATTGACATTAGTTTTTAATTTGTTCGATTCTAATGCCAGTAGACACAATACCCTCTAATTCCATTTCTCTCATATATTGTTTTAGTTCTATTTTGTATTTCCCTTTTTGATGGAAAAACACTGAATCTTGCAGAATCAATTGATGTGAATATAGGTCACTTTGATGATCTCCGTAAGGTTTTCCAGTTTTGGCTTCGAAAAGTTTTAGGTTTACTAATTTATCTTCCATTAAATTAGTAGAATCTCTAAGCTGGTAATTAATATAAAGGTTTCGGTATGGATACTCCATGGTATTTCTGACATTCAATTTGATTTGATACGGAATTTCAATGCTATCAATTTCAAAGTTAAAAACAGCTGATTCCTCCATATTCCAGATTCTATCTTTGAAATCATGGTTGTTTTCATAGTATCTTTCCTCAGTACAAGCAAAGATAAGAAATGCCATAAATACCGTGCTGTATATTGCCCTCATTATTCTTTTTTATTGTTAGGGTTGTTTCTGTTTTTATTAAACCTTTTTTTGTTCTTATGCTTTTTAGTATTGCCTTGAGGCTTTTCTTTAGGAGATGAATTAGGCCCTTTCTCAGCTTTGATTTTGTTTGGATTAAACTTACCGCCTTTCTTCTTTTTCTTTTTAGGTTTAGAAAATTTACGGTCTAATTTAATTAAATCACTATTGATCTGAACCGACTCCTCAATCTCAAGAATATCTTCCATTAAAGTATCCGGTTTTTCACCTTGCTTATTGAGGGCAATTATTTCTGCCACTCTCTCGACTTTGACAGGATGCCAGATATTATCCTCGGAGTAACTAAACCACATGATTTTACGAAAGATGTCGGTTTTCTGTAGAGTTAAACTGCCTCTTTTGGTTTGAATCGGTTTTTCAACATCAGGAATACCACTTAAAGCTTCCATATAAGTATCCAATTCATAATTCAGGCAACATTTTAGTCTGCCGCATTGTCCAGAAAGTTTACTTGGATTTAATGATAGGTTTTGATAACGAGCAGCACTTGTTGATACACTTTTAAAATCTGTAAGCCAAGTGCTACAGCATAGCTCTCTTCCGCAACTGCCTATTCCTCCAATTCGTCCGGCTTCTTGACGAAGAGAGATTTGACGCATTTCCACCCTGATTTTAAATTCACCTGCTAGTTTTTTAATCAGTTCCCTGAAATCTACTCTTTCTTCAGCTGAGTAGTAGAAAGTAGCTTTGGAGTTATCTGCTTGAAACTCTACATCTGAAAGTTTCATCTTTAATTTAAGCTCTTGAATTACCTCTCTAGCTCGGTACATGGTCGGCATTTCCCTATTTTGTACCTCATGCCATTTTTCAAGGTCTTTGTCAGTGGCAATTCTATATACTGCTTTTATTTCATCATCGTTTTTAACCTTCTTCTTTTGCATCTGCAGACGGACCAATTCACCTTGCAGGGAAACATATCCGATGTGATGCCCATTTGGTACATCCACGACTACAGCATCTCCTGTAACTAATTCTAGGTTATGAATATTTCTAAAGAATTCTTTTCTGCCGCCTTTAAATTTGATTTCAACTATATCGAAATTATCGTAATTAGGGAAATCCATATTGGACAACCAGTCGAAAGAATTCATTTTATTGCATCCGCCTGTGCTACAACCTCCATTATTCTGGCAACCTGTTGTGGTGCCTTCTTTATTTTTAGTTCCGCATGATGAGCATCCCATAATCTATCTATTTAAAGCTGTGTTTATTCACAGCATTCTACATTTAATTAAAACGAATACCAATTCCTCAAAAGAAAAATAGAGGGATATTCATTTGATTACATTAGTGTAAGTTTTTTCTGTCTCCTAGAAATTTAAGCTTGCATAGAGTTTCCTCAATAGTGGTCATTGACCTTGTAAAGCAAGCAAGTCCTGACCAATGTCTTTTCTGTAATATATATCATCCCAACAGACTTTATTTGCGCCTGCATAGGCATTTTTTAAAGCAACTTCCAAATTTTCTCCCATTCCTGTAATGGCTAAAACTCTTCCGCCAGCTGTAACTACCTCGTTATCTTTTTGAGCCGTGCCAGCATGATATACTTTTGCATTCTCCACATCATTCAAGCCCTTTATAACTTTTCCTTTTTCATAACTTTCAGGATAGCCGCCAGCTACTAATACAATCGAGGAAGCAGTTTGATCGCTTATTTCAAACTCTTCATTTTTTAAGTCTTTGTTTTTCAAGCTCTTGAATATAGATAGCAGATCACTCTTCAATCTAGGAAGTACCACCTGAGTTTCAGGATCTCCCATTCTCACATTATATTCAATAACATAAGGTTCTCCTCCAACATTCATTAATCCAATAAATATAAAGCCTTGATAGTCTATTTTGTCCTTTTTTAAACCATCAACGGTAGGTTTAATGATTTTTGATTCTACCTTTTCCATGAAGGTAGAATCTGCAAATTTCACGGGAGAAATGGCTCCCATTCCGCCAGTATTTAAGCCTGTGTCACCTTCTCCAATTCTCTTATAATCTTTAGCAGCAGGCAAAACTTTATAGTTTTCTCCATCGGTTAAGACAAAAACAGATAGTTCAATGCCTGATAGAAATTCTTCAATGACTACTTTTTCACTTGCAGCTCCGAATTTTTTATCTTTCAGCATTTCCGTTAAACTTTGCTCTGCAGTCTCAAGGTTTTCACAGATCACTACTCCTTTACCTCCCGCTAGTCCATCTGCTTTTAAAACATAAGGAGGCTTTAGTGTTTGCAAATAGGAAAGTCCTTCTGATAAAGTGGCTTTATTAAAAGTTGAATAGGCTGCAGTAGGAATACTATGTCTTTGCATAAAGCTTTTAGCAAACTCTTTGCTTCCTTCTAATTCTGCCCCTGCTTTGCCAGGCCCTACTATTTGAATCTTTTTTAATGTACTATCAGCCTCAAAATAATCCCTGATTCCTGCAACTAGCGGTGCCTCAGGCCCTACAATAATCATTTCAATAGAATTTTTCGAGCAAAACTCAGCTATTCCCTTAAAGTCTGTAAGGGATAAATCGATGTTTTTTGCAATTTGTGCAGTCCCTGCATTTCCAGGGGCTACAAATAGTTTATCACAATCATTGCTTGCGGCTATTTTCTCAGTAAAAACGTACTCTCTTCCGCCAGAGCCTAATATTAATATGTTCATCTAGTTAGTTCAATTTTTTCGTTTTCCCTTAGGAAAAGTAATGTGTCGACAGTAAAATTAATGAAAAAAATGACCGCAAATAATGCGGTCATCAGAATTAGTTTGCGTAAGTAGATAAAAACTTAATACGCATAAGCCTTAAATCCTCTTCACTAAATTCTTCATCAAATTCGTCCATGGCATCATCAATGCTGTCCGATTCAGCTGAAAGGAAGTATTCCATGATTTCTTCCTGTTTGTCATCATCGATAATTTGATTTAAGTAATAATTTAAATTTAAGGTGGTGCCTGAGTAACAGATATGTTCTATTTCATCGATCAACTCTTCAAATGAAATATCTTTCATCTCCGCAATTTCCTCCAGATCTATTTTTTTATCAACCTGCTGGATGATGAAAATTTTCATTTTTGATTTGTTCACCGATGATTTGACCATTACATCCGCAGCCGTAATGATATCATTTTCATCAACATATTCTTTGATCAACTCCATAAAAGGCTTTCCAAACTTCCGGACTTTTCCTAAACCAACTCCGTTGACAGCTGCCATTTCCTCATTTGTAGTAGGGTAGGTAGTTGCCATTTCCTCTAATGAAGGATCTTGGAAAATCACATAAGGAGGAAGATTTTTAGATTTAGCAACCTTTTTCCTTAATGCTTTAAGCTGAGTGTATAAAGTTTCGTCAAATGCCTTCGCAGAAACAGCGTCCTTCTCAATCTGATCCTCATCACCGTCATCAGTATAGACGTGATTGACAGTAAACTGTATATCCGTAGGGTTTTTAAGAAAATCTTCACCTGCTTTGTTAATTTTTAGAACTCCGATATTTTCAATATCTTTTTCTAAATAACCATACAGCATGGTTTGTCGAATTACTGATTTCCAAAACTCCACATCTTGATCTGCTCCCACACCATGAACGTCAAGTTTGTTATGATCATAGCTTGTAACGTACTGGTCTTTGGAACCTCTAATTACATTCACCAAGTGATTGATGCCAAATCTTTGATTAGTTAACTTTACAGTTTTTAAAACTGTAATCATCTCATCTTTTGCATCAAATTTTTCTTTGGGGTGGCGGCAATTATCACATTTTCCACAATAGTCAGCAAATTCTTCTCCAAAATAATGGAGTAACTGCTTCCTTCTACAGACAGAAGATTCTGCATAAGAAGACATTTCTTCTAAGAGAAGTTTAGCATTTTCCTTCTCGGTTACAGGCTTGTCTTTATTGAATTTCTCCAGCTTAAGAATGTCATTATAACTGTAGAACATAAGGCAATCACCAACTAGACCATCTCTTCCAGCTCTTCCTGTCTCTTGGTAATACCCTTCTACAGATTTTGGAGTATCATAATGAATTACAAAGCGTACATCTGGCTTGTCAATTCCCATTCCGAAGGCAATAGTGGCCACAATGATATCTACATCTTCGTTTAAGAAGTCATCTTGATTTTTCATCCTGGTAGCACCTTCTAAACCTGCATGGTAGGGAGCTGCATTAAATCCATTTACGTTTAGAAATTCAGCAATTTCTTCAACTTTTTTCCTGCTCAAGCAGTAAATAACACCACATTTCCCTTTTCTCTCATTTAAGAATCGGATGAGTTGTTTCTTGGCTTGATTTTTTGGTCGAACCTCATAGTAAAGGTTTTCTCTGTTAAAGGAGGATTTAAAAACATTGGCTTCCTCCATATTCAGATTTTTCTGAATATCCAACTGAACTTTAGGAGTTGCAGTGGCGGTAAGGGCTATAATCGGGATATTTGAAATTTGCTGTAAGATGGATTTGATCCTTCTGTATTCTGGACGAAAATCGTGTCCCCATTCAGATATACAATGGGCTTCATCTATTGCAGCAAATGAGATATTTGCCTGTTTTAAAAATTCAACATTTTCCTCTTTGGTGAGAGATTCAGGAGCAACATAAAGAAGTTTCAAGTTACCACTCATGACTTCTTTTTTTACCCTTTTGGTTTCAGTTTTAGTTAATGTTGAATTTAAAAATGCGGCATTGACTCCCAACGCAACCAAAGTATCTACTTGATTTTTCATCAATGCAATCAATGGGGACACTACCAATGCAGTTCCTTCTCTAGAAATTGCAGGTAATTGGTAGCAAAGTGATTTCCCAGCCCCTGTAGGCATGATCACAAAGGTGTTTTTGCCGTTAATAAGGTTTTGCATGATCAATTCCTGGTTTCCCCTGAATTGATTATATCCAAATACCTCTTTTAATTTTTCTTTTAAAGTAGCTTCTTGCTCTTCTATCATTTCTTTAGCACAAATTGCTTAATTAATAACTAATTTATTCAATCTCATGTCAAATTTAATCGCTATTCATGAGATACTTTGAATTTAGTAAAAAATATTAAAAAAATTGACTTAAAATCTTTATTTAATAATGCTTTCAGTGTAAGAATATTATCAATAATGTTCTATTTATCATTAGCATCTAATAACGGTGTTGCTATTACAATATTTAGTTAGAGGTTGTATATTCTGTTATGTTTTACAATGCAGTTATTATTTTGCATTTTTGAATTCGAAATTTTTAGAAAATAACATTTGCATTGTAAGGGGCGTTAAACGACCTATTAACTGCTACAAGCAAATTAAGGTAGATTTTTTAATTCGGGCTATTTTTCAATTGGTCTGAAACCAATAAAACATATGAATCAAAATCATTTTGTCATTATAATGGCTGGGGGAACAGGAACACGTCTGTGGCCAGTTAGTACTTCCAGAAAACCCAAACAATTTCATGATTTATTAGGAGTGGGCAAAACTTTGCTCCAGATGACTTATGAAAGGTTTTTGGCAAAATTCCCTAAAGAAAATATTTATATAGTAACGAATAAGGAATATGAAGGGCTAATAC
Organism: Marivirga tractuosa DSM 4126; assembly: GCF_000183425.1. Lineage (NCBI taxonomy): Bacteria > Pseudomonadati > Bacteroidota > Cytophagia > Cytophagales > Marivirgaceae > Marivirga > Marivirga tractuosa. The sequence goes on from NC_014759.1 coordinate 3,950,709, forward strand.
ATGAACAAATTGAAGGTTTAGGAAGTCAACAGTTGCTCTTGGAGCCCTATAAAAGAAATACCGCTCCTTGTATTGCTTATGCCGCATACAAAATAGCAAGTAAAAATCCAGATGCTTCAATGATAATTGCTCCTGCTGACCACCTGATTCTAAAGGAAGATATTTTTCATCAATCAATTGCTGTAGCCTTAGATAGTGCTGATAAAAGTGATCAACTGATTACTTTGGGTATGCATCCAAACAGACCCGAAACGGGCTACGGTTATATTCAATATATTCCAGATTCGGCTACAATTAAAAAAGTGAAAACTTTTACCGAGAAGCCAGAAATCGGATTAGCTCAAAAATTTATAGAAAGTGGCGATTTTGTATGGAATGCAGGGATTTTTGTTTGGTCTGCAAAAAGTATCATCAAGGCTTATGAAGATTTTTTACCTGATTTGGCAGAAATTTTTGCCGATGGTAAATCTCAGTATTTCAGTACCAATGAAAGCTTATTTGTAAATAAAGCTTATACCCAATGTGTTAATATTTCTATTGACTTTGGGATTATGGAAAAAGCTGAGAATGTATTTGTACTATTGACTGATATTGGTTGGTCTGATTTGGGTAACTGGGAAAGTTTGCATGAAATTCGTGAAAAGGACGATCAAGACAATGCGGCTCCAAAAAATGTGATGAGTTTTAATTCAACTGGAAATATTGTGACGACTGATAAAACGAATTTAGTGGTCATCCAGGATTTGCATGACTTTTTGGTGGCAGAGCAAGATGGAGTCCTTTTGATTTGTAGAAAAAATGCAGAAAAGGAAATAAAGGAAATTGTAAATTCTGTAAAAATAGAAAAAGGAGATAGCTTTATCTAACCCTCTTTCATTTCACCTAATTATTTGTTCTAAAAAATCACCTACGAAATAGGCAACAACTGCAGCCAAACCGCCTAAAAGGAGCGTTTCTGAGATTCCTTTTATGATGGAATTGTTGGTGACACGTGATTTCAAAAAGCCTATAATTACAAATGCCGCACCTGTTAAAATGCTTGCCCAAAAGAATTTATTAGTAATCTCGATATTTATATAATCAGCTACAAAAACCAATAATGGAATCAAACCAATTATTAGGAACGAGATAAAGGTGAATAAACCGGTTTGGAAGGGTGATTTTTCTTCCTCTACTAGTCCTAATTCATCTTTCATCATAACATCAACCCATCTGTCTTTATCCTTAGTAATGACTTCTACCACCTGGCTTAAGAGAGGTTCTTCAAATCCCTTTTCGATATAGATATCTCGGATTTCCTCTTTTTCGGTATCGGGCATATTATCTACTTCCCAATATTCAATAGCTTTCTGTTTTTCAAAGTGTTGCTTTTCAGATTTAGCTGACATATAGGCTCCTATTGACATTGAAAAGCCATCTGCAAACAAATTTGCAAAGCCCAAAATGATGATCACTGAATTATCTAATCCTGCACCTACAGCACCTGCTACTACTGCGAATGTAGTAATACTGCCATCAATACCTCCGTAAACAAATTCAGAAAGGTAATTTTGATGTCTACCAAAAAAACTGCTCCCTTGGTGAATGAATTCTTCTTTGGATTCCATATTACTTCAATATAGATTTTTTTTTGGAAAGGAAGGATGAAAGATTGAATTTAATCGTGGATAATTGTTAAAATAAAAAGGTGGATTAAAGAACCCACCTTTTAGGAAATTAAGCAAAATTAAGGACTAAGACTATGATGATCATGGTAGCAATAATCCCAATTACCACTGGCCAATTCACTTCTTCTTCATCGGGTGGAGTGGCAATGTTTTGATTTGTAGTTTTCATTTTATTGTGTTTACAGAAAGTACTGTAACAAGCTCATGTACGGATTATTTTAGGAAAGGTGAGTGTATTGTAGGTAAATTTTTTAAACTTTTAGAGCACTACAAATATTAGTAAAAACGACAAACTAGGCTTAACTTGCAACAAATATGAAGTTGATATGAGAGAAGATTTCCTGACAGGAGATGATGAAAATTTAAACCCCGAAGAGAAAGAGTTTGAAAAAGCCCTTCGCCCGCTCTCTTTTGGTGACTTTACTGGTCAGCAAAAGACAGTGGATAATATTCAGGTTTTTGTTCAGGCTGCTAAAAAGCGATCAGAACCTCTGGATCATGTATTGTTGCACGGACCTCCAGGCTTAGGGAAAACTACTCTTTCTCATATCATAGCTAATGAATTGGGCTCTAGTTTGAAAGTCACTTCTGGTCCAGTATTAGATAAACCAGGTGACTTGGCGGGCTTATTAACTAATCTGGAAGAAGGCGATGTGTTATTTATAGATGAAATCCACCGGCTCAATGCGGTAGTTGAAGAATATCTTTATTCTGCTATGGAGGATTTTCGAATAGATATTATGCTCGACAGTGGTCCAAATGCTAGATCAGTTCAAATTAGTTTAAGTCCTTTTACCTTAATTGGTGCTACCACTCGCTCAGGATTGTTGACTTCTCCGCTACGAGCTCGCTTTGGTATCAATGCTCGTCTGGAGTATTATGACGCAGAATTATTGAAAAAAATCATCAAACGTTCTGCTGCTATATTAAATACTCCTTTACAAGAAGATGCGGCATTTGAAATTGCCAGAAGAAGTAGAGGAACTCCCAGAATTTCCAATACACTTTTAAGGAGAACCCGTGATTTTGCCGAAATAAAAGGAGATGGAACCATTACAAAGGAAATTGCAGAATTTGCCTTAAATGCATTGGATGTAGATCAACATGGGTTAGATGAAATGGATAATAGAATTCTATCCACCATTATTGAAAAATTTAATGGAGGACCAGTGGGTTTAGGTACTATTGCTACCGCAGTTGGTGAAGAGGCTGATACTATAGAAGAAGTCTACGAGCCTTTTTTAATCAAAGAAGGCTATTTAAAAAGAACTGCCAGAGGCCGTCAGGCTACCGAATTGGCTTATAAGCATTTAGGAAGTGTTCCTCCGGGCAAATTAGGGACTTTGTTTGATTAATGTCTTTGCCTAAAGAAAAAAATACCAAAATCATCAAATCCATTGCCTCCGATTTGGGCTTTGATTTCTGTGGTGTGTCCAAAGCAGGGTTTCTAGAAGAGGAGGCACCAAAGCTGGAAGATTGGCTCAAGAAGGGATATCATGGCAAAATGCATTACATGGAAAACCATTTTGATAAGCGCCTTGACCCTAGCAAACTGGTCGAAGGTGCTAAATCAGTGGTTTCATTGATGTACAATTACTACCCTGAGCAAGACTTAGCCAAAAGTGATTCCTACAAAATTGCTAAATATGCTTATGGTAAAGATTACCATTTCGTCATTAAGGATAAGCTCAAGGATTTCATGACCCGACTCCATGAGAAAATAGGAGAGGTGGGCGGAAGAGTTTTTGTGGATTCAGCCCCAGTCATGGAAAGGCAATGGGCTGCTAAAAGTGGTTTGGGCTGGTTGGGTAAGAATAGTCTGCTGCTCAACAAACAAAGAGGAAGCTTCTATTTCCTAGCCGAGCTGATTATTGATTTAGAATTGGAGGAAGATGGTCCTATGCAGGATTATTGTGGTACCTGTACCAAATGCATTGATGCTTGCCCAACGGATGCAATCGTGGGAGATGGAATTGTAGATGCTTCTAAATGTATTTCGTATTTGACTATTGAACTGAAAGATGACTTACCTACAGAGTTTTCCGATAAAATGGAGGACTGGGTTTTTGGATGTGATATTTGTCAGGATGTTTGCCCCTGGAATCGCTTTTCAAAATCGCATCAAGAATATTCATTTCAACCTCATCCCGTTTTAGCCGAAATGGACAAAAAGGATTGGGAAGAAATGACTAAAGAAGTCTTTAATGAAGTATTTAGAAAATCCGCAGTGAAGCGTACAAAATACAGTGGCTTGAAGCGAAACATTAAATATATAAATTCTTGAAATTAAGGCTGAAAAATTGCAGGAATTACATTCTTAATATCATCAGAATGCATGGCATATTGTACATAATCTGGTAAATCCTTTAAAGGCATCATTAATAAACCGATTTTTTCACTGCGGGCATATTCATGATAATCGGCTACCGAATGAAGATGCAATTTAATGAATCCTAAGGGCTCAAAATATTTCTTAGTTAATAGTACTAATTTTTGTTCTTTTAACCGGTTGTTTTTACTTAGTTCATAAGGTGATATAATAGTGGCTGGAATAATGGTTTCAGGCAAAAAGGGTTGAATTACGTTAAAAGAATCCTCAAAATTTTCATGTCCCGTAAACTTTATTAAGGCTTGTTCTTTTATCAAATGGTTGCGGTGATAGAATAATACAGGTCTCTTAAATTTCGCTAAACTCTTTAAGAAGTTTCCTAAATCAATTTTAAAATCAGACTCATTTAATTTCGATAGTGGTAAAACAAGTTGTTTTCGGTCTTCGTGCTTGGCTAGACAACTATTGCAAATTCCATTTTTACAGGAGTAAAATGATTTAGCTGGTATCCAATCGTTCGCTTGATTTTGTCCTCCGTGGTTTTTTATTGATTTAGCTTCCATCTTCCCAATTGTTTTTTTACAAAATTGGCATAATTGTGCTGGAACTGTACTGAGATTAATAAGGAGGGAATATGATTAATGTCATGGTTTTTGGGTGAGAGTCTAGAATCTAGAGTCAAGACAAAAAATTGACAATTGAAATAGACAGTTAACAAAACTTCGGACTTCTTACTTTACACTTTTTGTTTCCAATTTACGGTACCTGCGGTCTGAGCTATAGTACTGACCAAAGCAGGAAAAAACAAGCATCCATCATCCCTCCTCCCGTAGTATCTAAATTTTAGATTTATCATTGTCAGTACATTAGGATATCGAATAATCATTTAGGTACTGACCTAATTTCCCCCTTGGGGATGAAGGGCTTCATATAACAAATACTTTTCCCGCATTACCTTATATTCCTGCAAACCCGCTTGCCAACTCATTTTAATTTCCTCTTCTGAAAATCCTGCCTCAATTTGCTGACGTAGAGATTCTGTACCAGCTAATTTGGTAAGGAAATTATTGAAATAATCGTCTTTATCAGGAAAAGCTGTGTAGAAATCTATCAAGTATTTTAAGGAAATCCCTTCTTCAAAATCTTTGGACTCAAAGTCAATTCCGTAACATTTTGCATCTTCAAAAGGTGGGTGGGCACTGCTTCCTGGCATACTGCCTGGGGTGAATGTATGCTCAAAATCTGTTAAGGAAGGATGGCCAATTTGCTGGAAAGGTTTTTTAGTACCTCGTCCGACACTAATTACAGTTCCCTCGAAAAGGCAAAGCGAAGGGTATAGTGCGATACTTAGGTCATTTGGTAAATTAGGGGAAGGTTTGATGGGTAATGAATAAGAATCTGCATGGCTGTAATTCCTATTCTTTATAATTTTCAATTCGCATTGCAATTCATTTTTCAGCCATTTTTCACCGTTAATCATTTGTGCCAACTCAGCTACAGTTAATCCATGCAAAATCGGTATAGGATGCATGCCTACAAATGACTGGTGTTCAATTTCTAAAATGGGGCCATCCACATACATTCCATTCGGATTGGGACGGTCTAAAATCAATAGTGGAATATTGTTTTCAGCGCAAGCTTCCATTACATAATGCATAGTGCTGATATAAGTATAGAATCTTGCACCCACATCCTGAATGTCAAAAATCACCACATCCAAATCTTTCAATTGCTCATTGGTAGGCTTTTTACTTTTCCCATAAAGGGAAATAATAGGTAAACCTGTTTTTTCATCAATTCCGGATTTTATTGTAGCTCCTGCATCAGCTTGCCCACGAAATCCATGCTCAGGAGCAAATACCTTCTTTATATTAATGTCATGAGATCTTAAAGTGTCTACCAAATGGGTCTGCTTGATGGTAGAAGTCTGATTGACTACCATTCCAACCGCTTTTTCTTTCAAATAGGGTAGGTATTCTTCGGTTTGGTATGCAGCGGGAATGGGCGAATTTTGTTGAGCCACGCAAGCATTTGCCAAAATCATAAAAAATAGACCGCAAAGCGGAATGAGTTTGCCAATGAAATTGTAATTTGCAGTTCTTATCATAAACCAAAAATAAAGTTAATTCTTGAATCTACCTGATTTTATAGCGAAACGTACAATAAATTCTAAAACTGGTCAATTTTCGGGCAGTATTTACAAAATAGCCATTAGTAGTATCGCTATTGGATTGGCAATAATGCTGATCGCACTTTTGATTTTAGGTGGTTTCCAAAAGACCATAAAAGATAAAGTATTCAGTTTTGCTGGACATTTGCAAGTCACGAAATATACGCTCAGTAATTCTTTTGATGAGTCACCAATTTCGATAGAAACAGATTTTTTTCAAAATCATGAAGATTTAGATTTTATAAGACATGTGCAGGGAGTTGCATATAAAGCGGGTTTGTTGAAAACAGAAGAAGCTGTAGAAGGGGTAGTGATTAAAGGAATCGGGGCAGACTATGATACTGCAAATTTTGCTTCTAATTTAATACAAGGAAGGTTTCCTAATGTCAATTCTGAAGAATACAGCACTGAGATTATAATCAGTAAAGAAATAGCTCAATTGCTTCGGTTGGAATTAGGTGAAAAAGTTATTATGTATTTTGTACAAAACCCACCGAGGTACCGACAGCTTGAGATTGTGGGAGTTTATGAAACAGGCTTGGAGGATTTTGATGAGCGCATGATAATCGGAGATGTCAGAATGATCCAGAGGTTGAATGATTGGACTGCAGATCAAGTGGGGAGTTTTGAAGTTTTCATTAATGATGATATTGATGAAGAGGAGGCGGAATCTATTGTTTTCGATAAAGTAGAGGCAGATCAGTTTGTTAACTTAACCAGTAAAAAATATCCACAATATTTCGAGTGGCTAGAATTACTCAATCAGAACGTTCGTCTGTTTTTGGTACTTATATTATTTGTTGCTTGCTTTAATATGGTAGCCGTAATTTTTATTCTAACTATGGAAAGAACCCCGATGATAGGTTTGCTAAAATCAATGGGTGCAAAAAATATACTCATTAGAAATGTATTTTTAATGAGCGGATTAAGGTTGACTTTTAAGGGCTTACTTTGGGGTAATATGGTCGCAATCGGAGCCGCTGCCTTACAGTATTATTTTAATCTTATCCCCTTAGATCAAGAGAATTATTATATGAGTGCAGTTCCCATTCTCTGGGATTTCAAAATGATTGTTGGCTTGAATTTATTAGTATTGGTGGTGGTATTGATTTCGCTCTTTTTACCGGTTTGGTTTATTGCTAGAATGAAACCGATTAAGGCGATTCGATTTGATTGATTAGATTTAAATCAATTTTGCTTAAGGTCGTCCCTCTGGGACTTAGGTATTTATTTTTGTCTTTTTACTTACCATAAGTTCGTCCTGACAGGACTTTTTGCTCTGTGGGTTTCCATAAAAAAATAAAGATAATGCAACCAAAGGCTGTGACTAACCGCAAAGGCGCAAAAACGCAAAGAGAACATATCCATTTCTAGCTTTAAACTTCTCCAACTTGGCAATATTACACTTTAATACTTACAAACATCAATACTTCAAAACCAGATAAATATTTATTAATCCTATCATCCAGATATTATACTTCAACTAAAAGGAAAACCAAACATATTCAGGCTCAAACTTCCAACTTCCCACTGCTAACTTCCAACCTAAACACCTCAATACAGCCATACCCCATCACTTAAGAAAAATCTATTTTTTATCTTCCGATTCTTCATGCCTTTCACTAATTTCAAACTCTGAAATTCACCACCTTCTCAGCAACAGTTTTATGTACTTAATTTACGATACCGAGACCACCGGATTACCAAAAAATTATAACGCTCCATTAAGTGATGCAGACAATTGGCCAAGATGTGTGCAGATTGCATGGCAATTACATGGAGCAAATGGTGAGCTTTTAGATGCCCAAAACCACATCATCAAACCAGAAGGTTTTGATATTCCCTATAATGCCGAAAAAGTGCATGGAATTTCTACTGAAAGGGCTCAAAAAGAAGGTAAACCATTAATTGAAGTTTTAGAAGCTTTCAAAACCATTTTGGAGAAAACCGATGTGGTGGTCGGACATAATATTAGCTTTGATATTTCAATTATGGGAGCTGAAATGCTGAGAAAAGAGCTTTCTGAAACTGTTCTTACCGAAAAACCTATTATAGATACCAAAGAAGCTGGAACGGATTTCTGTAAAATCCCTGGCGGCAGAGGAGGGAAGTACAAATGGCCAACCTTAACAGAGCTTCATAAAAAGCTATTCGGACAAGATTTTGCCGATGCACATGATGCAGCATACGATGTGGATGCTACAGCAAAGTGTTTCTTTGGTTTGATTACTGAAAAAGCAGTAAAGCCATTAGGTGAAACCCCAATTGAGGCAATCAATTATGAGCCACCTAAATTAGATGCAGCCAATTTTGCTACTAGCTCAAAAAATGAAGAAAAAGCTGCATCTGATGCATTAAAGCAAGCTAAAAATGCTGATATTTCAGAATTAAGTGATACTAATTTTGTGCACCTTCATTGCCATACGCAATTCTCCATTTTGCAATCTACTACGGAAATCCCCTCTATGGTCAACAAAGCAAAAGAGATGGGAATGCCGGCTATTGCCATGACTGATCATGGTAATATGATGGGAGCTTATAATTTCGTGCGGGATGCCAATAAAGCTGGAATTAAACCCATAGTGGGCTGTGAGTATTTCCTGACTCAAGATAGAAATAACAAGAAAAATAAAGATGATGGTTTTCAGACAGTTCTTTTGGCAAAAAATAAAGCAGGCTATCATAATTTAGCCAAGCTTTCTTCAATTGCATTTGTAGAAGGATTCTATTATGTGCCTCGAATTGATAGGGAAGCATTAGTTCAATACAAAGAAAATATTATTGCCACCACAGGGGGACTATGGGGAGAAGTCCCATTCCTAATTTTGAATGCGGGAGAAGCTCAGGCAGAAGAAGCCTTTCTTTGGTGGAAAGAACAGTTTGGTGATGATTTTTATGTAGAATTAAATCAACATGGGGTTCCTGAAGAGCAAAAAGTAAATGAAGTTTTATTAAAATTTGCCAAAAAGTATGATGTAAAATATTTCGCTGCCAATAATACTTATTATACTAACAAAGAAGATGCTGAAGCGCAAGATATTTTGCTTTGCGTAAAAGATGGAGAAACTACTGGTGAGCAAGGAAAGCCTAAAAAGTATGTAGGTAAAAGGGGGCGAGAATATCGCTTTGGCTTACCCAATGATGAATTCTACATCAAGTCTCCCGATGAAATGAAGAAATTGTTTGCTGATTATCCAGAAGCGATTGCTTGCACGGCTGAGATAGCAGAAAAAATAGAGGGCTTTGAATTAGCTAGGGATGTACTTTTGCCAAAATATGATATTCCCCAAGAATTCATTGACCCTAAGGATGCTGAGAATGGTGGAAATAGAGGTGAAAATGCTTATTTACGCCATATCACTTATGAAGGAGCAAAAAAACGATATCCTGAAATTACAGCTGAAATAAAAGAGCGATTGGATTTCGAACTGGAAACCATCGAAAGAACTGGCTATCCAGGTTATTTCTTAATTGTACAGGATTTTACGACAGCAGCTAGGGAAATGGGTGTTTCTGTAGGGCCTGGAAGGGGTTCAGCTGCTGGTTCAGCAGTAGCCTATTGTACGGCCATTACCAATATTGATCCTATTAAGTATGATCTCCTTTTTGAGCGTTTTTTAAATCCAGATAGGGTTTCATTGCCCGATATTGATATTGACTTTGATGACCATGGCAGGCAGAAAGTAATTGATTATGTGATTGAAAAATATGGTGCCAATCAGGTTGCTCAAATTACCACTTATGGTACTATGGCAGCGAAATCAGCCATCAGAGATACAGCTAGAGTGATGGAATTGCCACTGATGGATGCCGATAGGATTGCCAAATTAGTACCCGATATTAAACTCAAAGCCTTATTCGATTTGGCTTCTGATAAAAAGAAATTATCGGCTAAGCTGAAAAATAACGGAGAAGCCATTAGTAAAGCAGAAGAGTTATTGAATCTGGCTAAAGCCAATGATGCTTCTGCTAAAGTAATTAATCAAGCAAGAGTTCTTGAAGGCTCAGTAAGAAATACAGGTATTCATGCCTGCGGAGTAATTATCACACCTGACGATATTACCAAATTCGTACCGGTTGCCTTGGCTAAGGACTCGGATATGTACTGCACACAATTTGATAATGCGGTGGTGGAAAATGCTGGTCTTCTTAAAATGGATTTCCTGGGTTTAAAAACTTTAACGCTGATTAAAGATGCCGTCAGAATTGTGGAGGAAAGGCATGGTGTTAAACTTGATCCGGATGAATTCCCTATAGACGATCCCAAAACCTATGAACTTTTCCAAAAGGGAGAAACGGTCGGGATATTCCAATATGAATCCCCTGGTATGCAGAAATATTTAAGGGATTTAAAGCCTACGGAATTCTCGGATTTGATTGCGATGAACGCACTTTATCGGCCAGGTCCCCTGGAATATATTCCGAATTTCGTTAAGCGGAAAAATGGTTTAGAAGAGATTAGCTACGATCTTCCAGAAATGGAGGAATACCTGCAGGAAACTTACGGTATTACCGTTTATCAGGAGCAGGTGATGTTGCTTTCTCAGAAATTGGCAGGATTTACTAAAGGTGAAGCGGATGTTTTGCGTAAAGCCATGGGTAAAAAGATCTTTGCCTTGCTGGAGGAGCTGAAACCAAAATTTATTAATCAGGGAGCAGAAAAAGGACATCCAAAAGATGTGTTGGAGAAGATATGGAAGGATTGGGAAGCCTTTGCTGCCTATGCTTTTAATAAATCACACTCAACTTGCTATGCTTGGGTGGCTTACCAAACGGCCTATTTAAAAGCACACTATCCTGCAGAGTACATGGCTTCTGTGCTGAGTAATAACATGGGCCAAATCACGGATGTGACCTTCTTTATGGAGGAATGTAAACGTGCTGGTATTGAGGTGTTAGGGCCTGATGTGAATGAATCCAATTCAGGTTTTACAGTAAATGACAATGGTCAAATCCGATTTGGATTAGCAGCTATAAAAGGAGCAGGTTCTGCGGCAGTAGAAAGTATTATCCAAGAACGAAAATCTAATGGGCAATATAAAGATATATTTGATTTTGCTGAACGTATTCCATTAAAAAGTGTGAATAAAAAGACCTTTGAATCTCTGGCTATGGCAGGTGGATTTGATTGTTTTAAAGAATATCACAGAAAGCAATTTTTGGCTTCTGATAATGGAGAGGGTACTTTAATTGAAAAAATTATTAAATATGCTCAGAAACTGCAGCATGAAAAAGACAGTGCGCAGACTTCCTTATTTGGAGGAGAAGGAGGAGTAGCTATTCCGCCTCCGAGAGTTGCAGAAATGGAACCCTATTCTGAGCTTGAGAAACTGAATATTGAAAAGGAAGTGGTAGGACTTTTTATTTCTGGCCACCCATTGGATGAGTACAGATTTGAAATGGAGAGCTTCTGCAATACGCAGGTTTCGGAGTTAAATGATATTGAAAGTCTTGCATCTAAAAATGAAATAAAAGTAGGCGGGATTGTAACTGCTGTAGCTCACAGGCAAACTAAAACGGGAAAGCCTTTTGGAACCTTAACTTTGGAAGATTACGGTGGTTCTTTCACCTTCTTTATGTTTGGAGATGATTATCTAGCGAATAAGCAATTTTATGAAAATGGTTGGTTCATTTTTATTTCAGGAAGAGTGGGTAAAAAGCCATGGGGCGATCAGGCGCTGGAGTTCAAAATAAGTAAAGTAGAATTGCTTTCTGAATTACGGGATAAAAGGACAAAGAGTTTGGCTATTATGCTTGATTTAAATGCCATCACGGAAGATTTAATAGTGGAACTGGATAATTTATGCCAAACCTTTAAAGGAGAATGTGAAGTAAAGTTGGAATTGCAGGATAAAGTGAATGGCTACAAAGTAGAAACTAAATCCCGAAAATATAAAGTTAATCCAAGCAATGAATTGATAGAAGGACTCAATAGAATCCCTGATTTAAATTATAGGATTTTGACTTAAGGTAAATAAAAAAATCCTCTCCGAATTCAGGAAGAGGATTTTGTTTGTTCAAGTAATTCAATGTAGATAAGCTTATCTACACGCAGGTTTATATTTGTTTGATATTAATTTCTTTTTTGCTGCTTGCGCGATTTTTACCTATTGAAACAAATATTTCCAATCTATTATCATGATGAACAGCTTCTACATCATTAGTGTCTGCGAAAACAGGTAATTGCACTTTTTTATAAAAAAGTGGAATCATTACACCTTGATTTTCAGCAGGATGATTTATGGTAGCAAATATCTGTAGAGAGTTTTGATCTGAAATTACCTTAAGTTGTTCAGCCTCAATACCTGGAGCATTCACTACTATCAAAAAGCCATCACTTTGATTTTCTATTGTGAAATCAACTTGAGCAACGCCTCCAGCCAAAGTATTCAATTGGTCACCTTGAAATAATAAGTTTCTTAATACGTCTTTATTTTTGAGTAGGTTCATACTTCCTAAATTTTGTTAATTGATGTATTGACATCAAAACATGTTCCAATAAAAAATGTTTACTCAATTAAGACATATTGACACTGTTCAAGAATCTAGTCTGACATATTTACTGTTTCTAGTGAGTTTCTTCAATCCGAGAAACGGGATTGTTTTTGATAATATGACTATCAATTAATTTTAATTAAAGTTTAAAACCTGTCAAATTTTCAATCGAGGTTTAAATGGTTGGTGGCACACCGACCGGCAGCAAATGTTATGCTTATGAGCTCTAAAATACTCACTTGTATTTTAGAGCAAACTGGTTTTCTCTAAAATTAGCTATCTGCAACTCAGTCTGGTGAGAAGGATAATCTATTGAAATAATAGTTGAGTCAGGATATTTATGAATTTTGTCTATGCTGAGACATATTAAAAGTAGCGAATTCGTACTTTTGCAGTCTAATAAAGCAAATGGATTCAAAAATAATTGTCATAATCCCTGCATTTAATGAGGAGAATGCCGTTGGTAAGGTAGTGAAAGCTATTCCAAAAGAGTGGGTTGAGGAAATTGTGGTGGTTAATAATAATTCCACCGACAAAACCAGAGAAGCTGCTGAGCAGGAAGGAGCATTAGTTTTGGATCAACCCAGCAAAGGATATGGAAATGCTTGTTTGAAGGGAATTGAGTATGTAAAATCAAAAGATGAAAAGCCTGATGTTATTGTCTTTTTGGATGCTGATTATTCCGATTACCCTGAACAACTACCCGAATTAGTAAAGCCAATTCTGCAAGAAGAAATGGATATTGTAATTGGTTCAAGGGCCTTAGGCGAAAGAGAAGGAGGTAGTATGACTTTTCCTCAGGTATTTGGAAATTGGTTAGCTACCAGACTGATTAGACTTTTTTATGGTTATCGATTTACTGATTTAGGTCCATTCAGAGCAATCCGTTGGGATAAGCTGATGGAGGTAAATATGCAGGATAAAACTTTTGGCTGGACGGTAGAAATGCAAGTGAAAGCAGCCAAAATGAAAATGAAATGCACGGAAGTACCAATGGCTTATAGGAACCGGATTGGGAAATCTAAAGTTTCAGGTACAGTATACGGAACTATTATGGCAGGATATAAAATTTTATACACCATTTTTAAATATTTATGAGCATGACTTGGGAGTGGTTAATTATTGTACTTTACGGACTCAGCTTATTGTTCATATTCTTTTTTAGTTTAGGACAGTTGCATCTTACTTTTCATTATTTAAGAGCTAAGAAAAAGCAGAAAAAGAATACTGTGCGAACGCCTGAAATGAAAGGTGAATACCCTAAGGTTTGTGTGCAATTGCCCATTTTTAATGAAAGATATGTGGTGAATAGATTGGTAGATGCAGTTTGTGAGTTGGATTACCCAAATGAATTGCTTGAAATTCAATTATTGGATGATTCCACAGATGAAACTACTGAAATGCTGGAATCCAAAGCGCAATATTGGCAATCAAAAGGCAAAAATATTAAGCTCATCCGAAGACCAGATAGAATAGATTTTAAAGCTGGAGCTTTGAAATACGGTATGGAAATAACGGATGCTGAATTCATTGCAATTTTTGATGCTGATTTTCTTCCGCAGCCACATTTCCTGAAAGCTACGGTTCCACATTTTCAAAATGAAAAAGTTGGAGTTGTCCAAACTCGTTGGGGGCATGTTAATAAGGATTACTCACTCTTGACTCGTTTACAAGCTTTTGGCTTAGATGCTCATTTTACCATAGAGCAAGTAGGTAGAAACAGTGCGGGTTCTTTTATCAATTTTAATGGAACTGGTGGTGTTTGGCGTAAAGAAACCATCATAGATGCAGGAGGTTGGTCAGCTGATACTTTAACAGAAGATTTAGACTTAAGCTATCGTTCTCAGTTAAAGGGCTGGGAATTTTTGTATAAAGAAGATGTAGAATCTCCTGCTGAATTGCCGATTATCATGCCTGCTATAAAATCTCAACAATTCAGATGGAACAAAGGGGGAGCAGAAACGGCAAGAAAGAACTTTTTGAATGTGTTGAAATCACCCATTAAGTTTTCCAATAAGCTGCATGCATTTTTCCATTTATTCAACAGCTCCATTTTCATAGCAATTTTGATCACGGCTGTACTTAGTGTCCCTATGCTGTGGATTAAAAGTATTCATCCAGAGTTGGCGCTAATGTTCCAAGTTGGAAGCGTATTCCTATTAGGCTTTTTTTCCATTGCTATTTTCTATTGGGTCGCTAATAAACATTTGATGAAAGGCATTAAACATGGTAAATATTTCTTTAAAACCTTTCCTTTATTCATTACAGTTTCTATGGGCTTATCATTGCATAATGCCTTGGCGGTGGCTGAAGGCTTACTTGGATTTAAGTCAGCTTTTATTCGTACACCCAAGTTTAATATTTCGGATAAAAACAAAAGTTGGAAGGATAATCAATATATCAAATTGCAGTTCAGTTGGCTAAGTGTTTTGGAAATCTTGTTAGCTTTTTACTTTGCCTTTGCTATCTTTTTAGGCATTAGCTTGGGTGATTATGGCTTAATCATTTTTCATCTAATGTTGATGCTGGGGTTTTCAATGGTTTTTTATCATTCCGTAAAACCACAACTCAAATAAATTGAAGTCCGCTGGAAAGTATATGGCTTTGCTGGTGATGAGTGCATTACTCATTAGCATCAGCTATTTTACTTTTCGATTTGAAAGTGTATTGATCTTAGGACAATTTGTTGCTCTTTTTGCTCTTTATTTGTATCTGGCTTTTCAGAAAAAGAATTTTTCCCTTAAGGAAATAATCACTTTGGGAATACTTTTTAGATTGCTCTTATTCCTTTTGACTCCGAATTTATCCGATGATGTTTACCGCTTCCTTTGGGATGGAAAATTATGGTGGGAAGGAATAGATGCCTACGCTTTTTTGCCTTCTGAAATTGCCAAAGAAAAAATTCTGAGTCCGGAGTTATTTGCTCAACTTAATTCACCTAATTATTTCAGCATTTATCCTCCACTTAATCAATTGATTTTTGCCGTAGGAGCGGTGTTTGAAAATACGACTTTAGGTGTTATTTCAATTCGATTATTTATCATTTTGGCTGAAGTTGGGACATTAATTTTGTTACCAAAAGTTTTACTGCAATATGGGAAAGACCCAAAATCCTTGCTTTACTATGCTTTTAATCCTTTAGTGATCTTAGAGTTGAATGGTAATCTGCATTTTGAAGCCTTTGTGATTTTCTTTTTGCTTTGGGCAATTTATGAATTTGAAAAAAACCGATTCAGTAAAAGTGCATTGGCACTAGGCTTGGCTATTAGCTTCAAGCTCCTACCACTCATATTGCTTGCAAGCTTTTTTAGAAAGCTGAATTTAAAGCAATACATGAAGTTTATCCTATTAGCATGTTTAGTGGCAGCTATCACTTTTTTACCATTTTTATTTTCAGAAGCACTGAAAGGAATCTCTACCAGTACTTCTCTCTATTTTCAGAATTTCGAATTTAATGCAAGCTTGTATTATTTAGTTCGAGAAATTGGTTTTACAATTAAGGGCTATAATATTATTGGCACAGCTGGCCCCCTAATGGGAATTATTGCATTTTTTGGAATGATAATATTCAATATTTTGGCATCTTCAAAGATGAAACTACCTGAAAGAATGTTATGGACTTATATGATTTATTTTATGTTCGCTACTACAGTTCATCCCTGGTATGTTTTACCTATTTTGGTATTGGGAATATTAAGTGATTACAAATTTCCTATTTTATGGAGTTTTATGGTTTTCTTTACCTATTGGGGATATTCTCAAACCGGTTATAAAGAACATTTAGGTGTAGTGACAGTTGAATACATCTCATTAGTAGCTTTTATCGTATTTGAATTAATAGAAAGAACTAAAAATAATAAAAAGCTTTATGCTTAAAATCTGGCTCAATATCATGTTATTATCATTTCTGCAATCGTTGGTGGCTTGTGGTCAGCAGACTTACGACCAAAAGCTTCAATCTTTATATAAAAATACTGTTTCGCTGATTCAGCCACAGGAAGTAAAAGCTAAGCTCAACAAGGAGGATGTCGTGATTTTAGATACTCGCTCTGCCAAAGAATATAGCGTAAGTCATATACCCAATGCTAAATTTATAGGCTATGATCATTTTGACATTTCCCAAGTGAAAGATATTCCAAGAGATAAAGAAATCATAGTTTATTGTTCTGTAGGTTATAGAAGTGAGAAAATAGGGGAGAAGCTAAAGGAAGCAGGTTTCAACAATGTAAGTAATATTTACGGAGGAATATTCCAATGGAAAAATGAGGATTTGGATGTTGTAAACCAGAAAGGAGAAGTTACCGACAGCGTGCATACCTATAATAAACGTTGGAGCAAATGGTTGGAAGAAGGAAAAGGAATTAAGGTTTATGAATAAAAAGCGTTTACTGATTATTTTCGTTAAAAATCCCGAACTGGGGAAATGTAAAACTCGATTAGCAGCTACCATCGGAGATCAAAAAGCATTAAATTTCTACAAAAATATGCTTATTCGAACCAAAGAAGTGTCTGAAAAAGTAGAGGCTGATAAAGCGATTTATTATTCTTCCTTTATAGATGATAATGATTTATGGTCCAATGAGCCACCTGTCTACAAATTCCTTCAAAACCAAAATCCTGATTTAGGAATCAAAATGCAATCTGCCTTTAAGGAAGCTTTTAGTAATAATTATGAGTCAGTATGTGTTATTGGTAGTGATTGTTACGCTTTAGACGAGAAAGTCATTGACCAGGCTTTCAAATCATTGGGAAGTAAAGATGCTGTTTTAGGGCCAAGCAATGATGGAGGATATTATTTACTGGGCATGAACCAATTACATACTGAGCTTTTCGAAAATAAGGAATGGAGTACGGATACTGTGGCTTCCGATACTATGCAGGACTTTAAAAACCTAAATTTGGAATTTGAATTATTGAAGGAGTTGACGGATATTGATAATGAGGAGGATTTGAAGAGTATTCCAGAAGCTGAAAAACAGCAACTCTTAACATAACTAGCAATTAATTTTACATCTTTTTTGATAACTGGAATTCCCCAGTTTGGGTGTTTTCACCCAAACATTTACTAGAAAGCTCTTGAATTCTCACAGAAATTTGAAGGTAAAAGCACCTTCAAGAGGGGTTAGTTGTTTGAAAAGTGTTGAGTAATAAATTTTTGTCATTATTGAGATTAACAGGGTGATAGAAGCAAAAAAGCCTTTGAATTCATAATCCAAAGGCTTTCCAATATCAAAAGTCTAGAATCTAGGTTCTAGAATCTTAAATCTATTTTATCCAATCGCTACTCTCTTAAATTCAGTAACCGTCATTCCTTTGTTAACTGAATCTAAGTATTGAGCAATAGAAGTTTTGTTGTCTTTTACAAAAGCTTGTGGTAATAAAGTATGCTCTTTGAAGAACTTGTTTAATTTACCAGTAGCGATTTTTTCCAACATTTCTTCTGGCTTACCTTCTTGACGAGCAGTATCTTTTCCTATCTCGATTTCTTTTTCGATAACAGAAGCATCAACACCGTCTTTATCAACAGCAACTGGATTCATGGCTGCAATTTGCATGGCAACATCTCTACCTGCATCTTTTACATCAACACCACCAGTGTTTTTCAAGGCTACTAATACACCTAATTTAGCTCCAGCATGAACATAAGAAACTACTTTTTCACCAGTTAAAGTTTCATAATGGCTGATTTCGATTTTTTCACCGATTTTCCCTACCATTTCGATCACTTTCTCGCCAATAGTAATGTCTTCGTAAGGGATGGCTTTTAAAGCATCCATATCAGCTGGTTTTTCAGCAGCAACTTTACCAATGATTTCTTCACCAAACTTCTGGAAGTCTTCATTTTTAGAAACGAAATCAGTTTCACAAGTTAAAGAAATTAAGAAAGCCTGAGTTTCATCATCATTGGTTTTGATGAATACATTACCTTCAGTAGTCTCTCTATCTGCTCTTTTTTCAGATAATTTCTGTCCTTTTTTTCTTAAGAATTCAATGGCTTTGTCGAAATCACCATCAGCTTCAGTTAATGCCTTTTTGCAATCCATCATGCCGGCACCTGTTATTTCTCTAAGCTTTTTTACTTCTTGTGCTGTAATAGCCATGCTTAATTGATTTTAGTTTTAATAGTATATGTTAGAATGGGTTAGAATAAAAAATTGAACACCAAAACGAGTTCGATGTTCAATTGCATATTTATTCAATATTGTTCATTTGAAAATTTATTCAGCAGATTTGTCAGAAGTTTCCTCTTTCTTAGGTTCTTCTTTTTTAGATTCCTCTTTAGCATCTACTGCTTTTTTCTCTTCTTCAGCTTGTTTCATTTTAGCATCATCTTTCTCTGCTTTTCTTTCCATTAAGCCTTCTTCAATAGCTTTACCGAAAGATTTCAAGATCAAGCTGATTGATTTCCATGCATCATCATTAGCAGGAATTGGATAATCAACTTGAGTAGGATCAGAGTTAGTATCCACCATTGCAAAAACAGGGATATTTAATTTCTGAGCTTCTTTGATTGCGATGTGCTCTCTTTTGATATCGATTACAAAAAGTGCAGAAGGAAGTCTGTTTAAGTCAGCAATACCGCCTAAAACTCGCTCCATCTTTTCTTTCTCTCTTTGAATCATCAATCTTTCTCTTTTTGCAAGATTAAGATATGATTCTTCTTTTTGCATCTTATCGATATTAGCCAATTTTTTCAATGACTTTCTGATAGTTGCAAAGTTGGTCATCATACCACCTTGCCATCTATCTACTACATAAGGCATGTTCAATCTTTTTGCCTCTTCCATCACAATGTCTTGTGCTTGTTTTTTTGTAGCAACAAATAAAACTTTTTTACCAGAACGAACATGGTTCTTGATAGCATGACATGCTTCATCTAAAGCAGCCAAAGTTTTATTAAGGTCAATGATGTGGATGCCATTACGCTCCATGAAAATGTAAGGAGCCATTTTTGGATCCCACTTTCTTGTTAAGTGTCCGAAATGGACACCAGCTTCAAGTAAGTCGTTGTACTCAAGCTTAGCCATAAGTGTTTAAATTTATATTGTTTGTAAAAAATTAACGTTTTGAGAACTGGAATGCTCTTCTCGCTTTTCTTCGTCCGTATTTCTTACGTTCAACCATTCTAGGGTCTCTAGTAAGGAATCCTTCTGCTTTTAATGCTGGCCTGTGCTCAGGATCAAGTTCACAAAGTGCACGAGAAATTGCTAAACGTACAGCTTCTGCTTGACCTGCAACACCACCACCATCAACATTCACTTTAAGGTCAAAAGAACCTTCAGTTTTTGTTGTAGCAAATGGTTGGTTAACGATTGCTTGAAGAATTTCAGTTGGGAAATATTCCTTAACGTCTTTTGTATTAACGGTAATAGCACCTTTGCCTGACTGCATATACAATCTAGCAACAGATGTTTTTCTTCTACCAATGGTGTTTATGATTTCCATCTATTGATTTTTTAGATTTCTTTAACTTTAGGTTTTTGTGCTTCATGACCGTGTTCTGTTCCTTCATATACATAAAGGTTTCTGAACAAGTCTCTGCCCAATCTGTTTTTCGGCAACATGCCTCGTATAGCTCTTTCTACTAATAAAGTAGAAGATTTCGCTTTCAACTGACGAGGGGTGATTTCACGCTGACCACCAGGATATCCTGTGTAGTGCTGGTAAACTCTATCATCCCACTTCTTTCCAGTCATAAGGATTTTGTCTGCATTGATAACAATTACGTTATCGCCACAGTCCACATTAGGCGTAAAACTTGGTTTGTTTTTACCACGAAGAATTTTGGCTACATCGCTGGCAAATCTACCTAATACTTTTCCTGCAGCATCTACTACAACCCAGTCTTTTTCAACTGTGGCTTTGTTTGCCGAGATGGTTTTGTAACTAAGCGTATCCACTATTTTTTCTTTTTGTTAGTTCTTAACTCCTTATTAATTAGCTTTTTACAGATAGTAAACATTTATGATCGGGCGAACTATCCGCTAAAAGGGACACAAAGATAGAAGCTTATTAATTGAAAAACAACACCCTACGGAAAAAATCGCATTGATTTCCTGATTGTTTTTGCTGTTTTTCTACCTAAATGTTAAAGACCAGCTATTTTCTGAGATTATCTATTTTTTCTCAACTGCTTTAGCGCCACTTCTATATCTTTGGGATATGGGGCTTCTACTGAAACAACTTTACCTTTCAAATCAGTTAAACTTATGCTAACTGCATGTAGGGCAAACCTTTTTATAATGGGATGTTCTTCTTTTTCTTTACCTCTTACAAAGTTCCTTTTAAAAGAAGATAAATATAAAGGCTGTCCCCCATAAGTTTCATCCCCTGTTATTGAAGCATTTAGAGAGGCTAAATGTACTCTAATTTGGTGCATCCTACCAGTTTCTGGTCTGCAGGCAACCAAAGTATGTTTTTTAAAAGTTTCAATAGTATTGAAAATGGTTTTGGCATTCTTTCCTTGCCGATGCGATATTTTGACATAACCTGATGCCGTGGTATGCAAAGGTAAATTCACTTCCTCATCCTTGAATTGATGTAAACCATCTACAATGGCCGTATAGATTTTTTCTACTTGCCTGTGCTCAAATTGCATGGAGGCATTTCTATAGGCTTCAGGATTTTTTGCTACTAACAGTACCCCCGATGTTTCTTTATCCAGTCTGTGACATATTTGATAATCATCATTGTATTTTTTCACTAAAGATAAAATGGTCACAGTGTCGTTTCTATCCGCTAAGGTAGAAACGAAAGGCGGTTTATTTATAAAAATATAATCCTCTGACTCTTCTATAATCAAAGGTTTTAATGATTTGTAATACATCCTCAAATTAAAGTTATCTATTCTCCCTCTTCATCTGCTATTGGTACATAAGGCTCAGGCTCTTTTTCCACAGGTAGTTTAAAGCTAAATAAAGAGCCTTTCCCTACTGTGCTTGTAACGGATACTGAAGAGCCATGCGCTTCTATAATATGCTTCACAATAGCTAAACCTAAGCCTGTACCACCTCTTTCTTTAGATCTACTTTTATCTATTCGGTAAAATCTTTCAAATATCCGTTTGATGTGTTCAGGCGAAATTCCAGCACCATGATCTTGAATAGCAATGGTGACTTCTTTTTGGTTTATTTCAAAACCGACCACAATTTCGGTATTTTCATCGGAATATTTGATGGCATTGGAGATCAAATTTACAATTACTTGATAGATACGCTGATAATCTGCAATTACATTTATTGGACCTTCGTAGGATTTATCAAGTTGAAGGCTCATATTTTTTTTGTCTGTTTTTCCCTCAAACTGGTCAAAAACATCTTCTACCAAAGCTAATAAATCGATTTCCTCAAAATGCATGGTGATTTCTCCTGCTTCTATATGAGAGAGGGTTAATAAATCATTGACTAGCATTTCCAGTCCATCTAAGCTTTTAGCAGCTTTCTTTAAGAATTTTCCTCTTACTTTTTTGTCTTTCACTGCGCCATCAATAAGGGTGTATACAAAGCCTTGGGCCGCAAAAATAGGGGTTTTTAATTCGTGAGACACATCCGCTAGAAACTCCCTACGATAGGTTGCCATTCTTTTAAGCTCATCAATTTCTTGTTGCTTATTGGCGGCATAGCTAAAAATTTCCTGATTGATTTTTCTTAAGGGGTTGAATGATTTTTGTGTTTCTAGATCATTTACGAATGAATAGTCTTTTTCACCAAGCTTATTGAAAACTTCATACAGCTTATTGATTTCCTTAAAAAATAGAAATTCCAAAACGATGCTAATTAATAAATAGGAGGAAGAGGAAGATAAAATAAAGGTAAGGATCAATGCAGTAGTTCCGACCCCTTCCAACAAACTAAGGAAAGCAGTGGTAACAATGCCAATTGAAAGTGCTAATAGTATAGAAACTCCTCTGGAATTAAAAAGCATAGTTTTTTCTATTCCATATCAAATTTATAACCAACTCCTTTAACAGTAGAAATATAACCATCTCCAACCTTTTCTCTAACTTTACGCACATGAACATCAACTGTTCTGGCTAATACGTATACATCAGACCCCCAGATGTTTTGCAACAAGTCATCTCTGTTGAAGACTTTATTCGGGTTTTGCGCTAAGAAGTAAAGCAATTCAAACTCTTTTTTCGGTAATGATACTTGTTTGCCATCTACAGAAACTGTGTAACTGGTTCTATCGATCGTTAAGCCACCAATTGTAATTTTATTATTGTCTTTTTGTTTTTTAACATCTCGTCTAAAATAAGCATTAATTCTGCTCATTAAAGCGCGTGGCTTTATGGGTTTGGTAATGTAGTCATCTGCCCCATTTTCAAAAGCAGCAACTTCGGAATATTCTTCTGAACGAGCGGTCAAGAAAATAATGAATGAATTAGCCGATTCAGGGGTTTCTCTGAGTTGACGGCAGGTTTCCACTCCATCTTGATTCGGCATCATGATGTCAAGTAGAATCAATTGAGGTTGAAATTTTTGAGCTTTTTCAACTGCCGTTTTTCCATCTTGAGCTGTTTCTACCTCATAGCCTTCTTTTGTGAGGTTATATTCCAATAGCTCTAAAATGTCTGATTCATCATCAACGACAAGCACTTTGTGGCTTTGCTTGTTTCCCATGGTTATTTGTATTTTGTTTTAGGCTAAATTCGATAAAAATATTTATAAATTAAGCGATTAAAATGGTAATAACAATTTCTTAATATGGAATTAAACTTAAGGATATATGCACTATAAAGAATTGAAGTTCTTTTGATAAAATTCCAACATTCTTTTGATATCCCTATCAAATTGTTTTTCAAGTTCTTTTTCGAGTAGTTGCTGATGTCCAGAATACCGTTTGTATGCAAGTAAATAAGCATTGTTCACATCAATTTCGCTGGTTGAGAATTTTTTATACTTTGGGTTTGTGAACTTTTGATTTTGTAAATCCTCCTTAAACTTTTCTATTAAGTAATATTTCTGATTTTCCTTTTCAGTAGTGCTGTAGCCTTCTAGTTCCTGATATAGGCTATCGAATTTTGGCAAGTAGTTTCTGATGAATTGATTAAGAGCATTTCTGTCTTTAAGCTCAGATATGTATTCTTTATAATCTTGACCATATTCATCCCGATTTTTTTCAAAGAACATTTTAGTGAATTCTTGTCCGAAAAAAGAAGCTAGATTCTCATTGAAATCTACACTGTCTTTAATGAATATTTCATCGTGTGTTAATTCATGAAATATTAATTCTGCTAATCTTCCATTGCTGTATTGCAATACATTGCTTAATAATGGATCGTTTAGCCAGCCTAAAGTTGACCAGGCGCTTGCAGTTCTTAGCCTAACATCGAATCCTTGGTTTTTTAGTTCTTTTTCGAGTTTTAAGGCTTCCTTTTCAATAAAAAAGCCTTTGTAGCTTAATTTTCCTAGCAAAGGAAATTTCCATTCGTAATTTTCGAGTTTGTAGGGGTAGGCAGCAGTCACTACCCACATCAATTCCTTTCCCTTTTGGTCAAACATTTTCTGGTATTGACTTTCAGAAGAGAATCCTATTTCAGATTTGGCAAATGCTTTTACATTTTCAACTAATCTAATTTTAGCTTTTAAGGAATCAGGAAAGGAGGCCTTATTCAAGTACGTATCCAAAGGCTCAGCATTATACATAATGGAAAACTGGCCTTTAGCTTGTTGCCACCCATATTGTAGTAAATCCCATTTTATGACAACGAACATCATTATGATTGTGATTGTCAGCAATAATATTTTGCGAAATATGGACTTCAATTATTTTTCTTTATTGGTATAGTTTTAAAAATATTGAAATAAATAGCGTGAGAAAATTCGAATATCCGATTCTTAAAATCCCAATAGGGTTCAAACCTTAGTAGAAGTGTGGAAGATTCACCTATATGAAATTCATTCATTACTCTTAATATTAATAATTTTCTTTCATCTTCAAAAAATCTTGAATTGGGGTCAGTGCTATAGGACTGATATAATCTGCCGCCTTTATAGGAATAAAAATGATCTCCTTGCCAGTAACTTAGCATAAAATCACCTATTTCAGTTTCTAAAGTTCCGTTAAGATAATAACCATAACCTTGAGTGTAAGGTAAACGGAATTTCTGACTGTTGTCTATGTAATGTAAAAAATAGCCTTCCCATTTATGTCCTTTAACAAAACCTGTTTCATATTTTGTATGGTAAGAAGCTCCAAGGGCATTATTGAATCTGGTGACCAATGGTTCTCCTCGTAAAGCGTCTATTTGCCCTGCACGGTGATACCCTCTGAATTGATAATGAAGACTAGCAGTATTGCCATTCTTTTTCAGAACATCATATTTACTTACTAGTCCGCCCGAAACTTCTTCCTTAAATGGAGAATCTTGATAGATCATTTTTTCCCAGTTGATCCAGGCATCGAAAAATATTCTTTCGGTATTGTACAAATATTGAATGCCATTTTCAGGGGCGTCTATTAATAGTCTTTCAAAATCTTCAAGTGGCTCTAACATGCGATGATGAATTGAACCGTTATAATTCCCAAATATTAACTGACTATAATTCCAATCATACAAAACACTAAAGTAAGGTATTGAATAGGTTAGGTTATTGTTCCCAAAATCTTTTTGAAGAAATATACCAGCTTGAATATTCACTTGTTCGTGAAGTTGATAGCCTATACTTGGTGTAAATCTTGTGCCAAACAAAGTATATCCTTTTACAATTCTATTGAAATATTCATTGTTTTTATTGAAAGACAGAAATCTTAATGAAAAGCTGAAAGGATCATCTATAGTGCTGTCTTTTTTAATTTTTTGTTCAAAGCCTGTGTTGTCTAATTGAGCCATCACTGGATTAGCAAAAAAGGCTAAAATAATGATGGAAATACTAATTATTTTGAATTGCATAAAATTTAGTTATAAAGCAAGGCTAAAGCATTTGGCAATTGTTTCTTTTCCTGCTAAATTCGATGCAGCAATTTACAAATAAGCCCTATACAAATTATTAAAGATGAGCGAAAAAAGCGAAAAATTAAAAGCATTACAACTAACTATTGATAAACTGGACAAAACTTACGGGAAAGGTTCTGTCATGAAGTTGAGTGATGAGAAGGTAGTGGATGTTCCCTCCATTCATACCGGTTCTTTAGGATTAGACATTGCGTTAGGCATAGGTGGAATTCCAAGAGGAAGAGTAATTGAGGTTTATGGACCTGAATCATCCGGTAAAACCACCTTGGCTATGCATTGTATTGCTGAAGCCCAAAAGGCTGGTGGCATGGCTGCGATTATTGATGCTGAGCATGCGTTTGATAAAGCCTATGCTGAGAAATTAGGGATTGATACCGAGAATTTATTGATATCTCAACCTGATAGCGGTGAGCAAGCTTTGGAAATAGCTGAACATTTAATTCGCTCAGGAGCTTTAGATATAGTAGTGATTGATTCCGTTGCGGCTTTAGTTCCTAAAGGAGAACTGGAAGGCGAAATGGGGGATAGCAAAATGGGGCTTCAAGCCAGACTAATGTCTCAGGCATTAAGGAAATTGACTGGAGCCATAAGCAAAACTGGTTGTTCTTGTATTTTCATTAACCAATTAAGAGAAAAGATTGGTGTGATGTTCGGTAATCCTGAAACAACTACAGGTGGTAACGCTCTCAAATTTTATGCTTCTGTTCGTTTAGATATCAGAAGAATAGGTAGCATTAAAGAGGGACCTGATAACATCACAGGTAACAGAGTGAAGGTTAAAGTCGTGAAAAATAAGATGGCACCTCCGTTCAAAGTAGTAGAATTTGACATCATGTATGGGGAAGGAATTTCTAAAGTTGGCGAAATCATTGACTTAGGAGTGGAGTTAGAGGTGATAAAGAAAGCAGGTTCTTGGTTCTCTTATATGGACAATAAACTGGGTCAAGGAAGAGATTCTGTGAAATCCTTGATTTTGGATAATCCGGAACTGATGGAAGAATTGGAAACGAAAATTAGAGCCAAAATTAACGGAGAGGATTTGGAAGAGCAAACTGAAAAAGCTAAAAAGTAGACTTAGAATCTAGTAAATAATGATATAAAAAAACAGCTTCTTAAAGGTAGCTGTTTTTTTATATCCACCTGCATGTAAAATTCATTAAAGCTTAACACAATCTGTTAATCTAAAGACTTGTTTTCACGTACATTTATGTGAGAATGAGTCCAGAGCTTTTAAAAAATAAAAATCACTACAAAAATGTGCTGTCCATCATGGATAGCACTGAATGGCTGCTGTTTATATCCACTTTTATCAGACGGAAAAATCTCATCACTATAATTTACTGGACATATCTCTTCATCGGATTAGTGGGGGGTGTTTTTATTCTTTTCGATTACAATTTAGTAACTGTTGAATCCAGGTTTTGGATTATTGGCATAACAGGAGGTTTATTAATCTCCCTATTAGTGAGTCCTGTTTTGCATGAGCTAATTCAGGTAATATTTTTTAAACTCTATGGTGCGAAGCATGTCAAATTCAAATGGAATTGGAGTCTTTTTCGATTTAATGTGCAAGCGAATGATTTTACGCTAAGTAAATGGAGATATTACGGAATTTGCTTAGTTACCTTTTCTCTTTTCTCAATTCTACCGTTTCTGTTGGCCTTCTATGCTGATGGAGCTATACTTTTCACTTTACTTTCTTTATCCTTTTTTCATGCACTCTATGCCATGAAAGATTTAGCAGTTTGTAGCTATTTATATAAGTTTCCAAATTGTTATATTTACAGTTCTGAACAGGATAAGACAGTTTTTTACAAAACATTGCCTAAGTAATCGGAACCAGTCTGTACTATTGTCGTTTTCAAGAATAAATCTTTATAAAATTGAAATGAAAAATATTTTAAAATTAAGTTTTTTTCTTGTTGCTATCCTATTGGTTAGTTGTACATCAAAAGAGAAGGATATTGAAAAATTGAAGTCTGAGACTATTGCTATTCATGATGAAGTAATGCCTAAAATGGATGATATCATGAAATTAAAAAAGGCTTTAAAAGCTAAGAAGGATACTTCTGAGGACGTTAAGCCAAATCAAGTTCAAGATCTGATATTAGCCTTGGAAGAAGCAGATGAAGCTATGATGAATTGGATGCGAAATTATGATCCCAGAATGGAAGCTATGTCTGATGAAGAAAAAATAGCGTATTTAAAAAGGCAAAAAAAATCTATTGAAGAGGTAAGCGAGAAAATGAAATTTAGTATTTCAGAAGCTGAAGCTTTCTTGAATCAGTAAAATTTATTGACAGTTGGAGAGTGATTCTTCAACTGTCTCTATTTCAATCATTCCCTTTTCATTTCCCCAGCTGTTGTAAATGTATGTTGAGATTTCAGCTATTTCCAGATTGGTGAGTCTATCTAAGGCAGGCATAGCTTGATTGTAGCTTTTTCCATTTACTGTAATTTCACCTATCATTCCGTTTTTAATCCCACAAATGCTTCTCGGAATATCCGCTAACATATAATCAGATTTAGCCAGTGGAGGAAATAATTTACCTAGTCCATCTCCCTGCTCTTGATGGCAATTGCTACAATGTGTAGTGTAGAGCTGTTTGCCTTGTATCATATACTTAGCAAATTTCTGCATTTTGACATCAGAATAATTTTCAGTTGCAGAGTTTTTAAATTCTTCATATCTGCCACAAGAAAAGAGCACAAGACTGAAAATTAAAAAAGACAAGAAAACTGAATTATTTCTCATAAGTAGCCAAAAGTAATTCAATATCAGTAATTAATTTATCTACTTCCTCAGCACGGGTGCCATCGTAAACACCTCTGATTTTTCTTTCCTTATCTACTAAGACAAATGCTCCGCTATGTAGATAACCGCCTTCTTCATTTTCATCTTCCATAGCAGTAACCATATATCCTTTTTGACCTAGTTCATAAATGGCTTCTTTTTCTCCTGTCACAAAATTCCATTTTGGTGCCTTTACTTCTAGTCTTTCAGCAAAATCCTTCAGTAAAGCAACAGTATCATATTCAGGGTCTATGGTGTGGGAAATAATACCAACTTGATCATTGTCTTTATAAGCTTGATATACCCTCAACATTTGTTTTTTCATTGTAGGGCAAATAGTTGGACATGAAGTGAAAAAGAAATCGGCTACATATACTTTTCCTTCAAATGTTCTTGGAGTTACCCAATTACTATCTTGATTCACTAATTTAAAGTCTGGAATTGTATGGTCAACAGTATCGGTTACAGTCTTTCCGTCTACCACTTTCTCAATATATTGTTTTCTTCCTAGTACAGGGAACTCTGTCTTTTTATTTTTCTGATTCTCCAGTCCACACGCAGCTAGCGTAAGGGCGATTAAAGTGAAAAGAAAAGTTGATTTTAAAATCTTCATTTATAAAAGAATTATGAATTATGAATTATGAATTATGAATTATGAATTATGAATTATGAATTATGAATTATGAATTATCTTTTTTCTCTAAGTGCTTTATAGATTTTAATAGCTGCCATAAGCAGTATTCCAAAACTTATGAAGCCAAGGGTTCCCCAAATCCAGTTGAGTTCATTTTTAAGTACTATTAAGAATACTACGGCAACCAGAAAAAGAGTTGCTACTTCATTCCAAATTCTTAACTGAGTAGAACTATATTTGATTTCTCCTTTTTGAAGCTTTTTATAAATGTAATGACAAGAGAAGTGGTATAGGTAAAGAAAAAAAACGAAAGTTAGCTTGATGTGCATAAATGGCTGCTGCAACCAGAAGGGTTGGAGGATCAATAAACTACTAGCTAAAATCAACGTAATAATAGCCGAAGGCCATGTAATGACTTTCCATAAAAGTCTGGCCATTTTGCTGAGCTGATTATGTAAAATCGATTTTTCTGGCTCCGTTTTTTGAAGTGCCTCTGTCTGATAAATAAAAAGTCTGACAATATAAAATAATCCTGCAAACCATGTGACTACAAAAATAATATGCAAAGATTTAAGGTATAAATACATATTTTGATATTTCGAATTTCAGCTTTTATTGAATATGGGAACATAATTTCCTAATGCAAAAGTAATCAAAATGAACTTAAATTTGTTTAGTTCCGTAAAGTATAACACTTTACTAACTAACATTATCTAATTAAGCTTTAATTAAAAAACCGATGTCAGATTCCTCGCAATTATGGTATTTCGAAAATGTTGATCTGTTCAATGTGCTTTGTCCTCACAAAATTAAGGGTCTTGAAGATGATCATCCAATGACTAAATTCAAGAAGGATGAATTTGTGTATTTTCCTGAGCAGGTATCAAATCATATTTATATGATAGCAGAGGGGAGAATTAAGATCGGATCGTATTTGGAAGATGGCAAGGAATCGGTGAAAGCTATTTTAAGTAAAGGGGAGATTTTTGGTGAGCTAGCTTTAACGGGTGAGGAAAAAAGACAAGACTTTGCGCAAGCTATGGATAGTGAGACGATTATATGTCCTATGACACTTGATGATATGAAGAATTTAATGGCTAATAACCAGCCCTTAAGTTTTAAAATGATGAAACTAATTGGCTTGCGATTACGCAAAACTGAAAGAAGATTAGAGTCCTTAGTGTTCAAGGATGCACGAACTAGAATAATAGAGTTCCTTAGGGATGAAGCCAATGAGAAAGGAAAGAAAATAGGCTTTGAAATGATGATTCCTAGTCATCTCACTCATAAAGATATAGCTGCTTTAACGGGAACATCACGCCAAACCGTCACAACGATTTTGAATGAGTTAAGAGAGAAAAATATCATCAATTTTGACAGACGGAAAATTCTAATCCGTGATATGGAACTATTGGCATAAAAAAAGGAAGCACTTTTCAGGCTCCCTTCTTTAGTTTAGTTTTGGTTATAATGTTAGTTAGTAAAACCATTTCTGATTAAGAAATCTTCATAGGCTTTTTCGAATACGGGAACATCTGGTGCTTTTTGAATAGCTTGTTCATATGCTGTTAATGCATCTAATAGCAAATCATTGTCCTCATAAAAAGCAGCCATCACTAATTTATCCATAGCTGACTCTCCTTCAATTTCGCTTTTCAACTCTTCTAAAGTAGCTTTTATTTCAGCTGTTTCGTCCTCAGGTTTGATAGTTATAGCATAATCATCAGATTTCAAATCTTTACCTTTAACTTGCACCTTTACTTTAATAAAGGATTGATCTTTGAATGGTTTTTCACTTCTATTTAACAAATAAGAAGTTTTGTCAACTGTTTCTGTTTTGATAGTTTCATCAAATAAGTTGCTAAATACCAATTCATATTGTAATTCCTCGATTTCACCTTCCTGTTGAGGTTCATTCCATCTAAGAATAACTTCATCATTGATGATTTCACTTGAACTTAATGCCATAATTTTGATTGAAGCTCCACTTGCTAGAGCTCTATCAACTGCTCCAGTAGCACCAATACTTTTTCTATAATCATCACTTCCTTCGTCATCACTCATTTTGTTCATTACGAAATCAGCATATTTACTGGCTACGCTAGTGTTTTTACTTTTTAAATTAGCAGCTAATCCCGATACTGTATGAGGACCAGGAGTTTTAACCTCCAAGGTTTTACCTGAACTATGCATTAAGCCTAAGTATGCTTCATCTGACAATTTTAATTCATCGCCTGAATTTAAGGATTGTCCTGTTTTCAATGGGCTCCAATCTGCTCCTTCTATTTTTACAGAATTATCGCCTTTGTTTGCTAGTACCTTAAATACGTAATTTTGTGCATTAGCTGCGTAATTACCGAGCCATAATGCCACAACTAAAATTTTGATTAAAGATTTCATAATTCTTGATTTAATTGATTTCTACTTTGTCTTGTTCTCTTTTATTAACACTAAATAATTCTCTTCTACCTTCTTTGGTAAACATATTTTTCACTACTCCATTATAAACTTCTAAGGAGTCACCCACTACCGCCACAACACCCATTGCGAGTGTTAATTCTAAATTAATATTGAATAAATGATAACTATAAATAATTGCCCCTAATATAAGCAATAACTCAATCAACTGAACTACTTTAGTTATTCCATCATACCAATTCTTTAGTGCGTAATAAACCCACATAAAGGCTACAACATTTAAATAGCATAATAAAACAGCTATTATTATTTGAAAATGTTCTTCCAATTTATAAACATAATCTTCGTCCATTACCATGGAAATAACATTTGCATGAATTACAGCACCATACATGTCGGGAGCACCTCTACCAGCATACTTTTTATTTAATGGAGTATAGTACTTATCTTCCACATTATATGGGTCTCCAAAGTATTCACCCAACATACCAAAAATAACAATTTTATCTTCAATTAATTCCGGTACAAAATTTTCATTGAAAACATCAGGAATATCCAATGCAAAGAAAGTAGGCGCAAAATTACTCGCACTTCCCATCGCATTGCCTTTATAGTTTATATATTCTAATTTATTATCACGCTCTAAAAATCTTTCTACCTTGTCAGGTGCTAAATATTGTGCCAATTTTAATGCAAAAAACAAATGAGTACTATCCTTGCTGTGCAAATACTCCTTTGTAAGAAATGAACGGCAGGTTTTTACGTCTTCCTGACCCACACCTTCACCAACAAATAGATTTGCAAACCCAAAATCTTCTGCATGAACTCTAAATTTTTCAGCTGATAGTTTCAAAGAATCCACTACATTTTCGCTTGACCATCTTTCTAACTTTGTAGCCATCACTAAATTATCTACCTCACTTAGCGCATTTACTAGTGCTGAGTCTTGGGCTTCTCCTTTAGAAAAAGGAAAAAATGTATCCAAACCTATTACTTTAGGATTGTATTTGTTTATGATTCTGATTTGCTCTGCTATTAAATGCCTGGGCAATCTTCCAATATTGACCAAAACTATATTGTCATCAGCAGGAGGGTCTTCCCTTAGAGTAGAATATACAATATCATTAAACTCCACATCTTCCAGAGCTTCCCCAACAGGATCAATAGCATCAAAGACATTTATTAAGGAGAATAATCCAAAGATTACAACGAAAATAAATGCCGTTGCTAAAATTGAATCAACCCATATGTTCTTAAAGATACTTTTCTTCATCCTATATTAAAATAATACATTTTTTTAATTGAATAGTAAAATTAATTGAATTTATTGAATATAACAATTATATGTATAAAAAATTGCATTTTAATCATTTAGCATCTTAACTTTTGATTTTAAATATAAAATGAGCTTGAGAAAGAAGAACAGATTATCAATTGAAGAATATAAAGCAGGGGTGCTTTCTGGAGATAGAATTGCATTAAGTAGAGCTATAACTTTAGTAGAGAGTACCTTAGATGAAGATAATGAGTTGGGAGCCCGTCTAATAGATGAGTTATTTCAATATACAGGTAATTCATTTAGGGTAGGAATTACAGGAGTACCAGGAGTTGGGAAAAGCACCTTTATTGAGTCTTTTGGAAGTCATATTCTTGATGAAGGTAAAAAATTGGCCGTTTTAACAATTGACCCTTCAAGTCAAAAAACAGGAGGGAGTATTTTGGGTGATAAAACCCGGATGGAAAAACTGAGTCAATCGAAAAATGCTTTTATCCGTCCGTCTCCTTCTGGAGATGCCTTGGGTGGGGTGGCACAAAAGACCAGAGAGAGTATGTTACTGTGTGAAGCTGCTGGTTTTGATGTCATTTTTGTGGAAACAGTAGGTGTAGGGCAGTCAGAAACGGCTGTAAAAAACATGGTGGACTTTTTCCTGCTGTTAATGTTGTCTGGTGCTGGAGATGAATTGCAGGGGATTAAAAAAGGTATAATGGAAATGGCTGACGCCATTGCAATTAATAAAGCAGATGGAAATAATATTGAAGCAGCCAAAAAAGCCAAGAAGGAATATCAGAATGCTTTACATTTGTTTCCTGCCAATGAAAATGGTTGGATCCCTAAAGTCGGAATTTGTTCAGCATTGGAAAATAGTGGGTTGTCAGATATTTGGGACTTACTCAAGGAATTTCAAGCTCAGCAAAAAGAGAGCGGGTATTTTGACCACAACAGAAAAGAGCAGTCCATCCATTGGATGCATCAAACCATTCATCATTATTTGAAGAGAAACTTCTACAAAAGTCCAGAAATTAAAGAGAATTTGCTGAAATTTGAAGATGCTGTAAGACAAGGGGATAAACACTCTGTGCAGGCAGCAAGATTATTACTAGAGAACTATTTTAATAAACTATCATGACTAAAAATTACCTTTTTTTACTAGTTTTTATACTAACTATCAATTTTGCATTTTCGCAAACAGCTTGTGAAAATGGTACAGTGAATGGCTTTGATTGCAATCAAGTAGATTTTTATGCCAATATCAATAATTCCAATTTATCTGGAAGCTCGGGAGTGGCAGGTGCCGATATTTGGGGATGGACTGATCCACAAAGTGGCATTGAATACGCCTTGATGTGCCAAACTAATGGTGTTGTATTTGTAAGTATTGAAAATCCTAGCGATCCTATAATCATAGGTCGTTTAGAAAGTCAAACGGGTAATGCAAGTTCATGGCGAGACATCAAAGTTTACAATGACCACGCTTTTGTAGTGGCAGATAATAATTCAGGACATGGAATGCAAGTTTTCGATTTGAAAAGACTTCGTGATTATTCTGGTAGTATTTTAGATTTCAATGCTGATGCAGTGTATAATGGAGTTTCCAGTGCTCATAATGTTGTTATAAATGAAGCCTCTGGATTTGCCTATATTGTGGGTGCCAGAGGGGCAAGTAATAATTGTGGTGCGGGAGGTTTGCACATTGTTGATATCAGGGATCCCAAAAATCCTAAATATGCCGGATGCTTTGATGCAGATGGATACACGCACGATGCACAATGTGTGATTTACAACGGCCCTGATTCTGATTATCAAGGACAAGAGATTTGCTTTAATGCTAATGAAAATACAGTTACTATAGCTAATGTAGAAAACAAGGGCAATACTTCATTGATAGCAAAATCAGGCTTTCCTCAATCTGCTTATTCCCACCAAGGGTGGTTAACTGAAGATCACCAATATTTTATTTCAAATGATGAGTTGGATGAGCAAGGGAATGGTTTTAATACACGAACTTTAATTTGGGATGTGAGGGATTTAGATAACCCTGTGCTAATAAACCAACATTACAGTGAAAAGTCATCTATTGATCATAACTTATATATAAAAAACAATAAAATTTATCAGTCGAACTATACCAGCGGTTTAGTTATTTTGGATGCCAATAAAGTCAATGAGGGTGAAATAAGAGAGCGAGCATTTTTTGATACATATCCCAATTCGAACAATAATTCATTTAATGGTAGCTGGAGCAATTTTCCTTTTTTTGAAAGTGGAGTTGTTGTGGTCAGTGATATAAATAATGGTTTGTTTGTTTTACAGCCTAATTTGAAGGAATATATTGATTCACATCCTATTTTTGAAGGTTGTGGTATTGACAATACTTTATCAGTTGGTATCACTGAAGGTCTAGATGTTCAGTCTTATCAATGGCAGCTAATTCAGGATGGTGGCTCAATAAACATACAAAATAGCAATAACTTTTCCGGAGTTAATACAGCGGAGTTGACTATTAACTTAGAGCAAGAAGGAGTGGAGGAGATGAAGTTTAGATGTAAAGTAGTATTTGAAAATGGTGAAATTGCTTATAGTTATAATTCGAATAGCAATAGTGGAGTTCCTTCTGCTAGCTTTAATGCTGAATTAAATAATTTGGAAGTCTCCTTTGTTAATTATACCTCAGCTGCTGATAGTTTCGAATGGGATTTCGGGGATGGTTCAGAAATTTCAACTGAAGAAAATCCTGTTCATATTTACGATGAGGTGGGTACATATGAGGTGGTGCTGACGGTCAGTAATGATTGTGGTACTGACTCTTACAACTATGCAGTAGATTTATCTGCATGTATCCCAGCGGCCGATTTTTCATATCATACGGAGGATGGGCAATTTAATTTTTATTCGTCTTCTGATCCTGCCAACGAATTTGAATGGGACTTTGGCGATGGTTCACCAATTTCAACTGAAATTAACCCAAGTCATACATATGCTGAGGAAGATAATTACACCGTGACGCTGGTTGTAAGAAATGAGTGTGGGGAAAGTACATATTCTGAAACTTTAGATGTTGAAAAAATTCTAAGTAATGACAAGGAGCTAAGAAAAGAATTTAAGGTGTTTCCAAACCCTTTTCAAAACAACTTAAATGTTAAAAATTTGAATATAAATGCTCTTGAGCGTTTAGAAATCATTGACCAAGGTGGACGTAAATTGATAGATATAAAACATTTTAGTGATACTTCTGACTTAAGTTTTCGTACAGATTATTGGAATAAGGGTATGTATTACTTAGTGATAACGAAGAAAAATGGTCAAAGGGAAGTCAGTAAGATTTTAAAGCATTAGGAATTATTTGGATGATTAGTGAATTCTAGTTCTGCAAAATAGAATTCACTTTTCACTTTTTTTAGTTCTTCACCTTCCTCGATCTGATATTCATAAAAATGAGATTGAGTTGAGTTTGAATTAATTTTAACAGCTTTTTGGAAAATCGGGCCGTCATAAACAAAGGTGTGGAATTCTCCATTTTCTCCACAAGGATCTACATTTGCGGGTAATTTTCGTAGAAGCTCATGTGTGATACTTTTGCCAATTAAGTCCTTCCTTATTTTTGCAGCATCACCAGCGCAAATTTTGGTTTTGTAGCCCAATTCTAGGAATTGATTTATTACTTCTGCTGTATCTTTTTTCCATAATGGAAATAAACATTCCATGTCAACCTCTGCCATTTTTTCTTCTCTGTAGTTCTTTAAATCTTCCAAGAAAATATCTCCAAAGGCAATAGTAGTAATGTTTTTGGATTTACAGTAACTAGCATATTCTAGCATCACCTGCTCATAAGAGATATTACTTTTATCCGAAGGTAAGTAGCTAATCTTGAGAGGAATGCCTAATGCTGCTGCTTGAGCATCAATTAATTCTTTTTTGATGCCATGCATGCCCACTCTGTTTGTCTCCCCGCCAATTACAGTGTGCAAATGATCTATTTCATATTCATTGGAATTCATTAAATAGTGCAGTGCCAAACATGCATCTTTTCCTCCACTCCAACTTAAGGCAATTTTATTAGACATATTAAATGGTAATAAATGAAATGTAAAGTTCAAAAAGGAAACCAAAAACTAAGAGACTGAAGTAAAAGAATCCTAATATGAAAAACTTCATTACAGATTTTCCCCAACCATTCTGGTAGAGTCTCTTAATCGAGAAAAGTGTATAGATGCTTACCCATGTAAAACTCAAAAAGATAATCCATCCTGTTGCAACTGAAAATAGACTTAATAGCAATATAGCTAAGCCATAAATAAAATAGGCAAATGCATGGAGATGTAATCCGTGAATTAGATGTTCTACGTAATATCTTTTTTTCATAAATAGAAGGTAAAGGATAAAAGCAAAAATGGGGAGGAAGAAAAACATCATCAAAGGCAAATTTCTGATGGCCTGATAAGTAAACATTGAAGAATTTAATAGAAATGATCTTTTATAAGCAGGTGAAATGAGGTCTAAATCTAATCCTATCCCCTGAAGATTAGCTTCAAATTCTTCATCTGATAAATTTTCATCTGAAGCCCAATATTTTAGTGTGCTCCATTTATTAAGTGAATCTTTCTGTTCTACTGCTTTATTTTCCTCTGCAATTTGAATTAGTTGATCTACTCGTACACTGTCTAGCCCGTTAAGTTTGGCAGAATCCAAAACTTCTTTTCGATTGACGAAAGACTTAAGGCCTTTATCAATCAGATCTTTAGGGACTGTAAGACTTATCATGAAGAAATAGAAAAGAGAGAATATCAAATACATCCGAATAGGATTGATATATCGTCTTCTTTTGCCTTCATTAAATGCTTTGCTAAGCCTGCCAGGTCTGAAAATAAAAGGATTTAAAGTTTTGAATAGGATGGTGTCAAAACTTAAATAATTAGAAAAGAAATCTTTTATAAAAGCTCCTAATGGTAGTTTTTTATCAGAGTTTTCTTGTCCGCAATTTGGACAAAAATTTTCATTTGAATCTAATTGCTCTCCACAATTAAGGCAGTTCGTAGTCTTGTTTTTCAATCTTCTGTTCAGTTAGCTAGCTACGAAAGTAAAAAATAAATTGAATGTTTTCGTTATTTTTTTGCCTTCACATTTTTAAAATCATAAGGGCAATGTCGGCACCTGTTTCCACAGCAATACCCTCTTTTTAGATGATATTTTTCAGTGAAAACGAAAAAACCATTTTCCATGTAAAAATCTCCCTCTTCTATTTTGATGTTTTTAGCACTCATGTGATTAAAATCGGTTTCTTATGTTCATCAATTGCTACCATAGTAAACCGGCCTGAGATTGATTTTTCTCGGTGATCAGAATACATTTCTTCGGTAAAAACATCCACTCTGACCTCTAAACTAGTATTTCCGACTTTTTCTATTTGACCAACTAATTCTACTATTGTTCCAGCAGGAATGGCTTTATTGAAATCAATTTTATCACTGCTTACCGTTACCATTTTCTGCCTGGAATAGCGCGTGGCGGTTATAAAAGCCACCTCGTCCATCCATTGGAGGGCAGTTCCTCCAAATAGCGTATCATAATGATTAGTTGTATTGGGAAAAACTGCCTTGGTTACTTTTGTAATGGCGTTATCTGCCTTATTTCCTTTAGTTACAATCATCTATCTCTTTCGATGTTAAAAGAAAATTGAGTAGGAGCAATGCCAGATTCAAATGTATCCAGCAGTTCTCCCTCTGCATCATATCGAATTACCAGGCCTTCACTAGAGAAATCCAGTGCGTCTCCTAGATAAAAGTCGCCTGAAACCGGATCAACAGCAAAAGCATAGGGAGTTTGTATTTCCACTTCAATACCTGTTGAGCTAATACTGTTATCTGAAATATTTAAAAACAAAATTTCACTATTTGAATAAAAATAGATGGCATCTTCATGTGAATCAATATCACCTAATACTGAATTGTCCAGTTCTATTTGGTTTGCGATGCCTGTTAAAGATGTATTTAATTGCAGCAAATTCCCACTAGTACAAATCACCCAAACATTACCGTTATCGTCTTCTATTATTTCCTGTGGCCCGCTTGGAACCTCAAGAGTTTCTTCTATTTGTAAATTATCAAGGTTGATAATGGATATTTCGCTAATACTTCCATCAAAAGATGCGTGGCTTACTACAAGTTTATTGTTTTTGATAAAAAGATGTTCAGGGTACTCCTGAGTTTCAATTCGATCTATTAATTTGTTTGTGGTTAAATTCACAACGAAAATTTCACTATTTGTCAAAGCAAAATTTTGTTTGTAAGGTCCCCAGTTTGCAATAAAGGCGATATCACCCAGTACGGCAATATCTCTTGGTTTATCCAATTCAGCGAAGCTGATTTTAGCTTCAGATTTCAAATTTGTAGTCATTAAATCAATCGAATTACTTCCATTTAGCACACTGTAGATTCTATCATTACTATTATCTACCAAAATGTTTTGTTGCACATCCCCAATGAAGTTACTGTTTTGCCCCCTGTAAAGTGACGGATTATAATCATAGGATTCAGGATCATAATTGCCAATGGTAGCATTATTACTGCCAAATCCTCCTTCATGGTAGATGTAGACACCCGCTGTTTTTAGTGCTACATCTTCAGTTTCTTCACAGGATGAGAAAATAAACAATGCAAGAATAAAGTTGATTAAAATTGAATAGTTCTTTGTCATGTTATTTGAATTTAAATTTTCGGGTTATACTGATTTGATAATTTCTACCGGGCATTGCATAGCCAGAATAGAGGAAGTATTCTGTGTTAAAAGTATTCTTGGCTTTAGCTGATAAATGCCATGAAGTCGATTTCCAACTCAATCCTATATCAGATAGTAAAAATGAATCAAGAGCAAATAGCTCGGAGTTGCTATTGGTGGTATAAACTTTACCTGTCCACTGGTGGAAAGAGTTTAATGAAAATTTCTTCCAGGAAAGAGAAGCTGTGGCATTTGCTTTATGCAATGGAGTGTAGATAAGTTGCTTCCCTATTTCACGGGAATTTTTTTCTGAATCTAAAACTGTCGATTGAGTGTAGCTATATTGGAAATTAGTTTGAATTTTGAAATAATTAAAGACAGGAAATTCAACTCCCATCTGAGTTTCAACACCCTTTGCCAGCACTTCTTTGATGTTTCGAGGTCTCCATTGATTATTTTCATCAGGCACCCACTGAATCCAATTGACTACATCATTGTGGTAAGCAGTGATGGAAAAATCTGTTTTAACATCAAGCCACTGATGCGAAGACTGTAAAGTCATCTCCTTATTCCAAGCGGTTTCTGAATTTAGTTCCGGGTTACCTGCTTCATTCCAAAATCGGTCATTTAAGGTTGGAAGTCTATAGTTAAAAGAAGAGTTGAGTTTAAGCTTAAGTTTGTGATTTCCATGTTGAATTAATTGATACGAAATGCCCGCATAAGGCGAAACGGGTATATTCACTCCTGGGACTAATTGCTGCCTCAAATGTAAAGCATAATCAATTCCTTCAATGATTTGGCCCTTAAATAATGCACCGAGGCTGTATCTTTGTTCAATAGCACTCCCTGATTCATAACTTTGGTTGTTGGCCTCAATATAATTGTGACGAGTTGAAAGTTTGACTTCATGATTTTTGGAGAAATGATGTTTATAAGTAGCAAAACTTTCCCATCTGTTCACTTTATTGTAGGAAATTGCCTGGTTCAATTGATAATCCATCTCATCCATGAAATAACCACTCCCAATAGATAGAAGGCCATTTTTCACTTTCTTATCGAAATTAAGATGTGTCCTTAAATTATGATCCTCTTGCTCATTTATATCTCTGGTAGACCCTATTGGTGGTTGAATTTCTCGGAAGTTGTCATTATACCAAATCGCTAATTTTATTTTTTCAGTATTACTAATTTTATAGCCAATGCTTTGGTTTATCCCCCATCTTTCAAAGCTTGCGTTGTCCTGCTTTTCGCCAGTTTGTAAAATCTCAAAATCATTTTCGGCTTTCCCCCAATATAAACGAGTATCATAAGCCCATTTGCCGTTGCTGCCAGTTGCATTTACATTACTATTTAGCAACCCAAAACTGCCGATTTGCTGACCAATTGATAACGTATTCTCTGTTTTGAAGGAGAGAGGATTTTCTAATAAAACGGCACCACCAAAAGCACCACTTCCGCCCATAGTGCTTCCACTTCCCGGAATGATGGATATTTCAGAAATGGCTTGAGAGGGTAATAAAGAAAAATCT
The DNA here is from genome assembly GCF_000183425.1 of Marivirga tractuosa DSM 4126. Classification (NCBI taxonomy): domain Bacteria; kingdom Pseudomonadati; phylum Bacteroidota; class Cytophagia; order Cytophagales; family Marivirgaceae; genus Marivirga; species Marivirga tractuosa. Next base: position 3,991,696 of record NC_014759.1, read on the forward strand.
GTTTGTCCTAAGGTGAAGCTATTGATATTGAAATTGTCCCAAAGCACTGCAGTTTGGCTAGCATTTGTACCACGAAATGCAATGGTTGTGAGCATTCCATTTCCATATTCTTTGAAATAGATACTGCTGTTCTGCTTTAAAATTTCGCTAATATTAGCGCCATCATAAAACTCCAGTGTTTTGGCTTTGGGCAAAATAATAGTATTGCCTGGCAGAAATTGTTTTTCAAAATTGCCATGCACATATACTTCCTCTAACACAGAAATGCTGTCCTGATGGTTTTGTGCCCATAGTCCATTGGAGAACCATAGCAATAAAAATAAGATACCTAATCGCATAAAATATTGTTTAATGCGACCACGGTCAAAATCAGATGTAAAAAAGTTAGCTTATAGCTTTCGTACATTCCTGACCTTTCACCCGAAAGTCGAAAATAATTATGAGCTATGGCAGGTCTCCTGACTCGTCCGTTGAAGTTGCGGCCTTCCCATCAGCCGGTAGGCTAACAGTGGCAAGGATAGTGCATTTCAATCTAAAAATGGACTTACAGTTGCGGGGACAGTTTCGGACTATTGATCTAAAAATACAATCAAGCACCGAATTCCCTTTTAATTCTGAAGGATTGCTTTCCAACAGAAACCATAATTCTGTTGCAAATGTAGGCGAATGAAATCTGAAATCAAATTTTAATGTTTTAATTCTATAAATAAGAATGTTTCCGTAGTGAATATAGTATCGGTGTATCCAGTTAAGTTGCTTTTTGATATTGTTCAGTCAAAAAATGGGGATATGACTGCCAATGAGTTTTTAGATTAATGCATTATAAAATATACCAACAATACATTTATTATTTGTATTCCTGATACCATTTAAATTTCTCTTCAAGAATTTCATTTTTCTTAAGTTGAATAAAGTCCAGATAGGCCTTGGCAACAGGAGACATTCTTTTTCCTTTTAGCCAAATCAACCTCCATTTAGTAGTTACAGGCAAATCTTCAATAGGTAAAATATATAGTTGCTTTTCTATTAGTTCGTTTTTGATTCCAATTAAAGGCATGATGGAGTTTCCCAAACCTGCAATAACAGCTTGTTTCACGGCCTCGTTGGAGGTGAGCTCTAATCTCTTTCTAGCCTTGGAATTATGGGTGCCGTAATAATGTTCCATTGCACTTCTTGTGGCAGAGCCTTCTTCTCTGTAGATCAAAGGCATTTGTTCATTTGGTTGTGGTTCACTGCTGATCAAATATAATTTATTGTCAATGAGAAGTTCTTCTTCAACATCTAATAAATCAGGAACCACACTTACAAGGGCGAAATCTATTTCATTATTTTTTAAGCTTTGAACTACTTTAGTTTTATTCGTTACGTCTAGGACCAAGTCAATTCCAGCGTTATTTGATAGGAATTCTTCAAGAAAAAATGGGATCACATATTTTCCTGTTGATGCAGAGGAGATTTTCAGTTTCCCTGTCAGCATGCCCTTATAGGCTTCGGTTTTGTAGTTTATAGTATTTAATTCTTCAATAACCCTTTCGGCTATTAGGGCAATTTCTTTTCCGAAATCGGTGATATGCAATTTCCGTCCTATTATCTCATAAAGCGATATGTCAAACTGATCCTGAAAATTTTTTAACTGGATAGAGACAGCAGGTTGAGTCATGAAAAGCTCCTCAGAAGCTTTAGTGATACTTTGCTTTTGTACCACCTTTAAAAATATCTGTAGCTGATGTATAGTATAGTTCATAATAATAGTTTATGTTATTCATTAAACATATAAATAAAAATATATGAACAATGTTTGCCAAATTTGTGTAAATAATTTGAAAAACCATTAAACAATTTTAAAAGTTATGGAAAAAGTATTAGTGAATAAGCAAACAGAAGACCTTGTAAGAGGAGAGTATTCAGCAGTAGAAGCAAGAGAAATTGTCTCTAATTTGATTAGTCAAAAAATCAACTTTCATAATTTGAGAGATTTCAGTTCTTATGAAAGATATGGAAAACCAGATGAAAACTCTAGAACAAGAATAGCTGAATTAAAAGCAAGTAGGAAATCTATATTGGAAATTATTGATGCTGCCAAAGAAGAGGGTAAAACAGTGAAAATCAATTCAAATATCACAATTGAATTAATCTAAAACTGTAAGAGATGACCAAAGAATTAATCATAGGCATTGTTTTTCTATCACCCCTGTTTTTTACAGTTATAGCCATTTTGTCTTGGTTTATGAAGGGCTTAAGGCCAAGGAAATTGATAGGGGTTAGTAGAATATCAATTTATTCATCTATTCTAATCGCCCTATTTTCTGCTCTGATGGTATATCAAAGTGGATTAATAGAGAGTAATAGTTTAGCTTTCAATGGTCTAGGAATATCCATTAGGTTAGATGCTTTGAGTGTTTTGATATTCACCATGATTAATCTCATCTCTTTTGTAGTGATGAGATTTAGTTTTAATTATATGGATGGCGACAAGAGGCAGGGAGTCTTTATCGGAAGATTGGCTGCGACTATTGCTTCTGTTCAGTTATTAGTGCTGTCAGGAAATGTAGGCTTGTTGTGGATTTCTTGGGTATTGACAAGTATTTCTTTACATCGATTACTTGTTTTTTATTCTGAAAGACGCAGATCTAAATTGGCTGCCAGGAAGAAATTTATAGCAGCACGACTGAGTGATTTGTTTTTGCTGGGAGCAGTTTTATTAACCTTCAATCGTTTTGGTACGGGAAATTTAGAAGTGGTATTTACTGAGATGAAAAATTTTTCCGGTATTCTACCGCTAGAAATAGAATTGGCAAGTATTTGTATTGTGCTAGCCGCAATTCTGAAATCTGCTTTATTTCCTACTCATGCCTGGTTGGTAGAAGTAATGGAAACGCCCACACCGGTTTCTGCATTACTCCATGCCGGTTTATTGAACGCAGGGCCATTCTTAGTAGCTAGAATGTCTTTCATGGTAGGAGAGACGACATATGCTCCGATTGTCCTGATTATTTTTGGCGGATTCACTGCATTATTTGGATCCATTGCCTATATGACTCAATCTTCTGTGAAGACTGCTTTGGGCTATTCCAGTATTTCCCATATGGGCTTTAGTTTGTTACTATGCGGATTTGGTATTTATGCTGCGGCTATGCTACACTTGGTAGCACATTCGTTCTACAAAGCGCATGCATTTCTTTCTTCTGGCAGTTTTATTGACGTTAAAAAAGCATCAAAAATAGAGCTTCCAGAGAGAAAGGCTAATCTGCTTGTCCTTGTAATAAGCATAGGGCTTGCTTTCACAATTTTTGGATTTATGGCCTATGCCTGGGGCATCAACCCCATAGAAGAATTATCATTATTGGTGATCAGTTGCATTATCGTCATGGGATTGTCTTTATTAATAGCTACTGCTTTAGATTCTTATGGAAGTAAAAGGTTGATTCCAAAGGTGGTATTGATGGCCGCCCTTGTTGCTTTGGCATTTTTCAGCTTGGAAACATTGATGGGTACTATTTTGAAATCACAAATTCCAGTGATTATGCAACCCTCTACAGCGGTGGTGATTTTATTATTCTTTTGGTTGATAGTTTTCGCAGGAATAGTGCTTATTCAAATCTTTTCGCCCTTCATCAAAGATTCCAGCTTCTGGAGGAAATGGTCCATTCATTTCAGAAATGGGCTTTATGCGAATGTGGTTTATGACCGTGTGGTAGGGGCCTTGTATGTAAAAGATTCTAAACCTGATTTCATAAAAAAATATGAATGAGGAAAGAAGTTTCTTAATGACTTATTTAAAAGCAATTTAGTGTATTTAAACAAATTAAAATGTTAAATAAAATCAAGGATTCTGAAATCAATTTAATGAATGTTTCAATAGGTAAGGCTCTTCTTGATGCTTCAAAGAAAATAGCGCCTTTATGGCCATTAGAAAATTTTGTTGCTGTAAACCCCTATTTAGGGCTAAGCGATCACTCCTTTGAATCAGCTGCTCAAAGATTATCTTATGCAGCAGGAATCCACACTACGATGTCTGCAAACTATTATCTAAATGCTTTAGAGCAAGGTAATATATTGATGGAAGATTTGGAAACTGCAGTGAATGAAAAATATCGAGACAATAAAATTAGTGCGAAATCCTTTTTAGAAACACTTAAAAAGAAGGAATTCAAAAATGCACATACTACTCAAATACATACAGTTGCTGAGTTGGCGAAGAAGATCAGCACGGCAAACTGGCCTGATTTCATGCTAGATTGTATTTCTTCCTGGGCGGCTTCTTATTTTGACGAGGCGCAAAGTCAATGGAAAAAGGAGGGGCAAGAATTAAGTTTGTTTTCTGCATGGAAAATTGAAGCAGAAACCAACAGATCACCATCATTGATTGGGATGAAGGGATTTCATAAGCTGATAAAAGAGTTACCAGATAATCATATTGAAGCAGCAGCTATTGCACTTCATGAGCTTGAGCTGGAGGAGAAAGTTCTACCAATTTATTTACATAGTTTGTTGCTAAGGGTAGGTGGTTGGTCTTCCTACATTGCTCATTTTGATTGGGATGCTAAGCGATACGGCCGTGAAGAGAAAAAATTAAGTGAATTCTTAAGCGTATTAATTTGCTGGGAATATGGTGTTTATAAAGCTTTGAAAACCCCAGTTTTGGAAAGCCAATGGAAGAAAGCGAAGTTGGAGATGCTTAAATATGATGCGGCTGATACCAATTTGTCGGATTTGATTGTATTACAAAACGCATATGATTTAACTGCTCAAAGACGATTAATTAAAAAATTTAAGAGGAAGGATTCTTCTAAGCAAAAAGCATCTAAACCGAAAGTACAAGCTGTTTTCTGTATCGATGTCAGATCTGAGGTTTATCGTAGGAATCTGGAATCTGTAGCACCAGAGGTTGGTACATTAGGTTTCGCAGGCTTCTTCGGTTTTCCAATTAATTTTGTAAAAATTGGTCATGACAAGGGATATGACCAATGTCCTGCATTAATACCTTCAAGCTACACCGTGAGGGAGAAAATTCTTAATAAAGATCAGAATGGGAAAGTAGTTTTAAGAAGAAAACTCAATAGAGTCTTCAATTTTTCGTGGAAGTCTTTTAAATCAAGTGCAATCAGTTCCTTTGGTTTTGTGAGCCCTATTGGATTGTCTTTGTTACCTAAACTATTCACTGATTCCTTTGGGATGACTAGGCCTGTTCCACATCCGCAAAAAAACGGCTTGAGGAAGGAAGAAATCGAGAATTTATCGGTTGAACTTGAGAGCAGTAATAGTGAACTGACTCTAGGAATTCCATTGGAGGCAAGGGTGAATATGGCAAAAGGAGCTCTTCAGGCAATGTCACTTACTGAAGATTTTGCCCGCGTGGTGATGATAGTAGGACATGGATCTACCTCTGTCAATAATCCTCATGCCTCCGGCTTGGATTGTGGTGCTTGTGCTGGGCAGTCAGGTGAGGCTAATGCAAAAGTGGCATCCATTATCTTAAATGATAAAGAGGTGAGGAAGCAGCTCGCCAGTGATAAAATTGTCATTCCTGATTCAACCTATTTCCTGGCATGTCTGCATGATACTAGTACCGATGAGATTTCACTTTTTAATGCGAATTTAGTTCCCTCTTCTCATCAAGCAGATCTGGAAAATATAAGAAAGCGAATTGCACAAGCAGGAAGCGCTACTCGTTCAGAAAGAGTTTTAAGGATGAATATAGAAGACGGAAAAGATGTTGATTCATTCATGAAAATAAGAGCTAAGGATTGGTCGCAAGTACGACCGGAGTGGGGGCTTGCAGGTTGTTCTTCTTTTGTAGTTGCACCAAGAACCATTACTAGAGGAGTCGATTTGAAAGGCCGGTCTTTTTTACATTCCTATAGTTGGAGAGAAGACCGAGGATTTAAAGTTTTAGAAACTATTATGACTGCACCTATGGTAGTGACAAGTTGGATCAACCTCCAATATTATGGATCCACAGTAGATAACAAGCATTTTGGTTCTGGTAATAAAACTTTGCACAATGTCACTTCAGGAATTGGAGTGTTAGAAGGATTTGCTGGAGATTTAAGATCTGGCCTGCCGATGCAATCGATTCACGATGGGGTAAACTATCAACATGAACCATTACGATTAAGTGTCGTGATTAATGCGCCCAAAGAAGCCATGATTAAGGTTTTGGAAAAGCATGATTCGGTAAGGCAGCTTGTTGATAACCAATGGATTTTCTTGATGGCAATGAATGATGAAGGAGAAATTACTGACATTTATGATGGAGATTTAAGATGGAGGAAGTTGATTGCAGAGCAAGTTGTTTATGAACCAAATGAAAAAATGGTAGAAGAGTTAGTTTAGGATGCTTTTAACTAGCATGATCCCAGAATGGTTAGTGAAAACTATTTCATTCTGGGTAATTATTTCCTGACTGTTTTGATATTAACCGGCATCCTAAATTTAATGATCAAAGACGACATTATGGTTAAACTTGCAATTGTTAAGATAGCGTATTCAACTCCAAATATATCAGCAGTTACGCCCGAAATTATGGCGCCAAAAGCATAACCCAAATCTCTCCAAAGCCTGAATGTCCCTATACTTTCAGCTCTTTGTTGCGGACTTGTGGCTTGAGCTATGGTGGCGAGAAAGGTAGGGTAAACGAGTGCGGTTCCTAAACCTAAAATAGCTGATAATCCAGCTAGAACGGCAAATTCACTGCTATATGGAATAAATAATATGGCAATTCCTTGCATTAACATTCCCCAAAATAGCATTCCTTTTTTGGAATAATGGTCGGACATTTTGCCTGTGAAAAGCTGTCCAATTCCCCACACTGCGGGATAAATAGCCGTAATAATGCCTATATTTTCATTATCAAAATTTAAGGAAAACAGAACCATAGGTAGAAGTCCCCAAATCATCCCATCATTCAAATTATTGATTAAACCGGCTTGCGTAACTGAACTTAGGGTTTTGTTTTTGAAAGTGGTCTCTAAAAATACATTTTTGAGCTCAACCGTTTTATTGTTTTTGCCTTCTTTTTTGACAAAATCTCGAGTGTCTTTCACCCAAAATAAAGTCAATAGAAATCCAACAATGGATAGAAAAACACCGATATAAAATGGATAGGGCGTAATACCATAACTATTGGCCACATAACCTGTGATAAAAGCCACTATTCCGACAGCAAAGTAGCCGGCAAATTCATTTAATCCCATAGCAAAGCCACGGTCTTTTTCGCCCACAAGATCAATTTTCATGACTACCGTGCTACTCCAGGTCAGTCCCTGACTGAGTCCTAATAAAATATTGGCGATTATGACGAATGTCCAGCTTGGCGCATAAATCAGCATAAAAGGTACAGGTATAGCCAATAGCCATCCAAAGAGTAGGAGAGTTCTTCTGCCAAATTTATTGGCTAATTTACCTGTATAATAATTAGCTACTGCCTTACTAATACCGAAAGCGGTGATAAATGCTAAAATGGCCGTTTTGGAAGCTACTCCGAATTCTACTTCAGCAAATTGTGGGAATATACTTCTTTCCATCCCCACCATACCGCCAACAAAACCGTTGACGATCACCAATAATGCAAACTGTTTCCAGTTTTCTTTAAGTCCTAGCTTTACGCTGTCCATTGATATGTCATTTTTCAAGATGCAAATGTCGAAAATTTTCAGGAGTGCTATGTATCAATTGTTATATAGCGGAATATTTATGATCAAAAGCTTTAGTGTATTCCTTCTGTTTTACGTTTTCTTTAATAGCATTGTCTGATTGTCTTCAACTACTTTTCATCGTGATGAACATGTAAAATATAAATAAGTATCTCTATATGGCTCATTTTTCGATTTACCGATATTCTGGATTCGGGTTGTCCTTATGATTTGAATTATCCCATTCTGTTCTTTGGTTTCCGTGTGCTGGAATACCATCATTGTCTTTAAGCATTTTTGCCATATGCATTAAATTCCAAGTCATGAAAGTGGTATTTCTATTGGTAAAATCATTCTCAGGGCCACCGCTTCCTTCATCCATATAAGATGCACCAGGACCGGCTTCACCTATCCAGCCAGCATCTGCTTGAGGAGGAATCGTGTATCCTAAATGCTGTAAACTATACAAAACATTCATTCCTACATGCTTAATACCATCCTCATTTCCGGTAACCAGACAGCCACCCACTCTACCGTAGTAAGCATATTGTCCATGCTCATTAGTTTCTCCTGAAAAGCCATATAATCTTTCTATAACCTGAGTAGCCACTGAGGACTTTTCTCCCAACCAAATTGGCGTTCCAATGACTAAAATGTTGGCATCCATTACTTTTTTTTGAATGGTCGGCCAGTCATCTTTATCCCAGCCATGCTCGGTCATATCAGGGTAAACCCCAAAAGCAATATTATGATCTACCGCCCTGATGATATCCACATGTATGCCATTATCTTCCATGATTTGGGCCGACATGCTAATCAAACCTGAGGTATGCGATTTTTCTGGCGATTTCTTTAAAGTACAATTGATGAAAACAGCTGTGAGCTGACTGAAATCAGTCTTGTTCTCCTTATTGAGTTTTTCTTGGAAGCTATTTAGTTTCATAGGTTATGATTTTAACAGATTTTAATAACAAGAAATTGAAGTTGGTATAGAGTGTAGCAACTGTTCATTGCATCAATATACTATCGACTTAATTTTTAAGTAAGAGTAGGTTTTATTTAGCTAACTTCTGATTGATAATTGAAGTATACGACCTATCCTTAAGACTGTTTTTTTAGAATTTATTTTTCAAAATAAAAATAGGTATTAGCATTTTTAAATTCGCTCAAGGTGTGGCCTTTTTATATTTAAAACTTTGTCATCAATAATGACACAATAATTTTTACAATCTGATGGTTTAATTTACATTCGTTTTGCTGTAAACTAAATTCATGAAATCATTTATATTCATTGTCTTTTATTTATGTTCAGTAGGTTTTGTGTACTCCCAAAAGAATAGCGAGGAAAACAAAAGCTATAACCTAAGTGCCAAATTTGGAATAGGTATAACCAAATTTGCTGTAGTAGGATTTGAAACAGAAGATTACCCTGCAATGGCTACTCGCTTAGGATTTGCAATTTCAAAAACGGTTATTGGTAATAGGATTCTAGTTGAGTCTGGATTGAATTTCTATTATAGGGCAAAAAGTAAATCCCCACTTGTAGATGAAATATATTGGTATGGAAAAGGAGCACTATTCCCAACTTTAGATGACACAGCAACGCAAAGGCATTTTGCCTTTGAAGTTCCTATTATAATTAAGTATTTATTAACTGGAAACAAGTCTATAAATACTGGCATAATAGTTAGAAAATGGCAACCAAAAGACCAAGACCCAGTATCGTTACTGGCCTCTCAAACTGAATTGGGTTGTGTTTTAGGAATAAGCCAGCAAATAATAAAAGATTTAAGTATTGTTTGTGATATTTTTATTGGTTTTAAAGATTTTTACCCAGGCCTTGTTATTGGCTCTTCAGGAGGTATTATGGTAAAAAATAGATCTGCTCTTTTTTCAATAGCTTACTCCTTTTAACAGCTTGTCTAATTTCAATTAGAATGAACTTAATGCAGGTTAAGTCTTGATTCTAGAATCTAACATCTTGAATCTAGATTCTACTCCTCAAACTGAAAATTAGTATAAGCATTCTGTAATTCCCTTAGCGCATGATGTTCGCCATTTTTTTGAGCAAGGGCTATTCCTTTTTGGTAAATTTCATCTGCTATATCTCTTTCGAAAAATTCAGCATACAGTGCGGCTGCGTGATAGTAGGTTCCAATGTAGTTTTCATGCTTTTCCAGCAGTTCATCGAAAAGTTCTTTTGCTTTTTGGGGTGTCTCTTCTTTATATTCTGTAGCCAAAGCATAGAGTATAAAGGGATCATCGGGAGATTCTTCTCGAAATTTTTGAAGTTGTGCTATTCTATCTTCATTCATTAGTCGGATTCAATTTTTATTTTTTTCAATTATACTTAACTTCGGGCTTTAATATCAGTTATACTTTATAAATCTTCAAATTGTCTTCAACAAAAAGTGTTTTAGGCAATGAACCATAAACTCAAAATATTTTATGAAAATATTAGTTTGCATAACGCATGTGCCGGATACAACGGCAAAGATTTCCTTTACGGACGACAATACAAAATTTAATTCAGACGGAGTGCAATATATCATCGGCCCTTATGATGATTACGCACTGGCAAGAGCGGTTGAATTGAAAGAAGCTTCGGGCGGGACGGTTACAGTATTAAATGTTGGAGGTGCCGAAACAGAACCAACTATCAGAAAAGCATTGGCAATTGGAGCTGATGATGCTATCAGAATTGATGCTGAGCCAACAGATTCATTTTTTGTAGCGGAGCAAATTGCTAACCATGCTAAAGATGCTGGATATGATTTAATCATGATGGGTAGAGAATCTATTGATTTCAATGGTGGTATGGTGCACGGAATGGTAGGTGAATTATTAGGCTTACCGGCTATTTCTCCAGTTATGAAATTGGATATCGAAGGACAAACAGCTAAGTTGGCTCGTGAGATTGAAGGTGGTAAAGAATATTTAGAATTGGAATTACCTTTCATCGCAGGATGCCAGGAGCCGATTGCTGAATGGAAAATTCCAAATATGAGAGGAATTATGTCAGCAAGAAGCAAGAAGTTGGATGTAGTAGCACCTTCAGAGGCTTCGGAGGCAGTAAAACTGCAGAAATATGAAATGCCGCCAGAAAAAGGTGATGTAAAAATGATTGATGCCGACAATGTAGAAGAGTTGGTGAAATTGTTGAAAAACGAGGCGAAAGTTATTTGATAACTGAAAAGTCGATTAATCATTGTTGAACGAAATTATTAGAAAGAAATGTCAATATTAGTATTTATAGAACACGCAGAAGGCGAAATCAAAAAATCATCTCTTGAGGCAGTATCTTATGCTGCGGCAATGGGAGAGGATGTTACAGCAATTGCTATTGGTCCAGTAGATGAATCAATTTTGAAGGCAGCTGGAAAAGCAGGTGCTTCAAAAGTTTTGCATGCTGCGGATGAAAAATTAGAGAAAGGTTTAATTCAGCCTTATGCAAAAGTAATTGCTCAAGCAATGGAAAAGGAAGGTGCAAAAACTTTAGTGCTTGCTAAATCTTCATTAGGTGATCCTGTAGCAGCGCGAATTGCAGCTAAATTAAAAGCAGGATTTGTATCCAATGTTGCAGATTTACCAGATACCTCAAGTGGGTTTTCAGTAAAAAGAAGTATTTATACTGGTAAAGCTTTTGCTAATGTGGAAATGACCACTGAAACAAAAATTATCGGGATCAAGAAAAATGCTGTTGAATTAAAAGAAGATGGTGGTGATGCTTCAGTAGAAGCCTTTGAGCCAACATTGGAAGATGCTGATTTTGCAGTTAAAATTACTTCACAAGATAAGCAAACTGGTGAAATTTTATTACCGGAAGCAGAAATTGTAGTCTCTGGTGGAAGAGGAATGAAAGGACCTGAAAACTGGGGAATGATTGAAGACTTAGCTAAAACTTTAGGTGCGGCTACAGGATGTTCAAAGCCTGTTTCTGATATTGGATGGAGACCTCACCATGAGCACGTAGGACAGACAGGAGTTAAAGTTTCTCCTCAGTTGTATGTAGCAATTGGTATATCTGGTGCTATCCAACATTTAGCAGGTGTGAATTCTTCCAAATATATATTAGTGATTAACAAAGATGAAGAAGCACCGTTCTTCTCAGCAGCGGATTACGGTATTGTAGGAGATGCTTTTGAAGTAGTTCCAAAATTAACTGAAGCACTAAAAGCAGCACAAAATTAAAATTCACTTGTGGATAAAATCAAATTAGAAATATTAGGTTTATCGTCTAGTCAGTCGCAATCAGGTTCTTTCGCCTTAGTTTTGGGTGAAACACCGGGTAGCAGAAGATTGCCGATCATCATTGGTATGTTTGAAGCGCAAGCTATTGCTATTGAAATTGAAAAGATTGTGCCCAACAGACCCATGACACATGATTTATTCAAATCTTTTGCGCACAGTTTTAATTATTCAGTAAAAGAAATTGTGATATCAGATTTGAAAGAAGGCGTGTTTTTTGCCAAAATTGTTTGTGATAATGGAATGGAAACTGTTGAAATAGACAGCAGACCTTCTGATGCCATTGCAATAGGAATTCGTTTTGACGCTCCTATTTACACATATGAAAAAATCATGTCCGAGGCAGGTATAGTTCTATCTGACGAGAAGGAAGACGAAGATATTTCTGAGTTGAAAAAGCCAGTTGAAAAATCATCTTCTCCAGGATCTTCATCAACTCCAACTTCAAAATCCGATTTCGACAAATTGAAAAATATGCCGATGGATAAATTGAATGAGTTGTTGGATAAAATGATTCAAAGTGAGGACTATGAAAAAGCGGCTAAAATCCGAGATGAAATTAATAGAAGGAATTGAAAAAAATATTCTTTAATTGTATTACAAATAGCTTTGCCCTTAATGGTGAAGCTATTTTGTTTATTAAAACGAAATTTCAATAGGGCAAGATTCCTGACAAGTCAGTAATCTATTCATTTTAATCTTTGATTAAAATATAAAGATGGCTTATCCTTCCCAAGTTCAAGTTTAACACCTACCGCCAAACTCTTCCACATCAAATAATCTCTAAAAAAGTATATTCCAAGCTTAAAATACTTATCAATTTCATACTCTTATCATCAAATTATACTAAATTTACAATCACTTAATACGAAGCTATTTTTTGCTCATTTGAGTTGTCAATACTTGGTAAAAATATCATCCTAAGTAGTAATAATGAATTTCTCTGCACTTCTAGCACAGCACCCTGTTTTTGAGTTAGTTAAAAAAAGTGCCCATTCCCTGGGTATTGAAGCCTATGTAGTAGGTGGGTATGTGCGTGATTTAATCCTAAAACGACCTTCTAAAGATATTGATTTCGTTTGCGTGGGAAGCGGAATTGATTTAGCGAAAGAAGTAGCTGCAAACATCGGGTCTAAAAAGAAATTTCAAGTTTTTAAGAATTTTGGTACTGCCAGTATTCACCATGGCGATTGGGAACTGGAGTTTGTAGGCGCAAGAAAAGAATCTTATCAGCGTGACAGTCGCAAGCCAATAGTGGAAGAAGGAACCCTTGAAGACGACCAAAACAGAAGGGATTTCACGATCAATGCTTTAGCTATCAGTTTAAATGAAGAAAATTACGGAGCCTTAATTGATCCTTTTGGTGGAGTGAAGGACTTAAAGAAAAAAATAATTAAAACTCCTTTGGAGCCTGATGTTACTTTTTCCGATGATCCTTTGAGAATGATACGAGCAATTCGTTTTGCATCTCAATTGAATTTTGACATAGCACCCAATACATTTGATAGCATCATTAAAAATGCAGAGCGATTAAAGATAATTTCTGCTGAACGTATCACTGATGAATTGAATAAGATCATCTTGACTGAAAAACCTTCATATGGTTTTAAGTTGCTTTATCATGCTCAATTACTGGATAAATTCTTCCCGGAGATTGTGGAATTACAAGGAGTGGATGAAAAGAATGGCTTTAAGCACAAAGATAATTTTTATCATACCTTGCAAGTATTGGATAATACTGCTGAATATGGGGGCGATTTGTGGTTAAGATGGGCAGCTATTTTACATGATATTGCTAAGCCGGCTACGAAAAGATTTAATCCGAAACAAGGCTGGACATTTCACGGCCATGAAGATAAAGGAGCACGTATGGTTCCAAAGATTTTCAAGAGAATGAAGCTGCCATTAAATGAAAAGATGAAGTACGTGCAGAAGTTAGTTTTGCTTCATTTGAGACCAATTCCTTTAGTGAGAGACAATATTACCGATAATGCAGTACGAAGGCTTCTTTTTGAGGCAGGCGATGATATCGAAGACCTAATGACTTTGTGCCGAGCGGATGTCACCTCTAAAAACATGAATAAGGTGAAGCAGTTTCGAGCTAATTTTGATAAAGTAGAGCAGAAAATGAAAGAGGTGGAGGAAAATGACCAAGTTAGAAATTTTCAACCACCTGTAAGTGGGGAAGATATCATGAAAGCATTTGATTTATCACCTTGTAAAGAAATTGGTATTATTAAAAGTGAAATAAAAGAAGCGATTTTGGATGGCGAAATTCAGAATAATAGAGAAGAAGCTTATGAGTATATGCTCGAAGTTGGTCGAAAACTTAAGCTAAAAGCTCAATAAATATTTTATAAACCAATAATTGGCACAGTATTAGTAAACTATTTAAAATAATTAAAAATGAATATGCGAAATTCTACTCAAAAAGTATTCTTATCTGGCTTTGCCATACTACTGGCATTTAGTTTCAACATACAAGCACAAGATAAAACTCCAAACGAGGCTGAAATCCAAAGAGCTAAGCAAAAATACAATAGATCTATTAAGTATAATGATTTTGCTGTTGCAAAAGATGCTATATATGATTTGATTGTTTTGGAGCCCAATAACAGTTCTTATTTGGATTCTTTAGCATATATGTATTTTGAATTTAACCAATATGCTTCAGCTGCATTGGTTAGTAGAGATGCTTTAAGCAGAAATCCTAATAATCAAATGATTTTACAAATTAGTGCTAAGAGCTTAGATCAGCTTGGCGCCCTTGATCAGGCTCTCAAGATGTATCAAAAGCTTTATAATATTTCTGATGATGGATTTGTATTGTTTGAGGTTATTCAAAAGCAATATGATCTGAAAAAGTATGATGATGCCATGATAAATTCAGAATTACTGCTTGGCAAAAGAATAGTAGATGGCAGTAAAGTTTATGCGAAAGATGAAGCAGGAAATGAAATTGAGGTTCCTTTTAAAGCAGTCATTAACAATTTACAAGGTATGATTGCAAGAGCACAAGGAAATGAGGAATCTGCAAAAAAATACTTTAATAGTGCATTATCATTAGCGCCAAATTACGCTTTACCCAAAGAAAATTTGAATCCTAAAGACTAATGTTTTTATTTACTAATTGATTTAAGTGGAATAGACACCCTAAACTGAAAATTATGAAACAATTCAAAATTGTATTGACGGCTACTTTATTTTTTATAAGTAGTGTTGTATTATCTCAAAATTTAACTGGAGATAACTATGCAACTGCAAAAGCAGCTGGAAAAGGAACGGTTACTTTCACTTATGTGGAGACACCAGGATTTGTGTATAAAGATCAAAGTGGAAAATTAACCGGAGTTTGCGTTGATATCATGAATGATTTCTTGCAATATGTAAGGCAAAATCACGGGATTAGTCTGAATGCTAGATTCTTAGGAAATGGAAGCAGTTTTAGCGCCATGTACAATGGAGTTAAAAATGGTAAAAACGGAGTTTTCGGTTTAGGAAACATCACTGTGACGGAAGCCAGAAAAAGTGAAATTTTGTTTAGCCCTTCATTTATTACCAATTTTGCAATTTTGGTAACACATAGTAGCGTGCCTACTTTGGAATCTATGAGTGAGATACCACAAAAATTTAGTGGCTTCACAGCTTATACTGCTAAAGGTACTTTAAATGAAAAACGAATAAATAAACTTAAATCCGACTATTATCCCGGTCTTGAAATCAGTTATGTTAGTTCAAGTCCTGATGTTTTGGATAAAATTTTAACTGATAAGAAGTCATTATCTTATTTAGATTTAGCTTTCTATTTGTCAGCTGTTAAAGAAAGAAAACCATTGCAAAGGCACAAAGTAGGAGACGAAGGCTCTGAAGAATTTGCTTTTGTGATGCCTAAATCAAGCGACTGGCAGCCGATAATAGAGGAGTTTTTCAACGCAAATGGTGGTTATAAAAACACTACAGAGTATAAAAAAATCCTAGTGGATCACTTAGGCTTATCAGCAGTTAAATTATTGGATTCAGCTTCTGAATAATAAGCTTTTATGAGTCAAAAGGAAGATTTTAAATATTGGGAATCTTTTTTCCAATCTTTGCAAATGACCTATTATGGTTTGTTGGCAGCGCCTTTATTTCTGTTTGCCGTGGCATTTTTAAGAGCTGAAAACGGGAATGCAAAATTACTCGCTATTCCTGCGGATATAGAGGATACCATAGTAGGGATAACGGTGATTTTAGCCATTATTGAGACAGTTTTCCTTCATTTTTTAGCAAAACGTCAGTATAAATTAGCTGCACAAGATGATGTGCTAGTTTCTAAAATGAAGAAGTATAAAAGTGCTACTCTGATTAAGTATATTGGTTTAGCCATTTATCAAATCATTACTGTAGCTGTTTTTGCAATGACCTATCACAATGGATTGATGGGCTTGTTTACAGGTCTGCTACTTTATAGTTCGTTTTTCAGACCAGAAATTCAGAATGCGAGAAGGGATTTGAAGCTAAGTAAAGAAGAATATCAAAAAATAGATTATAAAACAGGTTTGGTGACCTGATACAAAAAAGGGCTTTCTTCTCAGAAAGCCCTTTTTTTATATCTCTTTAATCACCACTTCATAAGTTGCCTTCACATTTAAAGTACCAGAAACAGAGCAATATTTACCTGCAGCCAACTCAACCAATTTCATAAATTCATCCTCCTTTAAATTGTCTGATGTGGCAGTAAAAATCATATGGATACTTTCATAGGCTCTTGGATGTTCTTCCCTTCTTTTTCCTTTAGTCTCAACTTGAAGATCAAATAGGTTCTTTCTTCTTTTTTTGATCATTTCAACCAAATCTACACATGCGCAAGATGCTAAAGAAGCCAAAAGAGTTTCCATAGGTGAAAAATAATCTTTGTCCTTAGTATCGTACATATCGATGTTAAGAATATTGCCATATTCATTCTTGCTTTCGTATTCTTTAGGCGCAAGCATATTCGTAATTACTCTCATTCTCTATGTTTTAAAATGGATTTTAAAGTTCTATTTCAGAAAATTTATTTCTACTGAAGTTAAAATAATTTCATTAAAAATAATGTAGAAACATGATTTACATTTTACAGAGCGCAAAGCTACAATCTTCTCAATAAATTAGTAAGCTTATAACTTATATTTTCAAAGGCTGTAAGATTCATTAATCTTTTCTTATTTTTAGAAAAGCCTAAAAGCATAAAAATGTTACAAATTATTAAAGACGATCCTTGGTTAGCCCCTTACGAACCTGATATCCAAACTCGTGTTGATTATTTTAAATCAGAATTGGATAGAATTCAATCTGATTATGGTAGTTTATTAAAATATTCAAATCGACATCAGGAGCTCGGATTTCAAAAAAATAAAACGGGCTTTACTTATAAAGAATGGGCTCCGGAAGCACAAGCCTTATCATTAGTTGGTGATTTTAATAATTGGGATGAAAGTGCTCATCCCATGCAGAAAGATGAAAAAGGGATCTGGGAAGTTGAAGTAAAGAATGAGGATGGATTAGAACATCTATCTGCTGTTAAAGTAAGAGTGACTGCTGCTAATGGAAAACATGACAGAATTCCTGCTTATGTAAAATATGCAGTGCAAAATATTGATAACCATGATTTTACAGGGAGGCTCTGGGTACCGGGAAAATCATTTCAATGGACAGATGATCAATTCAAATTAAGTGACATTAAAAACCCTGTGATTTATGAATGTCATCCTGGAATGGCTCAGGAAAAAGAAGGGGTTGGCACCTTTAAGGAATTTGAAGAGAATATTTTACCCAGAATACAGTCATTAGGCTATAATTGTATTCAGTTAATGGCAGTAGCCGAACATCCTTATTATGGTTCTTTTGGTTATCATGTAGCCAATTTTTATGCACCCTCTTCTCGTTTTGGAACGCCAGAAGATTTAAAATCCTTAGTTAATGCTGCCCATAAAATGGGAATTGCAGTAATTATGGATGTAGTGCATTCTCATGCAGTCAAGAATTTTTCAGAAGGCCTAAATGATTTTGATGGCAGCGGAAATCAGTATTTCCATCATGGTGGTCGAGGATATCACACTGGCTGGGATTCAAAGTTATTTAATTACGGAAAAGAAGAAGTTTCTCGTTTCTTGCTATCAAATTTAAAATATTGGTTGGAAGAATTCCACTTTGATGGTTTCCGTTTTGATGGGGTAACTTCTATGCTTTACCATCATCATGGCGAAGGAGTCAGTTTTGATCATTATGATAAATATTTCAAAGAAGGAGTTGATTGGGATGCCGTTCGTTACTTGCAATTAGCCAATACCTTAATTCATGAAATTAAGCCCGATGCTATCACCATAGCTGAAGACATGAGTGGAATGCCAGGCACTTGCCAGTCCATTGATGAAGGCGGTTTGGGCTTTGATTATCGCTTGGGAATGGGAATCCCCGATAATTGGATAAAATGGCTGAAGCATAAGCAAGATGAAGAATGGAGCATGCAAGAAATCTGGAATGTGCTAAGCAACAGGAGATATGGAGAAAAAACAGTAGCCTATGCCGAATCTCACGATCAGGCAATGGTAGGGGATAAAACCTTGGCTTTCTGGCTGATGGATAAAGAAATGTATTGGCACATGAAAAAAGGTGATGATAATTTGATAATCGATCGAGGTATTGCCTTACATAAAATGATTCGCCTGGTTACAGCCTCAGCTGGTGGTGAAGCTTATTTGAATTTTATTGGTAATGAATTCGGTCATCCCGAGTGGATGGATTTCCCTCGAGAAGGGAACAATTGGAGTTATAAATATGCCAGAAGACAATGGTCATTGGTGGATAATAATGAATTGAAATACCATCACCTCAATGATTTTGAGGAGGCAATGCTTGAGCTGTTAAAATCAGAAAATGTATTGCGAGCTGCTCCAGCTAACCTGCTCAATGTTGATGAAACTAATAAGGTGCTGATTTTTGAAAGAGCCAATTTGATCTTTGTATTCAATTTTCATCCTAGCAATTCTGTTCCTGATTACGAATTTTGGGTTCCTAAAGGAGGAAAGTTCAATTATCTTTTAAATAGTGATGATACAAAATTTGGAGGTCATGAAAGGATAGATCAATCAACAATTCATGAAAGCTTTAAAAAGGAGGGAGGAGATTTTATTAAGATTTATTGTGTTAATCGAACAGCTTTGGTTTTGAAAAGAAACTTGTGACCGCTCCGATTTGAGTCCTTACTAACAACTCGCCAGAGGCGTCAGTAATTTCCACTAGCGAGACGCTAGCCGGAAGCACCTTTGTTTTTCTATCGCTAGCGTCTCGCTAGTGATGGATACTCGCGCCTCTGGCGCTAATAAATTATACTGTCGAAGAGGAAATAAATCTGCGAAAGTACTCTAAAGACAAATGAAAATTAAATAAATAAGACTCAATAAATTTTACATTTATCATATTCAACCTTTTCTATTAACTTCGCATTTTTCAGTAACTCAAACAATCATGCAATTTAAATACGTTTTCAGTTTACTTATATTTTTAGTTCTAGTAACAGCCTGTTCTAAAGAAAAAATCACTACTCAGGATAATTATGAAGTGGTGGTATTGCCCGATGGCAGCATTGTATTTCTAAATCATTATTCGGAATTAGAATATATTGAAGCATTCAATCAACGCAAAGTGGCTATTTCAGGAGAGTGCTATTTTTCCGTTGAGCCTTCCGATAAATCTTTTACGGTAACAGGTAAACTAGGTGAAGTAGAAGTTTTAGGCACCGAGTTTAGCGTGAAATCCAATACTGAAGATATGGAAGTGGAAGTAGAAGAAGGTCAGGTTAAATTTAATGTAGAAGATATGTCAAAAGAGATATCCGGAGGACTTAAAGCTTCCTATCAAAAAGGTGAAAGCGCTATTGAAACCGGAAAAGCCTCAAATGATTTTAAAAAATGGATGGCTAAATTGAGGATTGAATTTAAGCGACTGGATAAAAAATTGAATGATGAGGCAAAAGGCATAGAAGAAGAACTCAATAAGAAAGCTAAAGAAATTGAAAAAGAAGCCGACAAAATTGGAAAGGAATTGGAAGAGGTAGGTGACCAGATTGGCAAGAGTCTCAAGAAAATTGCGGATTAAAAATATCCTTCTTAAGCAGGATAAATCCTGCTTAAGAAGGATATTTATTTATGAGCTTGGATTATTTCAAATACTCATCCAAAAACACTTTTATCTTCCCATAGCCTTCAATCTCATTTTCTTTTTTACGGAAACCGTGCCCTTCATCTTCAAATAATACATATTCTACTGGAACCCCATTGTCTTTTACATTTTGTACCATTTCATCCGACTCAACTTGTAATACTCTTGGATCATTACTTCCCTGCAGTACCATCACAGGTTTAGTGATTTTATCGGCATGGAATAAAGGAGATATTTCATACAATCTTACTGAATCTTCGGTATTAGGATTACCTAACTCTTCATACAATGCTGTTTTCTGTGCTTCCCACCAGCTCGGGATTGATCTCAACGTTCTGATCCAGTTGGTAACTCCAAAAATATTTACGCCCACATCAAATGCGTCCGGTTGAAATGCAAGAGCTGCCATTACCATATAGCCTCCATAAGAACCGCCAATTATACCAACTCTGGAAGTATCCGCCCAATCTAAGTTAGCCAGATAATCTTTTGCATATACGCAATCCATCAAGTCATCTTCTCCATGTTTCTGATCATCTAAGCGATTGAATGTTTTACCGTAACCACTGCTTCCGCGATTATTCACACCTATAATAGCATAGCCATGATTGACTAAATATTGAATTAATGGAGAATAATTTAAGCGAGTTTGACCTCCCGGGCCACCGTGTACCCAAACTAAAACAGGTACTTTATTATCCGCTGATGCTTGATGTGGTTTATACAAAACTGAAGGGATTTCTAAGTCATCGAATGAAGGATAACGCACCACTTCTCCCTCCACCAAATCTTCTTTATCCATATTCGGATTTAAAGATTCAGTAAGTTTTTTGAGCTCATTACTTTCAAAATCATAAACATAAATATTACCAGGAGATTTAGAGCTTCCAACCGATAATCTCATTTTATTTTCGCTTCTCGATATTCCTACTCCGTTGATATTTCCACCCTTTATAGTGGGCATTTCCACTTCCTCATTTTCTTTTGTATTGGTAATTTTTACTGAAGTTTTAGCATCCTCATTTATCCCCATCACTCTATAGGTATCATCCCAAGAGTAATTGGCATACCAAATGTCCCAATCCGTTTCATAAACTTTTTCAGATTCACCGCTTTCTAAATCGTATTTGCTTAAATAGGTGAATTCGCTGCCATCATTTGTGGTATAGTAAAGGTATTTGCTATCAGCACTAAACTCTTGAGCACTATAACTGGCTGTTGGGTTTTCTGGAGAAATTTTAGTTTGTTCTCCCGATTCTACTTCAACTATGATTAATTCATTGATGGAAGTGGTAATAGGCTTGCTGATGGCTACATATTTTTTATCATCTGATATCCCGGAAGGATTTCCTCCTGTATTATTCTCAAAAATCATTTCACTCTCAAAATTCTCGATATCCATTTCATAGATGTCAAAAAACTTAGGGTCACGTTTGTTGGAAATGTATTCAAAACTTTTTAAGTCTTTGCTCCAACCAGCAAAGGATGCTTTTTCATTTTCTTCTGGAGTAAGATCAATAACATTGCCATCTTCATCTAATAAATAAATATGACTGATTTCATTTCCGCCTTTATCTGCTGAGAAAAGGATGCGATCATCCTTTGGAAAGTAAGAATTGGCAAACCAGGATTCTTCGGTATTGTTTGAAAGTGTATCTACAAGGGTGCCATCAGTATGCAAAGCATATAAATTATAAATCCCTGTGGCATTACTGGATACCAAAAGTTTCGACTCATCATGGGAAAAATATCCGCCTGAGTAATTGATGTTGTTATAAAATTCCTCAATGGTATATTGAGTGATTTTATCCTCTTCCTTTTCTTTTGTCTTTTGAGTATCGCAACTACTCAGAATAATACTCAGCATAAAAATGCTCGAAATTGTTAATGATTTCATAGTCAGTAGGTTTAGTGTATTTCAATTTATGAATTTTTGACTTAATATGTTATCGCTATTGTGCTTAAATTTCTTGTGTCACATTTCTTAAGTGCCTATGTGCTAGCTTGTATGTTTTGTCCACTTCCGATCAAGAATGTTCATAAATGAACATTTTTTGAATCAAAAGTAGGCTTTATTGCTGTTTTTACTCTGTTTTCTTGAATGGTTTAATTATTGGTATGATTAAATAAAAAATACTAATTGCAACTATTTAAAGTTCTTATACATCATTAAATAAATCTACTTGCTCAATATAAAGAGAAATGAGTACCCAGTAAGCTTCTTTTTATGCTGTAAAATGTAGGATTGCAATTATTATGAGCTAACTAATTAATTGAATAATCAGCATGTTAAAGTATTACTTATTTAGTTTATTTTTTCTCTGGGGATTTTACTGTCTATCACAAGAAACCGATAGCATTTTTCGTAAAACCATAGATATTCCAAGGATAACTGAAGCTCCTAAAATAGATGGTGTATTGGATGATGTCGCTTGGCAAAATGCTCCTGTCGCAAAAGATTTTGTGGAAAGAAATCCTAAAAATGGCCGACCTATACCTGATAGTTTGTCTACTGAGGTGAAAATTATTTACGATGATTTAGGTATTTATTTTGGGGCTTATATGAAAGATCCCGATCCCGATAAAATTGGTACTGAATTAACGGAAAGAGACGATATAGGTGCCGATGATTTCTTTTTTATTCTATTAAATGGTTATAACGACCGTCAACAAAGTATGCAGTTTATTGTAACAGCTGCAGGAGTTCAATATGATGCTAAAATGACCAATGGTAATGAAGATAACTCTTGGGATGCCGTTTGGTATAGCGAAGTGAAAATAAACGATGATGGATGGGTAGCAGAAGTCTTCATTCCCTATTTTATTTTAAGATTTCCCAATAAGCCAGTGCAAGAATGGGGGCTTAATATGGAAAGAGAAGTTTTTAGAGTACGTACCCGATACAGCTGGAATCATATAGATAATCAAAAAGGGGCTTTTTCACTGTATGATGGGGAAATTCACGGAATTAAGAATATTAAAACCCCTACTAGATTATCCTTTCAACCTTATGTTTCGGCTTATGCAAATAATTATGATGGGGAAACCAGCTTTAATTTCAATGGCGGACTGGATCTGAAATACGGTATTTCGGATGCTTTTACACTTGATATGGTACTGATTCCCGATTTTGGACAAGCTCGATTCGATAATAATGTACTAAATCTATCTGCATTCGAGGTTCAATTTGCAGAGCAAAGACCCTTTTTTAATGAAGGGACAGAATTGTTTTCCAAAGGGGATATGTTTTATTCCAGACGTATCGGAGGAAGGCCCTCTTCAAGCCCTACAGTAAATGAGGGAGAGGAAGTAGCATTTCAGCCTAATGCAGTGGAATTAATCAACGCAACAAAGGTTTCGGGCAGAACCGAGGGTGGATTAGGAATAGGACTGTTCAACGCAGTCACAAATGAAGCCTTTGCTCAAATTCGAAATGAGGAAAGCGGGGAGACAAGGACAGAAATGGTAGAACCTTTTACCAATTATAATGTAGCCGTTTTGGATCAGAGGTTTAGCGATAATAGCTCAGTCTCATTTGTCAATACGAATGTGACCAGACTTGGACGCTTTAGAGACGCAAACGCAACCGGATTATATATAAATCATACCAATAAAGCCAATACATGGAATTATAGCGCAAGCACGGAAGGTAGTTGGGTTTTTCAGGAAGAAGAGACTGTCTTTGGAACTGAAATTCAGGCTTCAGCAGGCAAAATAAGTGGAGAACATCGTGTACAAGCTAGAATGGATTTACGGACTTTAGATTATAATATCAATGATTTAGGGTTTTCTACCAATACTAATTATGTTCGCTACATGGGCTATTATGGGTATCGATATTTACAGCCTAAAGGAAACTTAAACAATATGTTTTTGAATTTTAATCTCAACCATTTTAGAAGACTAGACCCTGATTTATTTAGCAATTTTACCTTTAATTTTAATTCTAGTTTTACCACTAAAGAGTTTTTTGGTTTTGGAGGAGGTATTGAAACAACTCCTTTTGGAACTAATGATATTTATGAGCCAAGAATAAATGGAAGGCATGTACAGTTTCCGGGCTATCATGATCAGTGGATTTGGATGAATACAGATTTCAGAAAAAAGCTGGCCTTCGAAGGATTCATCGATTGGTACAATTACTTTGAAGAGGGTAGAAGTAGCATATTCTTGAGCTTAAATCCGCGCTATCGATTTTCCAATAAATTCAATTTGAGATATGGTCTGTTTTATAATCCTTCTTACAAAGAACAAGGCTTTGTTGATATGGATGGAGATGACATCATTTTTGGTCAGCGTGATAGAATAACAGTTGAAAACTCAATTGGAGGTAATTATATTTTTAACAATAAGATTTCCTTAAATCTGATATTCAGACACTATTATTCTGGCGCATTGTATTCAAAGCTTTACAGTCTTGAGCAAAATGGTGAATTAACTGAAGAGCCCGAAAGAGAAAATATTTATGATGTAACCTTCAATACTTGGAACTTGGACTTGAATTTTTCCTGGTGGTTTGCTCCAGGTAGTCAAATTACGATTCTTTACAGAAATGCACTTGACAGCTACTTACAGCAAAGCGGTCAGAGTTTTGATGAGAATTTCGATTATTTATTTAGCCATCCGCAGTTAAATAGTATTTCAATTAGGCTAAGCTATTTCTTGGATTACAATCGAATTCGAAATGCATTTTCGAATATGAATAATTCGAACCGCGTAAAGCCTGAAAAAATGACGGAGGGTTCTTAAATCATGATACCTTCGGAAATTGCAAAGTAAAAGTAGTATTTACCCCTGGAGTTGAACTTACGCTTAACTTCCCTTTATGCAGCTGCATGATTTGCCTTGAAAGCGCCAGTCCAATACCGGAGCCTTGTTTTTTGGTGGTGAAAAACGGAATGAAAATGCGGTCTAATGCCTCGGGCACTATACCTTCTCCATTATCTTCAATATTGATATAATAGAAATTTTGGGTAGTAATAATGGTGATGCTAATCAAAGGTTTTTCCGTCTCTGAGAGTGCTTCCATGGCATTTTTCAGTAGGTTAATGAATATCAACTGCAGTTGTTCTTCATCTGCCCATAAGCTAATGTCATTTTCGGGAAGGTTTAATTTCAATTCTATTTTATAGTGATTCAAATCCTCTTGAAGCAATTTTTGGACATATAAAAGCAGCTGCCTGGCCGATATTTTTTCAAATTTTGGTGCTGGAATATTGGTATAATCTCGGTAGGCATTTATAAAATTAATCAAACCTCTACTCCTATTTTCTATGGTTTTCAAGCCGAGTTGTAAATCTTCATGAGCCTCAAAAGGCATAGTGTATGAATCTGAATGTTTAGTTAAGTCTTCCTCCATGATATCATTCATAGAGTTTACCAAAGAGGCAATAGGCGTTATGGAATTCATGATTTCATGCCTTAGTACTTTGGTCAGGTTTTGCCATGCATAAAGCTCATTTTGTTGCAATTCAGAATAAATATTATGCATAGTCACAATTTTCCAATCCTTAGTGCCGAGGCGAAGAATAGTGCTATTCAGGGAAAGTTTAATATCGGCATTGACATTAATTAAATCACTTTTCCCGGGTTTTAAGTTGATCAGTTTATCGTATATAGCGGGCTGACTTCTTTTTATATCAGATAAGTTCTTGATTTGGGGAGTCAACAAAAGCTTTTTAGACATACTATTGAGGATACCTATTTCACCGGATGCATCAAAGCTGATGATTCCAGTCTGAATGTTTTGCAAAATAGTGGAGAGCATGATGAGATTTTGCTCTTTTTCAGCTCGGGTATTACGGAAAACTTCCAGTACCTCATTAAATGATTTATTAAGTTCTTTGAATGATTTCCCCATCTTGTTGTCTGTAGAAAAACCGGAAGAGAAATCCGAATATTTTACAGATTCTAAAAAGCGAACCACTTTTTTGTTGATACTGGTCACATAATGATAGAGCTCTATAAATTGAAAAAACAGTAAAATGCTAAGGATAGCAGAGCCCAAATAATTAGCGTTAGTCTGAATTAAATAGGCAATAAAGGCCATCACTACAAATACGAGTAGCAGCCTTATAATTACACCAAAACTGAATTTTCTAAATATCAATTATTTATATGTTAGTTTAAATATCTTTTGAATTCTAAATCAAAAGATTTCTGTATTTCCCTCCAATAACACCCCTATAATCCCCTCAAGGGGATAGTCCTCATGGATTTTAATTTGTAGATGTTGAAAATATTATACTATATTTTTAACATCATAAAAAAAATGATCAATTGTTATTAAGTCAATTTTAAAGGATAAAGAAAATCTGTGCGACTCCTCCGCCAGCTGGCGGAGGCGAAGGGGGGTGTCTCAATAGTTGAATATAATTACTAGTCATTTCTTGTATCCTTTTACTTTACGTTGCGAGGTCTTAGCGTCTTTGCGTGACACACCTCAAGCCTTTGGCTTGTATTAGTTTTAGGTTAAGTACAAAGCTAATGTATAGCACTCCCTCTTCCCCCTTTGGGGGCTAGGGGGCTTACAACCCATATTTCTCCAATCTTCTATACAATGAAGAACGTGTCAATCCCAAATCCTGTGCTGCCTGCGTTATATTTCCAAAGTTTTTATCCAAGGCTTTTCTGATCAATATCTTTTCAACATCCTCAATATTCAAGTGATCCAAATTCACCTTATCTGATCTTTTACTTTCCTGATCTGCAGATTGAAAAAAGAAATCTTCTGGCTGTAAAACCGACTGATTACTTAAAATCACTGCTCTTTCAATGCTGTGCTGCAGTTCACGGACGTTGCCCGGCCAATCGTATTTGCACATTCTGGAATACGCAGCATCACTTACTTTATAAATCTCTTTGTTATACTTTTTGCTATAGAATTTAATATAATGCTCCGTTAAAAGCGGAATATCTTCCACTCTTTCCCTTAAAGCCGGTAATTTTATTTCTATGGTATTGATTCTGTAAAGTAAATCCTGACGGAATTTGCCTGATTGAATCATATCCTGAATCGGCATGTTAGTGGCACTAATCAATCGGATATCAATATCAATTTCTTTATTGCTTCCTACTCTGGTGATTTTTCTATTTTGCAAAGCCGTAAGCAGTTTAGCTTGCTGTGGAAGGCTAATATTGCCAATCTCATCTAAAAAAAGCGTTCCATTTTGGGCCACTTCAAATCGACCTGCTCTATCATCTTTTGCGTCTGTAAAAGCGCCTTTTTTATGACCAAATAGCTCACTTTCGAATAAGCTGTCAGTAACAGCTCCTAAATCGACTGTTACAAAAACCTTATCATCTCTTAATGAATTTCTGTGGATGGCTCTGGCGATTAATTCTTTTCCCGTTCCATTTTCTCCTGTGATCAGCACATTGGCATCAGTGCGAGATACCCTTTTGATGGTTTCAAAAACCTGCTGCATGGCAGGCCCTTCCCCAATAATATCTCTGAATCTTCTGTCGATGTCCGCAGATAATTGCCTTTGCGTGGATTCCAGTTGGCTGACTTTATTGCCGGCATTTTTCAGTTTTAAGGCGGCATGTAAAGTGGCTAATAACTTTTCGTTGTCCCAAGGTTTGAGTACAAAATCAGTAGCGCCTTGCTTGATGACTTTCACGGCTGTATTGACATCTCCATAAGCTGTGATGAGCACCACAACAGCAGAAGGATCAATTTCCAGAATTTTATTGAGCCAATGATAGCCTTCCTGTCCGGTGCTAACGTCTCTAGTGAAATTCATATCGAGCAAAATGATATCGTAACTTTCGTTTTGAAGGAGTGTGGGAATTAGATTCGGATTGCTTTCTATGTCGACCCTTTTGAAATGCCTTTTGAGAAAAATCTTAGCAGCATTCAGAAGATCCTGATTGTCATCAATAATTAGTAGCGTACCTGCTTTTTGCTCATTCATTCTGTAAAAGTATTATTCGGTTGCAGTAATATGGTGCATTTGTCAAAAGCTATACCGTTTTGATAAATTTAATGGATTTAAAGTTGAAAAATATAAAGAATGGCTTATTAATTAATTTAAGAGGTGGTTTTGATGGAAGTAACAGATTTAGGACTTAAGTCGAGGTGTCCGATATCGGACGTTTCCGGTCATCAGTGGACGCCTTTTTTAACCATGGAGATACAAAAGGACAGCCAAAGGCTGTTTTCTTTTAACCACTGAGTTGCGCTAAGTTTTACACTAAGGACACGGAGGACAACCAAAGGCTGTATTGAACCGCAAAGACTACTTTATGGGGAAAGGAAGGAAAACCCTAAGCATTCCTGCAGGAAGCCCAGAATTTCCCGCAGGAAGGGTCAATAGTGATGCAGGAAGCATCCTAAGTCATGCAGGAGAGGGTTGAAGTGATGCAGGAAGGGCCAATAATCATGCAGGAAAGGGTTGAAGTGATGCAGGAAGCCCCCTAAATGATGCAGGAAGCATCCTAACCCTTGCAGGAAACCCTCTAACTGATGCAGGAAAGGGGTAATATTCACGCAGGACGCTCCAAATTCCCGCAGGAAGCGGAAAAATTCCGACAGGAAGCCTTAATAGTCTCGCAGGAAAGGTTGATAGTCTGACAGGAAGGGGTATAAACGCGACAGGAAGGGTCCTCATTCTGACAGGAAAGGGTTGAAGTGTAACAGGACGGGTAAAATCCTGACAGGAGACCCTTTAACACTTCAGTTCCCTCCATCAAAAACCCCTTCATCAAACCTAAAAATCCACTTACTTTTCGATTGAATTCTGTCTTTTGAGCACAGATTTAGTAACTAATCTGCTATATTTAATACAGAATGTAGATCAAAGGTGTCAATATTCAAACTTTAATTTAATTTCGATGAAAAAATCTGAAAATGAAGGAGTTCAAAATTTTTTGGAGGAAATAAAATTGGTGGATGCTGACAAATCAAATATGCTCATTGAAATACGTGACATCATTTTAAATACTTTCCCAAAAACCAAAGAAAAGGTCATGTATGGAGGACTTGTATTCTTTCTTAATGACGAAATGTTTAGCGGATTATTCTTAAACAAGAAGCATGTCACCCTTGAATTTTCAACAGGATATTTAATGGAAGATCCTAAGAAAGCTCTTGAAGGAAAAGGCAAATACCGAAGACATCTTAAAATATTGACTACAGAGGACATTTTAAACAAAGAAGTTTCCTTTTTTGTGAGACAAGCAGTATAAATTGATTGACTAACTTTAAAAATTATGGACTCACTAGCACCTAATATTTTTGTTCAAGACATAGATGAAACCATTCAATTTTATAAAGCCATCGGATTTAAAGTTGGGATGTCCGTACCGGAAGAGGGCGACTTTGTTTGGGTTATGATGACTTGCGGAAAGGTGAGTTTTATGTTTCAAACCCTCGATAGTTTGGGTTCAGAATTGCCAGAAATATCAAGGCAAAATGGCGGTTCATTATTACTGTACATCCAAATAAAAGAAATCAGACAATTTTACGAGAAAATCAAAGACAAAGTGAAGGTAATAAAAGGGCTGGAAAGTACTTTTTACGGAGCCACTGAATTCTCTATTTTGGACAATAATAACTATGTATTGACTTTTGCCGAAAATGAAGAATAAGAAATAAAGGAAACCCTTAACATTTCCCATCCCACCAAAACCCCCTTCATAAAATCTAAAAATCCACCTCCGTTCCAGTCATTCCCTGCATGTTCTTGAGATAATCTATAAATTTAATTATATAGCTTGAATAGAACTAACACGCCCAACTTCCGAGGAACTCGGAAAAGCGGGAGGGAGGACAAAATAGCGGGCAGGCGTAGGGATGCGGGATGAAGCATTATTTTGTCTTGATTTTTTCTATCTTTTTTATCAAGAAAAAAGATTAAAGAAGAACCTGAAAATTTCAGACATTTAGCAGTAAAGATTCAAAAAAGCTCAAAAGCCAAAATCCTTTAAAAATTTTTAATATTCCCCTTTCCCACCAAAAACCCCTTCATCAAATCTAAAAATTTCCATACTTTTCAATTAACTCCCACATCTTGAGAAAATGAATAGCCTTTAGGTTGTTCTTTTAATAGATGCAATCCAATTCAACTCATGAAAATAGGAGATCTTCTGATATCCTAACAAATTGAAAGGAATGAATTCATCTAATTAAATTTGTGTTAATTCAAATAAGAATTATTATTTTTAAACATGGTAGATTTAAAGCAACAACTGATAGATAAAATCCAGCTAACTACTGATAAGGTTAAATTGGAGGAGATATATAGGTTATTGGAGATAGAATTTGATGAACAGGAAGTTTATATACTGTCAGCCGAACAAAAATCTGCAGTTAAAGAAGCACAAAAGCAGATAAAAAATGGAGAGTTTTTATCTGACGAACAAGCAAACAAGGAAGTAGAAGAATGGCTAAAAAGAAAATAGTTTGGTCTGTTCGAGCCCAACAAGATAGACTCGAAATACTAGAATATTGGATTAATAGAAACAAATCGACTGACTATTCAGAAAAGCTTTTCAAATTATTTAAAGAATCTGCAGCACTCATATCAGAACATCCAGAAATTGGAAAACCAACCGATATTGCGGGGATAAGAATCAAAATTGTACGCGATTACTTGATGATATATCAAGAACAAGCAAGCCAAATAGATATTCTTTTAATTTGGGATAGTAGAAAAAATCCTGAAGAATTAGGTGAAACCATAAAAGAAGAAATTTGAAATGGAAATAAGACCAATAAGAAACGAAGCGGACTACAAAAAGGCTTTGGAGCGTTTAGAAATAATTTTTGATGCTAAAAGAGGAACCAAAGAGGGGGATGAACTTGAAATTTTATCTATTTTAATTGATAAATATGAAAGCGAAAATTTCCCTATTGGAATGCCAGACCCAATTTCAGCAATAAATTTCAGAATGGAGCAAATGGGATTGAAACAGAAAGACTTGGTGGAAATGATTGGATTCAAAAGCAGAGTAAGCGAAATAATGAATAAAAAACGAAAACTGACGTTAGATATGATCCGAAAATTAAGCGCCAGTTTAAAAATCCCAACAGAAGTTTTAATTCAAGATTATTAATAAAATCTGTCAAGAGCCCTAGAATACTACATATTCCCCATTTTGAGCAAGAAATCCTGAAAGTTCATTCCTAATTAGCAAAGAACTAACACGCCCAACTTCCGAGGAACTCGGAAAAGCGGGAGGGAGGAAAGTTTAGCGGGCCAGCGTTGGCATCGCGCGTGGAAGCATTAAACTTTCTAGAATTTTTGTTTCTTTTTGTTCATGCAAAAAGAAAAGTAAAAAGCCTCAAAATTTAGACATTTAGCAGTAAAGATTCAAAAAAGCTCAAAAGCCAGAACCATTTAAAAACCATCAACATTTTCCTTCCCCCACCAAAAACCCCTTCATCAAACCTAAAAACCCCTTTACTTTTCGATTAACTCCTGTATTTTTAGGATGTATTTTATAATTAATCCCCTACATTTATCCTTCAAGTTCATCTGCAACCAAAACCTGTAAATATTCAATCTTTCTTTTTTTGGTTAATGGGGACTGGATAGCTGGTATATCGGCAATTGAATTGTCATTATAACTTTTGTTTAGGATAGTGACAAGTTTTGTTTTACTATCTAATTTTAGCTGTATTATACTTTCAAAATGAACATATTCAGATTATTCAAATCAAAAGACAAAAAAACTGTAGAAAAGCCTATTGAAAAACTTAAAATAAAAGAAGGTCAAGAATTGATTTGTCTTGATAAGGAGAATTACTCCAAGCTATTAGGTAGAGATATTCCAAAAACTGATCAATTTCAGCTAGATGAAATTATGGTTAATGAGACAGAGTATTTTAAAGCAAACCAAACCTTATTTACTTTAAGCTCAAGAATTCATGGCAGTGGAATTTTATATATAAACCTTCCTTACGGAGGAAGAATAGATAAATTCTTAATTAGTAAAGGAACTAGAATTAACTTGAAAGACGAACTCCTTTTTGTGCGCAAAATAGAGGAAGAAAAAATATTAAACGCGAAGCTTCTTGAACAAAATAGACCGAGGCTTGATCAAACTGAAGTTAGTTATTTGGAAGATGAATTTACAGATGATAAAACGATAAAAGTTACGAAATTAGCTTCGGAGGAATCTGAATACTTCAAACTCTATCTTGATGAGGCAACCTTAGCATACGAATATTTAGGATTATCATTGGTGAATCATAATGGCTATGTCTATGCATCATTTAATTCAAGGATCGAAGATATGACTTTATCAAAAGGCGATTCTTTAATCATGCTTTTTGAAGATAAATCAAAACTGAATTTCAACTTTTCAAATGCTGGAGAGGGAACTAAAGGTTTTAGATTCAATCACTCTCCAATAGGATTTGAGGAACTTGACATGCTACTCAATAAAAGGTTGGTCAAAGTCAAGTTAATTAGTGCCAGAAAAAAGCTTTATTCAATTTATCACATGAATCATAAAATAAATGAGAATCAAACCATATCAATTAATCAGGCTACTCAATACCAAACAGAATTGGAGGGTCAATATTTGCTACAACTTATAACAGCAAGATTTATTGAAATGAATAAGCAATTTAAAATCAAGTAATACCGCTTTCATCCAGTCTTCTCGCTATGCACTGCATGGT
The DNA here is from genome assembly GCF_000183425.1 of Marivirga tractuosa DSM 4126. Classification (NCBI taxonomy): domain Bacteria; kingdom Pseudomonadati; phylum Bacteroidota; class Cytophagia; order Cytophagales; family Marivirgaceae; genus Marivirga; species Marivirga tractuosa. The sequence goes on from NC_014759.1 coordinate 4,024,390, forward strand.
GGTAGCATAAATCATCAAATTTATATTATTTTAATTCTAATCTAAAACCTCATTTATTTTTCGATTAACTCCTATATTTTTAGGATGTATTTTATAATTAATCGGCTATATTTATCCATTAAGTTCATCGGCAACCAAAACCTGTAAATACTTAATCTTTCCTTTTTTTCAGATAGATTCAGGTCAAGTTGGTTAATGAGAACAGCATGCCTGATCTAGTGTTAAATATTGTGCCAGGTGTATTATGAAAGTGCCCGCTTTAATTGTTAGCGTAAATTAAAGAATATGAACGAAAAGTATTTTGAGTACATAGAAGAACAAAGAATGAATGAGTCTGAAAGAAATGAATTCTTGATGAGGAGAGCCGAATATGAATATCTTAAAAATAGAAAATTCGCTCTTTACGGGATTACTTTGTCTGTAATTGGTTTAGTTTTCATACTTACCAGAGAAGTTGCTTATGAGTACTTTGATAGACAGTTTTCTTTCATTTTTATAATCATTGGAGCCGTTAGTTTAGCATTTGGCGTAGGGTTTATATTATATCGTTATCTTCAAAATGGGTCGTTTAGCAAATATTCAAATTCTGATATATCAAATCAGAATTTGCGTTCTGAAATTCAAGATTTAAAATTTGAACTTTTAAAACTTAGAAAGAAGAGCGGTGAAACCACTGATTCGGAAAATATAAGCAAAACAATAAATAAAGCTATTGATAGCACTCTAACTGAAGGTTTTATTAGGACTAAAATTGATTCTTTTTACAGTGAAAAGGCAATAGCTGAGGCAAAGCGTAAAGATATTATTGATGAGTTTGAAGACTTAGGATATAGAATCGGTGGCGAGTTAATAAGACTACGTAAAAGTGCAAATATAAATTTGGTAATTGGTACTGTAGTAACTATCTGTGCAATTGTAGCTTTGGGATATGAGGTTTTTTATAATGAACTTGATTTTGAAAATACTACCAAAGTTATTTCACATTACATACCAAGATTGTCAATAATAGTGTTTGTTGAGATTTTTGCCTTTTTCTTTTTAAAACTATACAAAGCTACTCTCTCAGATATAAAATACTTTAATAATGAAAAGACAAACATCGATTTTAAAATTATCTCATTAAAAGCTGCCTTAAATACAAGTAATGATCAAATTATCCAATTAATGTTACAAGAATTAATTAAGACTGAGAGAAACTTTAAATTGGGAAAAGGTGAGTCTACCGTAGAATTAGAAAAATCCAAAAATGAAGTTGCTAACAATGAAATTTTAACTAGTATTTTTGAAAAACTGAATAAAAAATGACTGAAGTCATCAACTAAGGATTATTGAGGTCATTGACAAAGAGCATTAGCCTTTAGGTACTACCACTAAGAAAAAGTGGTACTACATAGATCAAGAACAAAATATATACTAAGTAATATACATTAGAATGGATATTAAAGAATTAAAACACTTACTAACAAGCTTTGAGAAAAGAGTACCTTATACTGTTTATTCAAATCTGAATAAGAAATTTGACATTGCTAAGAAGTTTTCGAAACATAAAATCAAAGGTGGTAGAAATTCATACGTTGATAAATTACTACAATTATACTCAACAAACGAGAAAGATAACGATTTGATTTTTGGAGAAATTCACGATATATATCGTGATAATATTGAATATGGATCTAAATACATTCAATTTTTTAGTTTTTCTTCTAGTAAGTTTATGGGGCTTTACAACTTAGCCTCTCAATTGTCAATTGAGGAAAATAAGTTTAGAGAATCATTCCCATACTTGCTGAAGAGAAATGAGTTTTTACAGGATGATGTTAACAAAATACACTTAGTTGATAAAAGAGAAGATGATAAAAAAATGATTCTTATTTTTACTAGAGTCGTTGAATTCATGGAGAGAGTGGATATTGATATAGAACTAATAATAAGTGATCGATTAAAAGATGATTACACTCAATTTTATGGTGTGAGAAAATATCCCATGCAATTTGTAGATGTGGTGTATTTTGATAAAGTGAATAATAGTATTGAAATTCGAATAGATTATTTTAAAGGTACAAGTGACAGACAGGTTGAAAGTCATTTTTCAAATTTTTTTGGGGCTTTCAAACGTTTATTAGGGGGATCTTTAGAGACCGGAGTATTTGAACGAAACAAATTCAATATTCACTCGGTAATAAAGAAGTTTAATTGTGACAATACTGGGAGAGTTGTAGAGTTGTGTTTTTCTACTAAAGAGGGTTCAAATATTAAAATTAAAAAAAGAAGAGCTAATCATGATATTAGAGAAGAGGCATACCATAAGGCAGGCAGTAAAGCTGTTCTAAATGAATTAGATATTTATCGTATCGGTATTGTATGGGAAAATGAAAGTGAAATGGAATTAGAACTATTAGTACCAGGATCATCTAAATTAGTTCATTCAGTAAAAAAAGAGATAAATGAAATAATTATCACAAATTGCACTGGAGTTAAAGATTTCAGTTATCTAAAAAATAAAATCTCTAATGCGTTATCAGACTAATGGCTTTAATTAAGAGGGACATAATTTTAGATCTAAGCAAGCTTCCAGAAAGTCTGCATAGGGATATTATGTACAAAGTTGTTGATTATGTATTTAGTTATCTCCATGTAAAAGAAATTGGGATCGGTGATGTTAAAAAGTTAGTTTCAAAAGATATATCGGATGTAGACATACTTTTAAGTTTACAAAAACTTTGCTTATTGCATCCCCCATTGTTGAGTTTAAATTATGAATTTTTTGAAAATGAAGACACATATTATCCACTTTCAAATTCAGATGTAAAAGCAGCGGAAGAAACTGGATTTTTAACGCATCCGTATACAGGTGAATTATTGCCAGAGGATATTTATAGCAAACGGATCTTTATGTTTTATAAAGTAAATGTCAGAAGTTAAGGTTATGAGCTCAATTACACTGAAGGAATTTAATTCACTCGCCTCCACCGACTATAGATTAAGGCTCCAGCATGAACGAATGACTGTTGAAAATTATGATGATTTTGTTTCAGCTCTTTATAATGATTTAGATTGGTGTATAAATGAAGTCCAAAAAAAAGCAGAGTATCTTCAACCAGATGTAAATGGTGAAGATCGTGTTTCTAGCTATTTGCAAGTGGCTCTAAATGCAATGTTTTATTCTGCTGAGGCCAAGTTTGTAAAGGGTGGAAACACAGATTTAACTATCAGTTCATTAAATAATCAATATAAATGGATTGGTGAAGCTAAACTCGTCCAAGGAGTTAATAATAGACATGTTTGGGGAGGTTTTTTACAATTAGTAGAGAGATATACAAGTGGAGAGGATCCTAATGGTGGTATATTACTATACATATATTGTCCAGATGCTAAATCAATTATGGAAAGTTATAGAGAGTATACTATGACTAAAAATGAGTATCATTTTCTTTATGAGAATTGCAAGAAGAAAAAAATAGGCACTTTTTATACCATCCATAAGCATACATCGTCAGGTGAAAATTTTAAAACTCGTTATATCCCGGTGATTCTTCATAACTCACCCAAAAAATAAGAAGTAGGTAAAACGGTAAATGAAAATAAAAGATCCCATTCCCGCCAAGCTCCGCATAATAGTTTTTCAATTTGGACTAATCCTCACCACCCCCAAACATCGTTCTCGCCATGCTCCGCATGGTGGTTAGAAGCTTCTTACCACTTCAATCAACCTCACCAGTATCCTCAATTTCCCCTATCTTATATTAATAATTCAAGCCGTCCGCTATCGGACGTTTGCGTGCTTTTATGAACGCATAGCAATAGTGAATTATCCCTCTAAATGCTAATGAAGCCACTTTTACTATACTTGGCACAGAGTTGGTAAAAGTGAATTTGCATTATTATAAATTTCAATGGATAAGAAAATAGTACAAAAAAAGTGGACGGGCAAAAGGTTGCTATTAATAGGTTTGGGAATTCTCATTTTAAGCCTGATTGTTTACCAATTACTTTTTGCAGATAATCGCTCTACACTCAATGTAAATAAAGATAGACTCAGCATTGGCACGGTGAAAATGGGCGAATTCAAAGATTTTATTCCGGTTACCGGCAATGTGGAGCCTGGAGAAACTTTCTATTTGGATGCCATTGAAGGCGGTATTATAGCCGAAATTGTGCGGGAGTCTGGAGCCATAGTGGAAAAAGGCGATACCATTCTAACCTTAACCAATTCCAATTTGCAGTTGGAGGTGATGCAAAGGGAAACGCAACTTTATGAGCAAATCAATAATCTTAGACAAACCCGCTTATTGCTCGACCAAAATGATTTAAGTCAGCAAGCACAGTTAGCCGAAATTGATTACCAATTGAATTTATTAAAGCCACAATATATCCGCTTCAAAAGTCTGTTTGAGCAAAAACTGATTTCCGAAAGAGAATTTGAGGAGGTAAGAGAGAATTATGAATATAATGTGAAGCGCAAACAGTTGACCTACAGGAGCTATAAGAATGATTCCGTTGCTCGTGTTTTTCAATTGCGACAGTTGAGCAATTCTGAAGCTAGAATGCAGAGAAGTTTGGATGCAGTCGGCAAGATTTTAAATAACCTGACTTTGAAAGCTTCCAGAGACGGACAATTGGCTACTCCACAATTGGAAGTGGGTCAATCCGTAGTTTCCGGTCAGCGCTTAGGGCAAATTGATGTGATGAACAATTACAAAATCAGGGTTGGCATAGATGAGCTGTACTTACCAAGAGTAGATGTCGGACAAAAAGGAAGCTTTACCTTTTCCGGAGGAGAGTATAATCTCGTCATCAATAAAATTTACCCGACTATCAGTAATGGTAGATTTGAAGTAGATATGGTCTTTGAAGGTGAAAGTCCGGAAGGCATCAGAAGAGGGCAGACCGTAAGAATCAAACTAGAATTAGGCGCCACAGAAGAGACTTTATTATTGCCGGTAGGAGGTTTTTATAAAGATACGGGCGGCAACTGGGCTTATGTGATAAACCCTGCCAATAAAGATGAAGCCGTAAAGCAGCCAATCAGATTGGGTAGAAAAAATATAGATTATTATGAAGTACTGGAAGGCTTAGCAGCCGGTGATCAGGTGATTGTTTCTGGTTATGAGAATTATGGGGATAATGAGAAGCTGAGTTTGGAGTAGGAAGTAGGAAGCTCGAAGTTCAGTGATAGCATTTAGGTCAGTACCGAAGGTCAGACTGGAGATAGCTTGAAGTTGGAAGTTGCAAGATGGAAATGTGATTGAGATAAATAGAAATTAAATTGAAATAAGGTTGAAATAAAGGGGAATAGGGGTTGAGGTTTAGGTTAACTAAACACCCCCCAACCCCCCTCAAGGGGGGAGCCCGCAACGATTTGGATAACTGCTTATAATTGCACTTTGTCATGTTTTAATTCCAAAGAGTAAGAAAATGGGGATAAAGATTGCTGTTTTATGCTTATTTTAATCGAAGAGACTATCCCCTTGAGGGGATCATAGGGGTGTTATTTTTGGCAGGACTAGTGAAAAACAAATTGAAATTAGAAAATAGATTATATAACTAAATTAGATAAAAGACATGGCAACTTCAGAACACGGCAACTTGCAAACATGAAAACCTGCAAACCTGCCAACATGATAACTTGCCAACCTGATAACTTGTAAACTTAAAAAAATATGGATCATGTAATTAAAACGGTTGATTTAACGAAGCTTTATACTACTGAGGAGGTGGAGACTACGGCTTTGAATAATATCAATATTGAAATCAAAAAGGGCGAATTTGTCGCTATAATGGGACCCTCGGGTTGTGGGAAATCTACTTTGCTCAATATTTTGGGCTTGTTGGATAATCCTAACTCGGGTGAATACCATTTTGTAGATCATGAAGTGGCTAAATATTCAGAACGCCAACGAGCACAACTGAGAAAAGGCTCTATCGGATTCGTTTTTCAAAGCTTTAACCTGATTGACGAGCTGACGGTATTTGAAAATGTAGAGTTGCCATTGCTTTATATGAAAGTGCCTTCTTCGGAAAGAAAAACCAAAGTAGAAGAAGTGCTGACCCGCATGAACATTATGCACAGGCGAAATCACTTTCCGCAGCAATTGTCCGGTGGACAGCAGCAAAGGGTGGCCATTTCCAGAGCCATTGTAGCCAAGCCAGATGTAATCCTTGCCGATGAGCCGACCGGTAACTTGGATTCAGCCAATGGCGAGGAAGTAATGAAATTATTGGAGCAATTGAATAATGAAGGCACCACCATCGTGATGGTAACGCACTCCCCACATGATTCCAATTATGCGCACAGAGTCATCAATTTATTCGATGGCCAAGTGGTTACAGAAAATATCAGAGAGCAATTTCATGTGTGATAAGGGTTCAATTTCTCGTAGACTTTCCAGCCAGCTGGTACTTCAATGTAATTAGGTTAAGGAAATACCCTTAACTAGTTTTTCGCTTAAGCGAAAAAACTTTTGTTTTCTTTTGAATCTTTTGTGGTTAAAAAAAAATGTTTGTGAGTAAATACCACCGGTAGGAAATTTCCACCACAAAAGAGACAAGAGAACACAAAGAAAATAACCAAGGTTATTTTTCAGGTTTATATCAAAAGATGAGGCTTCAAAGCTTAACTTAATAGCATTGAGGGGACTTTAGGGGTGTTGTTAGGGTGGATTAAAGTGATTTAGTCAGCAATGAAGAAATCTGATTCCATGGTCGGTGGCACACCGACCATCAAGATAATTAGTCACCTTGAGTGCTTCCGGTCGGTGTGTCACCGACCGGGGGTAAGCAGTTAAGTAATTGGTTAACAGGATAGTTAAATAGTAGAAAAAAGTACTTCAAAATTTAAAATTACGGCCATGCTGAAAAATTATATACTAGTTGCTGTTCGGAACATTCTTCGAAATAAAACCATCTCATTTATCAATATCTTCGGATTGGCAGTGAGCATGACGGTTTGTTTGCTCTTGATCATCATCGTAGCCGATCAATATTCTTATGATGATTTTCATAGCGATTCTGACAAAATCTATCGAGTCATTACAGACCGTGAAAAGCAAAATGACGGCATCTGGAGTACGGCAACCGCCCCTTTTCCTTTGGCGGCTAATTTAAGAGTACAGCAGGGAGTAGAAGAATTAGCGTTGGTGAAAAACAATTTTGAAGGTACTGCCAAATGGCAACAAGCTGAAATTCCATTTCAAGGACTGTTTGGTAGTAATGAAGTCTTTAGCATTTTTAATTTCCCGATGAAATCAGGAAGTGCAAGTGAGGTCCTTTCGCTTCCCAATGCCGTGGTTTTAAGTAATGAAATGGCGGTTAAATTATTTGGCGAAGCTGATCCCATCGGGCAAACCATAGAAGTAGAAGAAGTAGGGGAATATGTAGTGACAGGCGTACTAGCGGAATTCCCGGGTAAAACGCATTTTGATTTTGATATGATGGCTTCCGCTAACGGGCTGCCTTTGCTAGAAAAGGAAGGGAAATTATTAGCCCCTTTAACAGACTGGAATAATGTTTATGATAATTATATCTACATCAAAACCACAGAAAATTTTCAGGAAGGTGATTTAGCACCAATTCTGAACAAAGCTTCTATCGATAATTATGATGCAGAAGGTGATTATAGCTTTCACTTTAAAATGCAACCGCTTTCAGAAATTACCATGGGTCCACTGCTAAGCAATACCATGGGCTTTGGTTTACCTGCCATTTTTATTTATGTCCTTTTGGGATTAGCGCTGGTCGTTATGCTTTCGGCTTGTTTTAACTATGCCAATTTAACCACAGCCAGGGCCATGAACCGAGCCAAGGAAATAGGGGTGAGGAAAGTGATTGGAGCTGGTAAAAAGCATATCATGGCGCAATTCCTAATGGAGGCCATTATCATTTCCCTCTTTGCTTTTGCCATAGCCGCTCTTTTAGTAGAGTATCTCCATCCATCGCTTAATTCTATGTTTACTTCGCTGGGAGCGCCAATTCGCTTTGATAAAACCAATTATCTCTATCTATTTTATGTAGGATTTGCGGCTTTAACCGGCATTATAGCAGGCATAGTTCCGGCAGTCTTTTTCTCTTCCACTAATGCACTGACAGCGCTTAAGAAATCCATTAACCTAGAAAACCTGGGTAAGAAAATGGGCATTGCCCGCTTCAGTATCCGAAAAATTTTGGTAGTCATGCAGTTTGCCTTTTCCATTTTCTTTGTAGTGACCATTATTACCATTTATCAGCAGATGAATATGGTGTTGACAGCGGATCACGGTTTTAAAAAGGAAAATATTCTGAATGTGAAATTAGATGGTATGCCTTATGAAACCATCAAAAATGAATTTAATTCCATATCCAACGTACAAGCCATTTCGGCCACTACGCACATGCCGGCATTGGGCACCAATAATGGCTTTCAAGTAGATTTACCTAATGAAGAGGATCCCTTATTCATGAGCTATATGGGAGTAGATAATCACTATGTAAATTCCATGGAAATTGAATTAGTAGCCGGAAGGAATTATCCTGAAAATATGCCAAATGAAGAGCGCTACATTTTAATTAACGAAAGAGCTGTGGAACGCATCGGCTGGGAGAGTCCGGAAGAGGCCATTGGACAGCTTTTAACAATTGAAGATAAGCAGGTGGAGGTCATTGGCGTCTTGAAAGATTTCCATTATGAAAGAATGGATGAAGAAATCGGACCTATGGCATTAAGGTACAAACCAACTGAAGTGCAAACTATGATTTTGACCATCAATGCTGAGCAGGCCAAAGAAACCCTTTCGCAATTAGAAGCTGCATGGAAAAAGCATACCAACAGGCCGTTTAACTACAGCTATTTTGAAGATGATATGAAATTAAGTTATGGCTACTATGCAGCTTTACTTGCTATTCTAGGATATGTAACGATTATCGTGGTTTCATTGGCTTGCCTTGGACTTTTGGGGATGGTCATTTTCCATATACAAAACAAAACCAAGGAAATCGGGATCAGAAAAACCCTCGGAGCAGAAGCCTGGAACATCACCATGACGGTAAGCAAGAGCTTTATTATCCTCATAGGAATTTCCTATTTGATAGCGGGTCCGCTAGCCTACTTTGTGAATGTCAGTTGGCTAAAAATGAATGCTTACAAAATAGATTTTGGAATCGGGACAATAGCCATTGGCTTTCTAATGGTGTTGGCTGTAGTAGCAATGACTATTGGTAGTCAGGTTTACAAAGCCTTAAAAATCAATCCTGTGGAGTCATTGAAGAATGAATAAACAAAATATTTGAACTCATGCTAAAAAACTATATAAAAATCGCCTTTCGAAACTTGTGGAAGAATAAGACCTATTCTGTCATCAATATTGTGGGACTGACGCTGGGTATTACTTGCAGCAGTATGCTATTCATGCTGGTGATTGATGAGTTTTCTTATGACAGTATGTACGATCAAAAGGACAGACTTTACAGACTGATTGAGATTAATACGAGTCCTGAAGGAGAACGAGAATTCGGTATGGTGCCAGGGCCAACTGGTAAAGCCTTGAGTGATGATTACGAGGAAATTGAGGATTATACGCAATTATATAAGTTTGGAGGTCAAATAGTGTTTCAACACAATGAGGAAGCCTACGAAGAGCGCGATTACTACTTTGCAGAGCCGAATTTCTTTGAACTGTTTAATTTAGAATGGATAGCCGGAGATCCCGCTACGGCTCTCGAGAAACCTTTTGCGGTAGTTATAAATGAGGAATGGGCTATGAAGTTGTTTGGCACTACTGATGCATTGGGTAAAACTTTGCAGTCTGGCGGAGAAACGGATTTTTTGGTGACTGGTGTCATTAAAGACTTACCGCAAAACTCGCATATTCAATATAAAATATTGGTGGGGATCCCCACTGGCATGGAGTTTTATAAGCAAATATCCACCAGTTGGGACCGATACGGTGCATATACCTATCTGCTGCTGAATGAAAATGCACAGCCGGAAAGTATTCACCAAAAAATGGAGGGTTTCGTAGCCAGTCATTTTGAAAAACCGGAGGAACATGATTTCTATTTACAAGCGCTTCCTGATATTCATTTTAATTCGGCCTCAATTGAATATGGTGTTGATACCAATAAAGGAGAAATCACTTACGTCTATATTTTCATGGCAATCGGGATTTTTATGCTCCTAATTGCTTGCATTAATTATATGAATCTGGCAACAGCCAAAGCCCTGGATAGAGGCAAAGAAGTTGGCATTCGAAAAGTTTCCGGTGCTTTCCAACACCAGTTGGTCACACAATTCCTTTCCGAGTCAACCTTAATGGCATTTATCGCTTTCATTCTGTCCTTTTTTCTAGTAGATCTGCTATTACCTATTTTCAATTCTTTCACCGACAAAAATTTCGTTTTTAATCTAGACACTGTCGGCACTATTTTCTTACTCATATTAGGTGTTACTGTGGTGGTTGGCCTTCTATCAGGAAGCTATCCTGCTATTCTGATGTCACGCCTAAAAACTACCTACATCTTAAAAGGAGCCATGCAAACCGGCAAGGGAAGCGTTGCGCTTCGAAAAGTATTGGTCAGCACTCAGTTTACATTATCCATAGTGATGATCATTGCCACATTGGTAGCTTATCGACAGTTGCAATATATCCAAGATGTTCCCTTAGGTTTTGAGAATGAACAAATGCTGATTGTTGATATCAATAATGGCGAAGTAAGACAACGTTTTGAAACCATTAAAGCCGAGTATGCTAATTCTCCTTATGTGGAAGGGGTTGCCGTTTCCTCAAGGGTACCGGGTGAGTGGAAATCCATACAAGAAATCTATACCAAGAACTTTGGAAGTGCGGATTCTATGAAAATGAATTATATCGGATTTGATGAAGATATGATTGATTTATACAAAATGGAATTGACTGCAGGAGCAAATTTCACAGGAAATAAATCGGTTGATTCATTGCATATCATTATTAACGAAACAGCTGTTCAAACCTTAGGACTGGAAGATCCCATTGGTAAATATTTGGAGCTAAGTGATGATGGAACCCGTCAGCAATTACAAATAGCAGGCGTGGTGAAAGATTTCAACTTTCAATCTTTGCACAACGAAGTGGGGCCAATGATTTTGGGATTTAGATCCAATCCATTTCAAAGTATCGATTACTTTTCATTAAAATTTAATTCTGAACATACAGAGGAAGTCCTTGCGCATGCGGATAAAGTACATAAGATGTTCGATACTTTCTCTTCCATGGAATACCATTTTCTCGATGAGCAATGGGCAGCATTTTATAAAGAAGATAGGAGAGTAAGCAATGTATTTGCTATTGGTGGAGGAGTCACCATTTTCATCGCCTGTCTAGGATTATTTGGCCTGGCCTCATTCATCATTCAGCAACGTACCAAAGAAATTGGTATTCGCAAGGTGTTGGGAGCAAATGTAACCAACATAGTGGGTTTACTTTCGAAAGATTTCTTAAAACTCATCTTGATTTCCATTTTGATTGCTGTTCCAATTGCATGGTATGCCATGGAAAGCTGGTTACAAGATTTCGCTTACAGAATTGATGTAAGCTGGTGGATATTTGCGCTTTCAGGTTTTGTGGTCCTGGCTATTGCATTTTTCACCATCAGCATTCAATCCTTAAAGGTTGCTTTTACTAATCCTGTGGATTCATTGAAGAGAGAATGATGTAGTTAACTGTTTCACAGGCTAAACACAAACACTATGATAGCTAATTATTTAAAACACGCGCTAAGGTACATATTGAAGTATAAGGTATTCTCGCTGATCAATATTGGCGGGTTAATTATATCCTTACTAAGCTGTGCTATCATACTAAACTTTGTGTTGTATGAATATTCATACGATAAAATGGAAAGCAGAGAAGGGGAGATCTATAGGGTAAATCTCTTACGCAAAAAGACAGATCAACGGCATGCCGCTATTGGACCTCCCATGGGGCCAGCACTACAAAGAGACTTTGCAGAAGTGGAAAAGGCAGTAAGGCTTAGACATGCTGATAATATTTTAGTAAGCCTCGAAAATGATGAATTTTATGAAACCAAAGTGTTTTATGCCGATTCCGGATTTTTTGAGTTCTTTCCTTATCAATTTGTTGAATTAGCTCATCCTAATCCAATAGACGAAATTAATACAGTGGTTTTGTCGGAGACATTAGCCCATAAATATTTTGGTGAGGAGTCTGCTTTAGGGAAAACCATTCGAATTGATAATGAGAAGGATTTCAAGATAACTGGAGTGGTGGAGAAGCCCAAAACTCCACAGCATTTGCAGTTTGATATGATTCTTTCTTTCTCATCTTTTGAAGTCCCTTATGGCTATCCTGTTACCCTGGCTACCTGGGGATGGACGTCCTTTCCTACTTATGTGCGCTTAGTAGAGCAAACCAATCCAAGCACATTCAATGAAAAATTGAACAGTTTTATAGCAAGACATATGGGAGAGGATGTTAGTGAAAATATCAGCCTTGAAGCACAAGCCATTCAGGACATTCATTTAAATTCTGAAAATATATCAGAGCGAGATGGCACGGCTCCTAAAGGGAGTAAAAGTCAGATCAGGATTTTGATTGTTGTGGCATTGGCAATTCTGGGCTTATCCATTTTTAATTTTGTCAATCTTTCTACTGCCTTGTCCATCAAAAGAATTAAGGAAGTCGGAATCAGGAAAGTATTGGGAGCTAATAAGTTTAGTATTTTCAGACAGTTTGTGTTTGAATCCATAGTGCTTGTTTTTATTGCTACTTTGGTGGCAGTCGCATTGTTATTATTGTTTGGGGAAAAATTTAATCAGATTTTCGAAGCGCCATTATATATCAATCAGTACCTATTTGAATATTGGTATTGGGTGATCCTTTTTAGCGTGGCACTCGGATTATTGGCAGGTTCTTATCCCGCTAAAATCATTGCTCGCTTTTCAGCTTCAGAAACCTTAAGCAGTGCTTCGGTGAAAGTGAGCAGCCCTTCAGGGGTGAAGTCTGTTTTGGTAGGGCTACAATATTTTATCACTATCGGGTTGATTATTGGCAGCATAACCGTTGGCCGACAGATGCATTATTTAACCCAAAAAGATCTGGGGTATGAAAATGAAAATATCATAGTGCTGAAGGTAGACGGCCCTTCATTAACTCAGAATTACGAGACGATCAGACAAAAATTATTGCAGAATGCATCTGTCATAAATGTGACTTCCACAGGAAATATGTTTGATGGACTGAATGGCAGTGTGCCGGTTTATCTTAAGGAGAATAGTGAAGAGTCCTTTCGAATTAGCCTTCTTTCTGCCAATTATAATTTCCTGGAAACAATGGAGATTCCCCTTTTAGCTGGTCGTGATTTTTCCTCTCTATATGCTAACGATTCTACTTCCTTTATCATTAATAAGGCTGCAGCTGATATGCTGCAAATTGGCAATGATGAGCTAGGGAAAGAGATCGTGCTCAATGATGTTTGGGAAGGCGAGCTAATCGGCATTACAGAAAACTTTCACTTTGCCAGTTTGCATGAGAATATACAGCCTATCATCTTATTTTTTCCAAGATCATTTGATGACAGAATTTTTGTAAGGCTGAATACGGATGATTATCAATCCGCTATCAGTGCCATTAACGCGGATTTCAGTGAGGTTTTTCCTAATCTACCATTTGATTATAAGTTTCTGCAAGAGCATGTCAACGGACTTTATAAAAGTGACAAGCTATTTGCCAACTCCATTTACTTCTTTTCAGCCATTGCACTAATACTGGCTTGTTTAGGCTTGTACGCTATCATTTCATTTCAAATTGAAACCAGACAAAAGGAGTTAAGCATCAGGAAAATATTAGGCGCATCCGACTGGAAAATAGCCTACTCTTTAATTAAGCAGTTTGTTCTGTTTATTACAGTTGCGGGTGTTTTGGCTATTCCGCTGTCCATAGTTTCAGTCCAAAAATGGTTGGAAGGATTTGCATATCGCATCAATGTTAATGCTTTCGATGTGATTATAGCCATCATCATTATTATTTCAATAACGCTATTGTCGCTAAGCCACAAGCTTTTTAAAGCGATCAATACGAGTCCATTAAAATATATAAAGGATAATTAATAAAAAGGGTAGAATCAATAGAAGGGAATCATCCAAAAAATAGAACTCATGATAAAGAATTACTTTAAAATCGCCATTCGAAATTTAATCAAGCACAAATTATATACAGCCATTAATCTCTTTGGTCTGTCTTTGGGCTTAGGTGTTAGTATTTTGTTGTTTTTATTCATTCAAAATGAATTTTCTTTTGATGACTTTCATAATAATGGAGATCGAATAGGACGTGTATTATGGGAGGAAGAAGTGCAGCCGGGAGAAGTTTCTATTTCTGCATCAGGTCCAATGGCAGCTCCCAATGCAATAAAAGCGAGTTTTGAAGAGGTGGCAGGTACTACCCATCTGATTCAAACGTCTAATTTATCAAAAAGAAAAGAGCAGAATGCTATTTTACAAGAGACTACTATAGTGGGGTCGGATTTCCTCAAAATGTTTTCTTTTCCGGTCCTAAAAGGCGATAAAAATCCCTTAAATGAAAAGTATTCTATTGCCATCACTGAAAGCACAGCCAGGAAATTTTTTGGAGCTGAGGATCCGATCGGGACAACTTTAATGATTCAATTAGGGAAAGATTTTGAAACTTATGAGGTAAAAACAGTTCTCAAGGATCTACCCAATAACTCGAGTCTCAATTTTGGACTTTTAATGTCAGACTTAAATCTTTCTACTTATATAGGTCCAAATGGACTGGACAGTTGGTTCAATACCTATGGAGAAAGTTATGTTTGGCTTAAGGAGGGGCATGATTTAAAAGAGTTGGAGGAAAAACTTCCTAGTATGATTGTTAACGCCATCGGACAGGAGCAGCACGATGAAAGTAGCTATGCTTTGTATTTGCAACCGATCCAAGAGGCTCACTTAAATGCTGACATAAGTGGTGGCAGTATGGCTGTTACCGATCCTCAATTATTATGGATTTTATTTAGTGTTGCCGTGATGATTATGCTGATTGCTTGTATAAATTTCACAACACTAGCCATTGGCAGATCTGCAACGCGAGCTAAAGAAGTAGGCGTAAGAAAGACCATGGGGGCTGTGTATAAGCAGTTATTCGGTCAGTTTATGACGGAATCTATGATTATCTCTTTTCTTTCTACCGTTTTAGGAATATTTATAGCTCATTTACTACTGCCTGTTTTTAACGATTTATTTGCTAAGTCCTTGGTGATCAGTTATTCCATCAATCAAATTTTGATTATAGTCGGTTTAATGTTAGTGATCACGTTGATAGCCGGCTCTTATCCCGCACTGTTTCTTTCCAAGCTACAACCTGTAAATGTATTAAAGGGGAGATTGAGCATTAGTTTTGGAAAAAATAACTTACGGAGGACACTGGTAGGGGTTCAGTTTTTCATCTCATTATTTTTAGTGGCTTGCACGATTGTCATGTATCAGCAAATGAATACCATTAATAACTACGATTTAGGGTTCTCTCCCAATAACATTATAGAAGTAAAAGTGCCTTTAGTTTCTTCCGGCGGTGGATTTGGATCGGGTATCAAGATGTCGTTTGAAAAGGCAGATCGTTACAAACAGGCTATTAAAAGCAGAGCAGGGATTGAAAATGCAGGAATAGCTATGAGCACCTATGGTAATAATAGCTGGTGGAATGCCGGATTTCCTAAAGAGGATGGTAGTACTTTTTACTATCGTTTTAATATTGTAGATGCTGATTATGCTGATGTAGTAGGCTATAAAATTAAGGAAGGAAGAAACTTATCAACTGAATTTCCTTCGGACAGCTCTGCTTTTCTGATTAATGAAACTTTTGCCAAGGTCGCTAATATGGAAAATCCTTTACAGGCACAGGTAGGAAGCCCTGGAAGTTATGATAATCATAGGATTGTAGGGGTTGTGGAGGATTTTCATCATGCTGCTTTGTATTCTGAGATAGAGCCAGTCATGATGGCCATGAGCCCCGATGTAGGTCTTTCTGGTATCAATACCTTGAATATTCCAGGAGGAATGAGCCCTACCGTCTTTGTAAAAATATCATCTAATAATTATCAAGCTATTATAGAGAACCTCAATACCGAATGGAAGAAGTTATTTCCGGATGAGCCTTTTGATTACCAATTTTTTGATGAATCTATTCAACAACAATATGAAGCAGATCAAAGGTTAAGTAAAATGATAGCGACTGCCTCGATTATTGCAATCTTAATTGCTTCTATGGGACTTTTTGCGCTGGCCTCACTTGCGATTACTGGACGCATGAAAGAAATAGGTATTCGAAAAGTGATGGGAGCTTCGGCTTTCAATATCTCCTTTATGTTTAATAAGGAATTTTTAAAAATTACCCTAATAGGAATTGTGTTGGCCATGCCTTTTAGCTATTGGCTGATGAATAAATGGTTGGAACAGTTTGAGGTGAAATCAACACCTGGTGCGGATATTTTCATTGCAACGGTTATGATCGGAGTGATCTTCACCATTATAATCGTGTCTTTCCAAACCATGCGGGCAAGTTTCATGAACCCAGTGAAGAGTTTGAAAGAAGAATAATAAAACGCATCTAAAGCAAAAGAAAATGTTAAAAAACTATCTTAAAATCGCCCTGCGAAATATCAAGCGTCACAGCTTGCGCTCTTTTATTCATGTAATAGGTCTATCCATAGGAATAGCTGCTTGCTTTGTTGTTTATAACTTGGTGAGTTATGAATATAGCTTTGATACCCATCAAAAGGATCGAGATCGAATTTACAGAATTACTTCTGTCACAAGTAATGGAGAGGAAGAGTGGCCTAATCCGGGTTCTCCCATTCCTTTGGTTGAAGCGGTTCGAAATGAAATGTCGGCTGCTCAAGAAGTTGCTCCCATCTTCAGTGCCTATCGATTTTTGGTTGAGTCAGCTGATGAGTCAGAGAATTTTGGTATCAGTACTAAGGTGGTATTTGCTGATGAGAAGTACTTTTCTCTATTTGAGTATGAATGGTTGGCAGGATCTGCAATAAATTCATTAGATCAACCAAATTCGGTTGTGCTCACCAAATCTTCGGCTAGAAGGTATTTTGGTGATGAAGCCCTAAATACAATTCTCGGTAAGGAATTAGTTTATACTGATACCTTGCGTGTGATGGTGACGGGAGTGGTGGAAGACGTACAAAAAAATACGGACCTCATTTTTACGGATTTCATTTCTTATGAGACGCTATTGAGTAATAGAGAAATCCGAGCCAAGAGGAATGTGGATGACTGGGGATCTGTTAGTTCAAATGCGCAACTTTTTGTCAAGTTGGCCCCTGGTCAGAAGGAAAAAGCTGACAATGAATTGATAGCAATCAAAAATAAATATGTGGAACCCGATGGTAATTGGACAACCCAATTTGAATTTGAGCCTTTTAGCAATTTACATTTTTCAGATACTTTTAGTGGAAATACAGCCGATAGGAAAACCTTGAATGGATTGATAATTATTGGTTTCTTTATTCTATTTATTGCATGTATCAATTTCATAAACCTGGAAACTGCTCAAGCTAGATTGAGATCGAAGGAAGTTGGGATTAGAAAAACAATGGGTAGTACTAGAAGGCAATTGATTAGTCAATTTTTGATAGAGACCTATGTCATTATACTTTTAGCCATGGTCGGAGCTACCTTATTAAGTCAGTTGGTGACATCCTATTTTCAAGAGGTTCTTCCTGCAGGTTTTGAGTTTGATTATTGGAATTTCGATAACGCATTATTTTTGCTGGGGCTTTCATTAATAGTGTTGCTTTTATCTGGTTTTTATCCTTCCATGATTCTTTCAGGCTATAGTCCAATAAAAGCAATAAAGGATAAAGGAATGACACATAGCAAGTCCAATTTTCAATATTTTTTGAGAAAGAATTTGATTGTATTCCAGTTTGGATCTTCCATTGCATTTATCATTATCGTTTTGGCTATAAATTCTCAGATTGATTTCCTTTTGAATAAAAATATTGGTTTTAATAAAGAGGCAGTCTTACATATTTCCACACCTTTTCAAGGTACTTTAGACAAAACCAAATTACTTAAAAGTGAATTGGAATCAATTGCCGGTGTTGATAAGGTTAGTTTAAGTAATGATATGCTAATTTCTGGCTCAATGTGGACGAGCACAGTAACCCATGATCTTAATGGTGTGGAAGAAGAAGTAAGCATACAGGTTAAAACTGCCGACACCAGCTACCTTTCACTTTACGAAGTTCCCTTTTTAGCAGGAAGAAATTTCAGTTTTGATGAATCTGAGATTGTGATTAACGAGGCTGCTCTGGAAAAGCTCGGGATAGAAAGTGCTCATGCTGCCCTTGGGAAGCAAGTGGAATATGATAGTACATATCTTTCGGTTGTAGGAGTAATCCCAAATATTCACACCCAGTCTATGCATGCAGCTATAAGACCTATGATGATGGGCTATGATGAAAGAAATCTATTTACAGTAAACACTAAGCTGGCTCCAAACGTGGATTTAAGAGCCTGCGTAGATGCCATGCAGGATGCTTTCAAAAATATCTACCCAAATGAAACAAGAGAGTTTACGTTTTTGGATGAGACGGTTGCGAACTTTTATACAAGTGAAGTTCGATTAAGAAAAGTACTGATTTTCTCAACTGTGATTGCAATTCTGATTAGTTGTTTAGGGCTTTTTGGCTTGTCTTCTTTTACTATAGCACAAAGAACCAAAGAGATCAGCATTCGAAAAGTGTTGGGAGCTTCATTATCAAATATTTTAGTATTGATTACCAAAGAATACGCCTTACTGATATCGGTTGCCTTTGTATTGTCCATTTACCCAGCCTGGTATTTTTTGAATAATTGGTTAAGCAATTTTCAATAC
Source organism: Marivirga tractuosa DSM 4126 (assembly GCF_000183425.1). Taxonomy (NCBI): domain Bacteria; kingdom Pseudomonadati; phylum Bacteroidota; class Cytophagia; order Cytophagales; family Marivirgaceae; genus Marivirga; species Marivirga tractuosa. The sequence goes on from NC_014759.1 coordinate 4,043,262, forward strand.
CGCATGGAATTATCTGCATTGACTTTTATAGTTGCAGGCGTTATAGCCCTTGTTTTAAGCTTATTAATAGTAGGGTTACACTCGCTTAAAGCAGCTAATAGTAATCCAGCTGAAGTATTGAAAGATGAGTGATTTGGTTTAGCTACTTTTCCATAGTTTAGCTTTGGAAATTTGTTAAAGGCATAGAAAGCTAAAATTCGCCAGAGGCGTAAGTAATCATCACTAGCCAGAGGCTAGCGGAAGAGGATCATTTTCCCTATCGCCATCCTCTGGATGGTGATGATTACTGGCGCCTCTGGCGCTAAATAGTAAGATGAGATATAATGTCCTTTCGTTTAAATTTTCTCTAAGGTTTAGTACCTCAGTCTTTGAAATTCAAAAAGTTAACACATATTTCTCTTTGCGAGATCTTTTTTGAGCGTCAAGGAATCCAAGGAAGTTTATAAATTACCTTCATAGAAGGTAATTCAAAGCTTAAATCCACACCCCCCTTCGCCCCCCCTCAAGGGGGGAGTCTCACGGAAATTACTTTCGATATTTTAATTTGAAAAGGTTGTTTTCTAAAGTAGACTTTTAATTAAAAAGAAATAAATAGTGATGAGTTTTTATTTTTTCTGCTGAATTAAATCTGTGAGACTGTCCCCTTGAGGGGACTATAGGGGTGTTGCTTGAGAGATGTAAAGGTGTTAGCTGTAACTGAGGAAATCTAGTTATATAGTAGCAAAAAGAAAGTGAGAAAGAAAGATAGTGTCGAAAACGAATTCAATCAACCGACCGCTTACGGACAAACCCACAACATTTACGAACATAGCAATTCCAAAAACCTTCCTAATAGCAATATGAGGCTATATTTCATACTATGGCACCGCAATTGAATAAGTAGTGCAAGACTATTTTTCAATTTAAACAAACAGAGCATGTTTAAACATAACCTCCTTATAATCTACCGCAATTTCAAGCGATTTAAAAGTACTTTCTTTATCAATCTTTTGGGGCTTTCCACCGGCATGGCTTGTGCACTTCTTATTTTCCTGTGGGTCAATGATGAGCTTTCGATCGATAAATTCCATGAAAATGATGAGCAGCTTTATCAGGTTTATTTACATCATGATGAGAAGGGAGAAATCCGTTCTGCACCGCCAGTTCCGGCACTTTTGGCGGATGTATTGGAAGTAGAAAGGCCGGAGGTGCTCAGAGCAGTGGAGGATACAGATACCAATGAATTTGGCGACAGTTTTTCTTTGGCTATTGGGGAGGATAAAATGAAAGCAAGAGGAAAGTTTTCTGGTCAGGAATATTTTCAGTTGTTCTCTTTTCCATTTTTAAAAGGTAATGCCGAAACAGCATTGGCTGATAAAAGTGGTATAGTTTTAACCGAATCTTTAGCGCAAAAACTTTTTGGAACTACTGATGTGATAGGCAAAAGCTTGGAATGGCAGATCTTGAAATTTAAGGGACAAGCTCAGGTTTCGGCTGTTATTCATGATTTGCCCAGTAATAGTACTGAGTCTTTCGAGTTTATACTTCCTTTTTCGGTTTTTATAGATGATTTAATGGGCAAAGAGCGTAATCATTGGGGCAATTATATAGCACTTACTTATGTGCAATTGGCAGAAGGAACAGATGTGCCCCAACTGAATGAAGAAATAGCTCCACTGATAAAAAATAAAGTAGAATGGAGTAATGTTGAACCTTTTGTAAAGCAGTATTCTAGCAGGTATTTGCATGGTAAATTTGAAAATGGAAAGGAGGCAGGAGGGCGGATAACATATGTGCGCCTGTTCGGTATAATAGCATTATTTGTTTTATCGATTGCTTGTATCAATTTCATGAATTTAAGCACGGCCCGAGCAGCTGGAAGATTAAAGGAAATTGGTGTAAAAAAGACTTTAGGAGCTAATCGTAAGCAATTAATTATTCAACATCTGGGAGAATCTGTAGCAATGACAATTATTTCCTTAATTGTGGCTTATTTACTTGTGTTATTGCTTTTACCTCAATTTAATGCCATCACGGATAAAAGCTTGAGCTTGCAATTATCTCCTAATTTATTGATAGCTACTGCAGGAATTACGCTTTTCACAGGACTGCTAGCTGGGAGCTATCCTGCCCTCTATCTTTCTGGTTTTAAACTTGTTAGCATTTTAAAAGGAAAATTAACCACTTCAACGGGAGAATTGTGGACCAGAAAAGGCTTGGTCGTATTTCAATTTGTTATTTCCATTGTGCTTTTAGTGTCCGTTTGGGTAGTTTACAAACAAATTGAATATGTTCAGAATAAAAATCTGGGTTATGAAAGACAGCAAGTAGTCAAAATCCCAATTGAAGGGGAAGTAGCCAATCGTTTAGAGCTTTTTATTGATCGCTTAAAAGCCGTTCCTGGAGTGGTGAATGCTTCGGCAACTACGCACTCTATAGTGAAAAGTGGTGCATCTACAACTGGTGTTACTTGGCAGGGAAAAGATCCCGATAGTAATATTTTATTTGAGCAAGCCAGGGCATATTACGGCTTGATTGAAACTTTAGGAATTGAAATGAAAGAGGGAAGAAGCTTTTCTAATGAATATGGAGCAGAGGAAGATAAAATTATTTTTAATGAAGCGGCCATTAAGGTAATGGGTTTAGAAGATCCAATCGGAAAAACGGTGACCATGTGGGGCAAAGAAAAGCAGATTATTGGTGTAGTGAAAGATTTTCATTTTTCTTCCTTACACGAGGAAGTTTCACCTATGCTTTTTCATTTCGATATCAGTTTTATGCTGAGCATTTTTGCTAAAATTCAAGCCAATAGTACAGAGGAAACGCTTGCAGGAATTCAGGCACTTTATAAAGACTTTAATCCGGGCTTCACTTTAAATTACGAGTTTTTAGATGTTAATTATCAGGCTCAATATCAGGCAGAGCAAAAAGTGTCTTTGCTTTCTCGCTACTTTGCCGGAATAGCCATCATTATCTCTTGTTTAGGCTTGTTCGGGTTGGCAGCTTTTACGGCTGAGCGAAGGCAAAAGGAGATAGGTATTAGAAAAATACTAGGCGCTGGAGGTTTGCAGATTATGAAATTACTCTCTGCTGATTTCACTAAAATGGTATTTATAGCTATTATTATTGCCTTGCCTATAAGCTTTTGGGCTACTCAAAACTGGCTTCAAGGTTTTGCTTACAGTATTGAACCCGAATGGTGGTATTTTGCAGGTGCCGGACTCATTGCAATAGTGATTGCTTGGATTACCATTAGCTTCCAAACCATTAAGGCCATGCGCTTAAATCCCGCAGAAACTTTAAAGGATGAATGATTTTAAACGAAGATAATTCACAGCTTAAATCTACACCCCCCTTCGCCCCCCTCAAGGGGGGAGTCGCACGGAACACTCGATTCTATATTTGGGTATACCTTATTCCAATCTTTTGCTTAGTAATTTTTTTAAAAAAAAGTTATAAAACATATTATTTCCTTCAAAAATAAATCTGTGAGAACTATCCCCTTGAGGGGATTATAGGGGTGTCGGCTGGAAAAATGAAATCTTATCATATAGTAGAAAAAAGAAAGGAGAAGAAAATTGGAAAAGGAAAGTCTAAAAATTAAATAGGACTTTAATTGACAATCAACAAAACACCGTCCGATTTCGGACGTATTCTCCCGCTTTTGAACAACGGCTTAAAGAAAAGACGCCTTAATGAGCCTTTGAAGCCATATTTTTGAAGTGGCATACAAATTGAAAAACCACATTAAAAAACTAGAACATGATCACATTAACAGATTTAGACAAATACATTAGCAATAAATTTCAAAGACAGTTTATCCTGAAAGGATTAAACCTGCAGATTGAAGAAGGAGAATTCGTGACCATTATGGGGCCTAGTGGTGCAGGGAAGTCTTCTTTACTTAATATCATCGGCTTATTGGATGATCATTCCGCAGGAAGTTACCAACTATTGGAGGAGAAAATCGACTCGCTTAGTGAGAAAAGAAAATCCGCATTGCACAAACTGCATTTTGGATTCGTTTTTCAAGCCTATCACCTGATTGATGAACTGACGGTTTATGAAAATATAGAAACACCACTGCTTTACAGAGGAGTGAAATCTTCAGAACGAAAAAGCCTGGTGGCGGAAATGCTGGATAAATTTGGCATAGTAGCTAAAAAGGATTTGTTCCCAGCCCAGCTTTCCGGTGGACAGCAGCAAGTAGTGGGAGTAGCCAGAGCTATTATTGGTAAACCGTCTATTTTGTTGGCAGATGAACCTACAGGAAATCTTCATTCAACCCAATCCAAAGAAATCATGGAGCTTTTTCAGGAGCTCAACCGACAAGGAACCACTATTATTCAAGTGACCCATTCAGAAGAAAATGCACAATATGGTTCGAGAATAATTGAATTAGAAGATGGAGCCATTCTTAAAGATATTTCGCTTAAAAATGAATTACATGTTTCGTAAAAATATACTATTTGCCTTTCTGTTTTCCCTTTTATCTTATTCTGGTTTAACCCAAAATCAGCAAGAAAAAGTCATAAGCTTACAAGAGGCAATCGCCATAGGATTAGATAGGAATGTTGGCCTAAGACAAGCTGAGAATCAATTGATGAGCTTATCGATGGATCAGACTCAAGCCAAAATGGCTTATTTGCCGAATGTTTCCCTAAATGTTAGGGCAACCAGACAAGTTGGGCAGCAATTTCAGTTGGTTGAAGATGGTTTTGAAATCAGCAATGTTCAAGCAGATAGATTATCGGGAGGACTCAGTGCCAGTTTATCTATTTTTGAAGGCTTTAATAGGCAGAATCAAATGCGAATTTCTGATCTAGAGTATAAGGCTCAATCAGAAGGAATAGAAAGAGAAAAGCAGAATGTTATTTTCCTAGTTGCACAGCAGTATCTTCAAATTTTATTGGACCAGCAGTTGTTGGAAATTGCCAGGAAGAATGTTGAAAACCAAAATAAACAGTTAGATCGAATTGAAGGATTTACCAAGACTGGACTCAGACCACAAGCTGATTTCTTTACCCAAAATGCTAGTGTTAAACAACTGGAAATGGAGTACATTGAAGCTGAAAACACCCTTTTACTTGATAAAGCCCAACTTACACAGATTTTGCAGCTAGATCCATTAGAAGAATATGTGATTTCTTCAGACGGACTAATGGATACTCCTCAAGATGAAAAGTTGGAGTTAGCAGAATTATTTAATTTGGCTATAGAAAATAGAGCAGATTTAAAACAACTAAAATTCAGAACTCAATCAGCAAATCAAAATATAGAAAGTATGAAGTCTGGATATTTACCTAATCTGAGAGCATTTTATGAATATGGCACACAATATAGCTCACTTAATACTTTAAATTATAGAGATCAACTGCTAGATTTGTATCCCACCAATATTGTAGGCTTGAATTTAAACATTCCGATCTTTAATAATTACATCAACAAAGCAAATGTAGAAAGAGCAAAGGTTAATTTGCATAACACCCAACTTGATTTCGAAAATACAGAGAGAATCATTTTTCAAGATGTGCAAAATGCCTATTTGAATTATAATGCTGCTATAAAGCGATTTGAGGTAAGCAATGCTGCCTTTGAGGCAGCTGAGGAAGCCTTCAAAGTACAAGAAGAACGCTATAATGAAGGCATTGCTAATCTGGCAGATTTATCTTTAGCTAATCAGGAATATGTAACGGCTTCAGCAAATAAGGAACAAGCTCGTTTTACGCTGATATTTCAAGAAATGATTTTGGAATATCAGGTTGGGACTTTGGAAATAGAGTAAAGGACGGTAGAACTGTATTTTATAGTGATTTTTAGTTAGGAAGATCTTTAATTCTTCTGACTAATTTCTTCATATAAATGATTTATTTCAGACAAATCCGGCTCTTGTTTCATCCATTGTACTCGCGCATCCTGAGTTTCCACATATCGGTACAACCAACTGATTCCCCATTTTTTGTAATAGGTATCTTTTTGCGAATAAATAGGGTCTGTTAAGGATTCTTCAAAACTGACAATTTCATAATCTTCCTTTTTTAACCGGACGATTATTTCACCTATATAGTCAGTATTGATAGCATTGTCATGGCAAAGGTAAATATGCTTTATTGAGCGTTTGTAAATACTATTTGCCATGGATTCATAAAAGGACAACAGCTCTATGGTCTTTTTTACATATTGTTCACCTATTGCTGCAGCTTTGTCGATTTCCCCTGTATTTAGATAATGTAGATAAACATAATTATACATCCAGTCAGAACTTTCAACAGTAAAGGGGGCAATTACATAATCCTTCGATTTTAAAAAATCTCTAATTTGTTTATGTTGAGTGGAGTCTTCTCCCATATCATTGTATGGAAACCTAAAATATTTTAAGCCTTTCTTGTAATTGGCAGCGTATTCTTTGGTTAAGATTTCTCCTTTCTCAATTTCCTGAACGAATTTATCGAAACCAACTGCTGAATATCTAGCGTGACTATATGAATGGTTTCCAACTATTGAATTTCTGTTTTGAATCCACATTTCCAATAGCTCCTTATTTTCATTTTCAAACTCATTATTGAAAAGCTTTGCCTCATTTATGAAAATGGTAAATGGGATGTCCATTGAATCCAAAACTTTCAAAAATGTTAGATTGAAATTCTCTTTTTTATATTTTCTGGTATTGGGTACATCATCTATAGTGATGGATATTGATTTCTTTTGTGAAAAAGCCGAGATACTCAAAAGGAGTATAAGACACAGAAGAAGTATGGATTTATAAGGAAATTTATTCATTTGTTTAATTCAAAATGCTATTCAAAAAAGATGTAGTAAGTCAGAATAATTGCCGTCATATTATAAATTCCATGAGCTATAATGGAAGAAGTTAGCCTTTTCGTAGAAATAAAGAGTAATGTGTACATGACGGTAGGCACTAAAATATCAAACCAGTCTAGAGCGCTAGAAGGCATGTGTCCAAGTGCAAAAAGGCCAATGGATAGAATAGCGGAAAACCATAAACCTGTTTTTGGATTTTTAAAAGTATCTTTCAAAATACTGATAAAATAACCTCTGTTAAAAAGTTCTTCAGTGATGCCACCACCTATTACTCCTAAGGCTATGAAAGAGAGCAATCCGATTATACTGCCATCATACATAGTCAACATATGACTAATATCTGCTCTACTTGCCCCGCCTGTGTTGGGAATTAGGAACACGAACTGAAGAATAGTCCATAAGGATCCGAACCCCAAACCCAAAAAGATGTCTTTCTTAAGGTTGACAAACTTTAATCCAATGTCAGTAAAATTTTTCTTAAGGATTTTTAGTGAAAAATAGAGTAGGGCGGTCACACTAACAAATTGAAAGAGTGCTATATACAGCAAGTTTATTCCTGTCTTACCTCCGTTTATTTTGGTTACTCCAAAGAAAACATCCGGAATAATGAAGAGGATATATCCTAAAAGAATGGTAGCAATATAAACAAGTATAGTTTTAGTTTTGCTTACAGATTTTTTGTTTTCAATTTGATGCATACTTAAATTTTATGGGCGTATTTTTCAATAATTGATTATCTTAAGAATATGAATCAATAAATATAGTAAGCCAACTAGTCCAATACAAGTGTAAATACATAGGGTTGCAAAGGTTTAATTTATGCTTTTTTTTGAATTCAATTATATAATCTAAAACAACATATTTTAAAAATACGCTAAATCCAGAAAATTGCCTTAATTTTGTTGCTATACTAATAATTAATAATGCAAGAAGCCGAGAAATACAGCCGATATTCATTTTTACTGGATAAAACAGCACGTAGGGTAAAGCAATATGCCAAGCAAAGGTTTAGGGAATTGGGATGGACTATTACGATTGATCAATGGGCAGTTTTAAAGCAATTATATGATAAGGGCGAGGTGAACCAAAGAGAATTGGCCACCAATACCTTCAAGGATCATCCTACCATGACTCGTATTATTGATTTATTAAAAGCCAAGGAATTGATAGAGCGTAAACCTCACCCCGGTGATAGAAGAAGTTTTATTATTGGGTTAACAACTGAAGGGAAATCTATGGTGGAGGAGTGTTTACCAGAAGTTCAAAAAATCAGGATGAAGGCTTGGGATAACCTTTCAGAAAAGGATTTTCAAGAGTTTAAAAGGATCTTGGAAAGTATCCATCAGAACTTATCCTAAGTGATTGTAGTTAATGTTTTCAGCTTTAATATTTATAATTGATTGTATTTGACATTTTTTTCAGCGGATATTTGTTAATTTTAGTCAATAAATCTAATACTCAGATTTCATGAGGAAAATACTTTTCATTTTTCTTTTTTTAGTGCTCTCTGTTGAGATAAATGCTCAAATCTCTAAGCCTAAATATGCCAATGAATTTTTAGCTATTGGGGTAGGAGCAAGGGCTTTTGCGTTGGGTGGGGCTTCCGTGGCTTCGGTTGAAGGAGCTTCTGCAGGATATTGGAATCCTGCAAAACTCTCAAGTCTGAAAACCGACCACTCTCTAGATTTAATGCATGCTGAATATTTTGCCGGAATAGCGGCTTACGATTATGTAGGATTTGCTACTTCCATTGATGAAGATAGTAAAATGGGTTTTTCTTTAATCAGATTTGGTGTGGATGATATTCCAGATACCCGATTCATTTATGATGCCAATGGAGCCTTGAATTATGATAATATTCGCTTCTTTTCCGCTGCTGATTATGCTTTTCAGTTTTCTTATGCCCGCGACTTAAAGTTTTTGGATGGCTTATCTTTTGGGGCAAATGCAAAAGTAATTCACCGAACGGTAGGCGAATTTGCCAAGGCTTGGGGTTTTGGATTTGATTTGGGTACCCACTACAAATGGAAGAATTTGGATGTGGGGTTGGTGGCTCGAGATGTCACAGGAACCTTTACCACCTGGTATCACAATATAACTATGATAGAAGATATTTATACCCAAACCAACAATGAAATCCCTGAGAACACCACGGAAATGGCAGTTCCTCGATTAGTTTTTGGAACGGCTTACACTCAGGAGTTACCTTTTAAATTTTCCATAATGGGAGAAGTAAATTTAGATGCTACTTTTGATGGCCCACGAAATACTTATGTTAGTGAAGATAAATTCTCTATTGATCCTCGAGCTGGTGTGGAAATAGGCTATGATAATATGGCTTTTGTTCGATTTGGTGGCAATAATCTTCAAAAGATCAAAAACTTTAATGGTACGGAAAGATGGAATGGACAAGCAAGTATTGGGGCTGGTTTTTGCTACAAAATATTGCAAATTGATTATGCTTTCACCGATTTAGGAGATTATTCAGAATCACTTTATTCTCATGTTTTCACTTTGATTTTTAATTGGGATGCTAAAGAATAAACTTTTTAATACCATATTAACCTTTGTTCTTTCCGCTTCTATTCATTTTGTTTCGGCACAGAACCCTCAATCTTGGATTAATTTCAATCAATCTTATTATAAAATAAGCCTAGAATCTACAGCTGCTTATGAATTGGAATATGATGATTTGCTGGATGCAGGAGTTCCACTTTCCACTATAGACGCTAGATCATTACAGATTTTCTACAGAGGACAAGAAATTGCCATTAGAGTAAGCGGTCAAAGTGACGGTAGATTAGATCAGGGAGATGTAATTCAATTTTTAGGTAAAAGAAATGATGGGGTTTCCGATACTCCTTTGTATAGAAATCCTGAGGATCAGGCACATCAATACTATAATCTTTTTACAGACGAATCAGCTTATTTTTTGACTTGGAAGAACGATGGTACAAATGGTAAAAGGATTCAAGAGCAGAATATCATTAATAACACCAATAATTTGGCTGCAGAAAATGCAGTTGAAAAGGAAATTATAAGGCTATTCACGAACAGTGCAGATCGAGGACAGCGTTATAGTCCGCAGGATGAAGTTTATTATTCTGCTTTCGATTTAGGTGAGGGATGGTCTGGTTCTGCATTTACTAATCCCACTAATTTTTCCATCACAGGCTTGGAACGGGCTGTTCGAACCGAACTTCCGCCTCGATTAGAAATTCTTATCCAAGGAAGAAATATTAGGCAGCATCAAACTGAGGTTTTGGTGGGACCAAGTGAAAATTCTTTAAGGTCGCTCGGTACTGTAAATTTTGATGAATATGAATATGTGACTTTTTCAGATGATTTGGAATGGACAGATGTGGCCAACAATGGAAGTATGGTCATAAGATTATTGCCTCAAGCGGAAGGTGCAGACAGGATATCACTGTCGTATATCAAAATCAATTTTCAAAAAGAGCCTAATTATGATAATGAAGCGGGAGGGAAATTGACTTTAGAATCAAATCCCCTTGGTAGTTCGTATTTACAACTTTTCAATACTAATAGTACTGCACGACTTTATAGAACAGAAAATTTCAATGAGCCCATTTTATTGAAAACAAATAGGGTAGGGACTGAAATTAATACTGTTGTTGAAAATACCTTTGCTGGTGCAGAACTATTTTTGCAGAATCAGAACTTCCTTACTCCAAGCATTAAGAAGGTAAATTTCAGAGATTATGGTAATTTCAATCCTGATTATGTGATTTTGAGTCATCCAGATTTGGGTAGCCCTAGCGGAGATTACAATAATCCTGTTAAAGCTTATGCAGCTTATCGCAATTCTGAAGAAGGCGGTGGATATGATACTTTGGTGGTGGACATCAACCGACTCTATGATCAATTTAATTATGGCGAAACCTCGCCTTTAGCAGTTTATCGATTTACTCAATTCTTAGTAGAAAATACTAAAGCTGAAATGGTTTTCATTATAGGTAAAGGATTGAACTGGTATCATAGCTACTACAGAAGAAATGAAATTCCTAATGAATTATTCAATGAATATGTTCCCACAGCTGGCTCGCCTGGTTCCGACATTTTATTTGGTTTTGACTGGAAGGAAAATAATAGGGCAGCGATCTCTTTTGGAAGGTTGAATGCCCACAATAGCCAAAATGTAGCGGATTATCTGGATAAAATAAAAGAAATGGAAGCTAAGCCTTTTGATGATTTGAGGCGTAAACATTTTTTGAATTTAAGTGGAGGTATTTCATTTTTTGAAGTCAATAGGTTTTCGGGCTATATCAATGATTTTTCAACTTATGCTAAAAGCCCATATATAGGAGGAAATCATTCTAATTTTACTAAGGAAACTACGCAAGTGGTGGAGTTTATTAATGTGGCAGATCAAGTAAACCAAGGATTAAATTTGATTACTTTTTTTGGACACTCTGGTCCGAATACTGCGGATATTGATATTGGAAGAGTTTCTGATGAAAATTTAGGTTATAATAATAAAGGTAAATACCCTTTTATTTTGATTAATGGATGTGATGCTGGAGCTTTTTACCAAATTGCTAAGAATGAAACACCCTTTGGCGAAGATTGGGTAAATACGGCTGAAAAAGGTTCTTCTGGTATTTTAGCACATGCTTACCTTGGCTTCCCAAATGAATTAAAGCGATACAGTGATTTGTTTTACGCCAATGCCTATGGAGATTCCGTTCTGATTGATCAACCTATCGGCCTCGTGCTTCAAAAGACCATAAATGATTATTTAGCTAATTTCGGGACTAATCCTGCCCCATTATACATGTCTCAAGCTCAGCAGATGAATTTATTATGTGATCCTGCTTATAAACTTTTCCCTGCTGGAAAGCCTGATTATGCCATTTCGGATGAAGACTTAGAAGTAGTTTCCCTGGACGGACAGCCTATTGACGCCTTGACTTCTGAATTTGGTTTAGATGTGATTATTCGAAATTATGGAATCACGAACGCAGATTCAATTGAGATTTTGGTAAAAAGGACTTTGCCCAATAATGAAGTAATTGTGCAGGACACTCAAAAAGTAGCCGCTATAAATTATCAGGATACTGTTACGCTTAGTATCTATAATGACCGTCCTGAAAGCTTTGGTCAAAATATATTGGAAGTGATCATCGATCCAAGCGGAAAAATTGAAGAGATTAAAGATGATAACAACACTGCAAGTATCAATTATTTTCTGACCTTAGGAACCACCTTGAATTTATACCCTTATGATGAAGGCTTGAGTGATCAACAAAATATCACGCTTACTGCCCAATCAGTGGATTTACTTGCAGACGAAAGGGAATTTCTCTTCGAGTTGGACACTACACGATCATTTGATAGCCCTTATTTAAAGAAACAGAGTATTAGCGCCAAAGTAATTGCCAAGTGGGAAACGGATTTACTCTCCAATGATAATCAAGCCTATTTCTGGAGGTCGAAATTTGCTAACCCAAGAGAGGGCGAACTGGATGAATGGACTATTTCAAGCTTTACCTATACCAATTCTTCTGTGCAGGGCTGGCAACAAAACACTACTGATCAGTTTTTACTCAATACCATTGAGGGGATCACAATTGAAGATTCATGGACTTTTGAGGAAAACACTTTTAATCTAGAAGTAAGTGCTCCCGGCAATAGTGCTTTAGGAAGCCTAAGTATAAAAATCAATGGTAATGAATATGCCATTACCAATTTAAATGGTGCAGCTTGTCGAATTAATAGGCTTAATTTGCTTGCATTTGATAAATCCAATGCGGTACCTTACAGTATTTTAACAGATGGCAGTGCATTCGACCTAAATGATAATTTAACCTGTGGAATTCGCCCTCAAGTCATCAATCAGATCAGTAATACGCAACTAGCTCAACCTGAAACCTATTTCAAAAAATATTTTGATGAATTACCCACTGGGGATATAGTCCTTTTATCTTCCTATGATAGTGTGGCTTGGAATATTTTACGCGCCAATAACAGAACCCAATTGCTTGATTTGGGTGCCTCAGCAAGTGTGATAGACAATCTTCAAAATGGTGATCCTTATATTTTATTGGGCAGAAAAGGATTGGGGGCTGGAAACGGAATTGAAGTTACAGCTACACAAACTCCAAAAAGTGAGCAAAGCATTTCATTGAATGAAGATGTTGAAGCTCGGTTTGAGTCCGGTACCATTATTTCTAAGACCATAGGGCCAGTGAAAGAATGGATTGAATTGGATGCGGAATTTGAAGATATAGAGGCCTCTGACCAGATAAGGCTTGATGTATTTGGAATTGACACGCTTAGTAATCAAAGTTTATTGTTTTCAGATGCAGTCCTCCCACTGGATATTTCTACCATAAATGTCAATCACTATCCTCAATTGCGTTTGAGGGTAACTTTTACTGATCCGGATAATTTAAGCCCAGCTAAGCTTGCCAAATGGAAAGTGAATTATCGAGAAGTACCGGATGCAGTTTTGCTTCCTTCCGAAATGGCCAACAGGGCTAGTACAGAATTAGCTGAAGGAGAAACTTTCAGTAAATCATTTAGAGCCATTAATGTCACGCCAAATGATTTTGATGCCCCAATTCCCTATTTACGGCAAGTATTCAATAGAGAAGACCGGGTTTTTCATAATGAGACCAATGCTTTAGCCCCTCTAGAAGCGGATGCTGATACTACTTTCTCCATAGAAGTAGATACCAGAGGTAAGGTGGGAGAAAACGACCTGACCCTAAGTCTCAACCCTAATTCTAATTACAATGAAAATAGATTAACCAATAATGTGATTTCATACCAAAGGCTTTTTGAGGTCAAAAAGGATTCATTACCACCATTTGTGGAGGTGACTTTCGATGGAATTTCCATATTAGATGGCGATATCGTTTCTCCTCGTCCGTATATCCAAATTAAATTAAAGGATGAAAATACGTTGATCAACAAATCTGATACCACTGGAATTGACATTCAATTACGAAGGGATTGTGAAGAATGTGTAAGTCAACGAATAAATTTTTCCAATCCTAATATTGAGTGGGTTTCCGCAACTGAAGAGAAAGCATTCACCGTAAATTACCAGCCGGATGCCTTAGAAGATGGAAACTATCAATTGAGCGTGCAAGCAACAGATGCCAGTAACAACACAGCAGGAGAGGAGCCTTATAAAGTGAGATTTGAAGTAATCAATGCCTCGACCATCACTAATTTCTATCCATATCCGAATCCTTTTTCTACCAGCACCCGCTTTGTGTTTACGCTAACAGGAACGGATTTACCACAGGAAATTAAAATTCAGATACTAACCGTGACTGGCAGGGTAGTAAGAGAAATTCTGCAAGATGAAATAGGCCCGATCCACATTGGAAACAACATTACCGATTACGCCTGGGACGGAAAAGATGAATTCGGGGATAGACTAGCCAATGGCGTTTATCTTTACAGAGTTTTAGTCCGAAAAGATGGAGTATTCATGGAACAGCGCGCCACAGCAGGGGATAAAGCCTTTACCAAAGGCTATGGGAAGTTGTATATTTTGAGGTGATGATGTTTTAATTTTAAGTGTAGAATTAAACGTTTATTATACGTATAATTATACGGTTATAGACTTTATTATTGTTCTTAATCCAATATAAAAGGCTTTTTTATTAACTATTAATTCAGTAGATTGCAAAGGATATAAAAGAAATAAATGCACCTAGAGGTGTACTTTATTCAATTGTTGGGGTGCATTAAAACGAACATATGAATAAGAGAACAAGATTAATATTCCTCGGGCTCTCTCTAATCCTGTTAATTGGAGTTGGGAGATTCGTAACGAATGACTTTAATTTCTTACTCAATGATTTTTGGTTCACCTCAGGTTTCTTGCTTCTTATTTTACTCTCATTAATCGACCAACCTCATTTCTCAAAAGATTCTAGCATTTTCATTAATGCTGTAACTGCAGGAATATCACTTCTGTTAATTCCCGAAGAAAACAGAAATTGGGTTTTTTGGCTATTTCTTGGAATTACTTTGTATTTAGCAATAAGCAGTTATGTTTTAATGTGGCTGAGAAACAACCCCTTGCCACAAGAAAACAAGTGGATCCAATTCTTTTCAAGAGTCAATAGAGAGATTGGGAAACCTCAGACACTTTTTTCTGCATTTTTTCTTTGGGGTGCGTTGAATCAATTTGGATTAGGAAGTGAAGGCTTTAACGCTTTGTTATTGTATTGGGTCATTTTTATGATTCTCAACATACCTTCGATAGCTCAGGTAATCAATAGATTATTTGAAAAGAACGAAACAAAAAAGCAAGAAAATGCTCTTGGGTCTATATTAGGTGTTCAGTCAAAAAACACATTTTTAGTTAAGTTATTCTCAGATAGAAAAGAAACTATCAAGTTATTCGACTTTGTAGAGTTTATCTACTCAATAGATGACTCTCGTCAAATCAGAAAGGGGATAATCCTAGACACCTATTTACTCAATGAGCAACAGTGGATAAAGGTTCTCACAACCTCAGAAATCAATAAAATATTTGATGGTAAGCCTATATTCAATGAACATACAGATGATATTATTTACAAGATCTCTGATGTTCCAGAAAATGAGTACTTGGATACATTCGTAGGAATTGTAACTGAAAACTCTTCAATTCAAAAAATCAAGTTCATTTATAACTCCAAAGCTGCGGTAGAAGATGGACAACTTCTAGAAGTAAGAGTTAAAGAAGCTGTTGTCTATTATCAAATTGTCGAAGGCATAACTCGAATAGAGCAATTAGAAAATAAAAATGAAACAGGCTTGATAGTTGGAGAAGCAATTCAACTTGGGACTTGGAATCATGACAAAGTTAGGTTTGAGCAATTTGGTTGGGTTCCTGAAATAAATTCACCAGTCTATATCTCTTCAAAAATCCAAGAAGTAAAAATTTCAGAAACAGAGTTTCAGATTGGTCATATACCAAATACAAACTTCCCAGTCATTATAAATAAGGAGTTAGCTTTAACTCACCACACAGCAGTTCTCGGGGTTACGGGGACAGGAAAATCAATTTTTGCCCGAAATCTTATCAGAGAGCATTTAAAGGACAAAACAATCAAAGTGATTTGTATTGATTTCACAGGTGAGTACAAGGGGAAATTTGCTGACTTGTCTCCGGTAAAAATCGTTTCAGAAGAAAAAGATAATGAACTCTATAAGACATTTGAATGGGTATCAAATGAGTTAGAGAAATTTGGGAATCAACAGAATAAGGAAAAGCTAAAGGATGCAGACGAGTTCATTAAAACGACTTTGAATGATGCTCTCCAGGCTTTCTTAAAAGAACCTGAGTCCAGGCTAAGCATTTTTGAACTTCCAGATGTTTCAAATACAGCCAGTATTTTAGAGTATACCAGACAATTATTCAAAGCCCTTTTTGTACTTGCAAAATCTGAAAGATGTTTTGGGCATAAGGTCTGCATTGTACTTGAAGAAGCTCACACAGTAATCCCTGAATGGAATTTTGTTGGAATAGCCGATAAGTCCTCTCAGTCTTTGCTTAACAGTATTGCTCAAATTGCTTTGCAAGGCCGTAAATATGATGTTGGACTATTAGTAATAGCACAGAGAACAGCAAACGTTTCAAAGACTGTTCTAACTCAATGTAATACAATAATCTCCTTTCAAGAATTTGATAAAACCAGTAGCGAGTTCTTGGCAAACTATTTTGGACAAGGAATAGCAAGTACCCTTCCTAAACTTAAGTTTAGACAGGCAATCGCAGCCGGAAAGGCATTAAAATCAAATGTTCCAATGATTTTTGAAGTTCCCGAAATATTAGAACCTGAAGTTGAACAAGAAGAAGAAAAATAACGACACCCCAACATTGGCTATACGTAATGCGGGCGAAAGTGCTGCTATGAAAGTAATTACATTAAATAAACTTATCGGTAAACGGACAGTGAGGTGCCTTGAAATCCCGCACTACGCATAGCCGAGACCGTTATACTTCATTAGTGCTATCAATTAACATTAGAAAACTATTATATGAGATATGCTATTATAATTTTATTAACTCAGATAATGATTTCTTCATGCACTATGGATATCGAAGATTTTGCAGAGGGCAGAGAGGATATTCCAGAAATTATAAGAGACCGAATTTCAAAATCTGAACTAATTCAGAAAGATGATAGCATCATAATGATGATTTATGACTATTCGCAACTTATACCCACATTTGAAATCTATGATGAGGCCTTTACAATGCTAACCAAAAATCATCTAATCAGATTTTATATGACGGAAGACGGAGAAGAAAACATTCAGAAAATTGATTTGCGAGAGTGCTTAAGTGTAAAAATAAAACCAATTTTTAAGCAACGTGATCATCTTACCTATCATGTAGAAGGAGAGCAATTGGGATCACACTGGTTCAGCGAAAAGACAAAAAGATATGAATTGGTAACGGAAACAAATAGTGTATACTATGGTGGTGCCTCTAAAAATGAAAAGAAGCTTAAGGAAATGAACAATCTAATTATAGAAACATGGAAAAAGCAAGACAAGTACGACAGTTTGAGGCAAATTTATCGCAATTTTTTTGATGAAAACGATAATCGAATAGTAACTGATGATGTTAAAATATCCAGAGAAAAACTGCAATCATTAAAAAAACGAATTAAACCTTATTCTGAAAAGATAGAAGATAAAACTGATTTGCTAATAATCGTTCGTCAAGGAAAAATTTTACAAGTTCAATACGACTACTTTGAGAAACAATTTAACATTTTGGAAATACAAGTTGAAAATATACCAAGTGATGAATCTGAAATTTCATCAATAGTCTTCTATTATATTGCATTAACAAAGGGGGGTAGAGAAAAACTAAAAATGCCTTATGAATACAAAACAGAGTTTAAGAAAATAACTTATTTAAATGCAGAAAAAATATATGCAAAAAGTATTGAAGACATTTTAGAAAAATACTATCAACAATCGGAAAAATAAAGAAGTATAACATTCTGTCATAAATCATGGCTGTTAGTAGGTTATTGTTCCTTCAGCTCTTTGTAGAAAGCCCGGCAATCCGCAGGCTTGCCTTATTGGTGAAAGTTAATTTAATAAGCCAATCCTGCGGATTGCCTCGGTAGTTAACGCAAATTTTTATACTTTTAATCAGCCACGAATTTATACAGTGGCGTTAGATCCAATACCATGATTCGATATTTTCTACTAATTATCATAATGTCTGCATGCTCTCCTAGTAACGAGGATTGTTTGAAAAAACTGAACAATGAGCTTGATTCTAAGTATGCTGAACCTCTTGACGAGTTGACCCTCGAATTTGAACGGATTGTGATGAAATCAGACGGTTCAAGTTTCCCTGATAAATGTAGAAATTTCCTAAAACCGCTTGCGTCTGGGAAGGATCAAGAATTCTACTCGAAAATTGTCAAGAGAGAGGAGCTTGTCAATGCTGTTGCAGGATTGGACACTATGATTTTCAAGTATGAATTCCATACAACGGATAGCCTCTCAACTAGGAAACATATTTCGAACAAATGGAATAGTAATTTTATCAAAGCACTATCAACCTTAAAAGAATGTGACGAATTGATTTCCGGATATGTAGAAACTATAGTGGAAACTGGAGGATTAGGACCTGTTCTAGTGGCGAATGGAGCAATTATGAATTACAGTGATGAAGATTTCAACAACCCAATTGTCAAGCGAATACTAGCAGTGGAAGTTCTTCTACCCTATCTGACATATTCTCCTGAATAAAAATGTCTCTAACATTACCTAAAAATGCATTCGCTAACTGCATTTAGCAAAGTGAGGAATTACTTCGCCACAAAGCCAAACATTTAGATGCATTTAAAGAAAAGGCAAACAAAGTGCTTCTCTCCTTTTACTGCTTTGCAATTGTAGTTATGGTTTGGCTTTGCTACTTTAGTACTTCGTCAGCGAAGTGTGGCAAACGCATTTTAGCATGGCGTTAGCGAGAATGAAGGTTCTAATTTACATACCAATCTTAATAGCAGTTCTTTCTGGTTGCAGTGAACCTGCCACGGAAAATCAGAAGTATCAAGTCTCTGTAGACTACGAATATGATATGTCACGAATCAATAGACCTTCTAACAGACTATCAAAAAACACCTTATATCTGTTTTTTGAACAAATTTTTGAGCAGGATACGATTGATATCTATTTAAATACTAAGAAAACTTCGGAGCGTAAAATCATAACGACTGAAGATATGCTCGCTCTTGCTGACGTCTTCGAATTTAAGAATATAGAAGCAATTCATTCTATCAAAATTCGAATGAATTCAGGACCAATATTATCAATAAATACAGAGAACAACGAAAAGAATATATGGCGGGTAGGCTTTTGGTCGGATACTTTAAGGGCTCTACCTTTAAGAAGTCCTCCTATTTATGACTGACTCTCGCTAACATGGCATAAAACCCATTTGCTCACCACCCTGTAGAAAAGTGTCTGCTAAATAGCCCGTAATTTATGCTTGCTTTCCATAGCGGGCAACTAAAGATACTGCCTTTGGGCAATTATGGCACTTATTTATTCTGAGCTTTTGCAATTAATGAAGTGTATCAGTTTGTGGAGAAAGCATAAATTACTACTTTCAGTATTTCATAGCCTAGTATAACAAACGGGTTTTATACAGGTTGGCAACAATAGCGCTCCTTGCAATTGATTCGAATTTGGTGTATATTTACATCAAACTTTAAATTATGGCACGTCAAAGTATTTCATTTACCGAACCGAATGACGAGTGGTTAAAATCCCAAGTCGACAGTCAGGAATATTCAAGCAAAAGCGAATTAGTGAACGATTTAATCCGACAAGCAAGAAGCCAACAAAAGCAAATTGATTGGATTAAAGCAAAACTTGAAAAATCGGAGAAAAGTGGTTTTACAGATGCAACTAAAGAACAGATTTTAGCAGAATCTAAGTCTAATTTGAATGGCTGATTACAGACTAAGCAACGAAGCCAAAAACGACCTCATCAGAATACACCAATACGGAGTTAAAAAATTTGGTGAAGTACAAGCCGACAAGTACTTCAATACATTTTTCGATTACTTTGACATGATTGCAGAGAGACCATTTTCATACGAATCAGTTGACTACATTAAAGAAGGATATAGACGTTGTGTTTGCGGAGCTGATAGCATCTATTTTAGGATCAATGATAATGATAATATTGCTGAGATTATGGCAATCATTGGCCGACAGGATATTACTGGAAAAATAACATAAAGTTGCAAACATCTGCTAAAAATGTATTTACTCATTGCTGCTAGCCAAGTGATTACTTAAATCACCCAAAGCCAAACATCTTTTTTCAAATAGAAAACATATAGATTGATTCTCTCCTTTTACTGCTTTGCAATTGTAATAATGATTTGGCTTTGCTACTTTAGTAAATCGTCAGCTTAGTGTAGCAAACTTATATTAGCCAGTCGTTGACATTCATACAGAACACCAGACACGAAAAAATAATGAGTAATAAGAATAGCGTATTTATCGCAACAAGTTTAGATGGATACATCGCTGACAAAAATGGCCGAATTGATTGGCTCCATTCTATACCGAATCCTAACAAAGATGATATGGGATATGTCGATTTCACAAATGGAATTGACGCTCTTGTAATGGGACGAAAGACATTTGAAACTGTACTTGGATTTGATGTCGCCTGGCCATATAACAAACCAGTATTTGTCTTAAGTAATACGCTGAATGAAATACCTAAAAGTCATAAAGGAAAAGTATTTTTGGTAAAGGGTACTTTGACCGAAGTATTAAAACAAATCAATGAAAAAGGATTTCACAAACTATACATTGATGGAGGAACCACAATAAGAAATTTTCTGAAAGAGGATTTAATTGATGAAATGAAAATTACAACAATTCCGATACTCCTGGGGGGTGGTTCACCTTTATTTACTGACCTCCCAAAGAAACTCAAATTTGAACTAATTGAATCAAAAACATTTCTGAACCAAGTAACTCAGAATCATTATAAAAGGAAAAGATAAAATACGAGATGCAGACAAGGTGTATAGTGCATTCCCTGCGGAATAAGCGTACTACACGGACTGTTCAAACAATTAACTTTAGTTGGAATCATATTCTTTTATTTTCGGAACTATTATTATACTCTTGGCTATTGCGTTGATAGTTATTGTGATTAGATATCCTCTCGACATCATCCGTGGTTTCCTTGAAATGATTCGACCTGATAGTTATAGAACTTGGTTCCTCGCTCCAATTTGGTTTCTATTTTATGGACTTAATAAATTATTCAATCTGAGTATAATTGAGGACAAAGAATCAAGCCAAGACAAGCCTGAAGAACCGTACAAATCCATAAAGAATCTGAAGTTTGATTTTTCAACAGGTAAAAAATTCATCTCGTATTCAAACAATGAGATTCATGCTTTATTAGTTGACTTTGTAGCATTTTCTGAAGGAAATTATGAACTTGAAGACTTTAGCATCAAATCAAAGCAAACAATTCTAGAATGTCCTAATGCGATATCATTTTATGACTATTGTATTTTAGTTCAGCACATTTGGAACACACAAAAAGGTGCAACGTTTGGAATATTTATTTCAGCTAAACTAAAATTCTATTTTTATCAAGACGATAAAACACTTCATAATTTGATAGGTCAAACGATTGATGGTAAACGATTTTCTATTTACACTTTAGATGATCTAAACAAGAAGATACATCTTAGACTTAATGACAACATCAGGGTGAAGAAATTCGATTTACTTGAATATTAGACTGTTCAGAACATCATGGATGGTATGCCATAAATCAGGAAAGTTTGATAGCACTTGGAAAGTCAGCCACAATTTGTACTTTTATTAATTGCTGTGGCTGTGTGCAGATGGTAAGCTTAGAGCTTTCTATGCCCCGCTCATCATAGCCAGGGTCGTTAGCGATAATTCCTTTCAATGAAAGACTACTACAAAATTTTAAAAATAAGTAAAAATGCCTCGGAAATAGATGTAAAAAGGGCATTTCGAAAAAAAGCTTTATTGACACATCCAGACAAAACAAATTGGGACTCTAAACAACAGTTTTTAGATATTTACGAAGCGTACTCTGTTTTATCTGACTATAAAAAGAAAGCAAAATACGATAAATTTTACCAGAAAGCTGGAAGGGAAGTAGAAAGGAAGATGGCAGAACCAGAGCTCGATCTTGTTTCAATTTCTGAGAATGGAAAGGTTTATGCAGAAAACTATCAGAAATTTAACCGTGAACTTATTTTAATCATTATAATGGAAATTTTGCTTGGAGCAGATCGACTTTTATATGCTGCGTTAATTTGTATAATTCTTGGCTTATGGACCGTTGTCTCTGGAATTATTGATTTTCGCTTTACTTATAGTTTGGTGGGTTTAGGATTAGCTTCGTTAGGTTTGTATTTAGCAATCTTAAAAATTAACAGATTAGACTATTAAACAAACCGTTAGCATTTGCTAAGAATGTAGTTGCTCCTTGCTTTTAGCAAAGTGATTACTTAATTCTCCACAAAGCTAAACTAGATATCTCATTTAGATTTATAACAAGCATTCAGGAGGGTTCTCTTCATTTCTGATTCAATAATTGTGGTTATGGTTTGGCTTCGCTACTTTAGTAAACCGTCAGCTAGGTATGGCAAGTGCATTTTAACTGCACGTTGTGAGTCATTCAGTAAAGTCCGCATGTATAATTAGAATCAGATTCATGAAAAATGATATTAATTTTGTAAGCATTGCTATAAAATTTTGTTTATCAGCTATACTTATTTTCGCTTCAATTGCTTCTGCAAGTGGACAATCAGACTGCCTTGAGGATTCCGTGAAATATAAAAATGTTTATATGGAGCGAACTCATAATGTCATTGGACTTGTACCCTCCAAAGCCAGAGTTACAAATGGATGGGCGATTGGGTGGGAAGCATCACTTGACAACCATTGTGTGCACATGGATTCAATTCGAATTAATGGTTTACATACAAATGTTTTCCTTCCTCAGGCTTATATTGCTGCAATGTCTCTTATTATGGCTCCTTTTTATCCAAGAATGCTACTAGAAAATTTTGATATTGATACTTTAACATACGATGATCTACTAATAAGACATAAGTTAAATGGAGTATCCATTAGTCTTTTTGAATTTGGCAAGCAGTTTGCAATTCAGGGGCTTCATGTGACAGCCTTTTTCTATAATGTGGACAAATTGAATGGCGTATCAATTACTTCAATTGCAGGAAAATACAAGCACTTCAATGGAGTTATGATTTCAGGTATACTTAATAAAACAAATAATGGTAAAGGCCTACAAATTGGACTTATCAATAGTGCCGCCCAGCTGAACGGAATGCAAATTGGTCTCTGGAATAGGATAGGAAAAAGGGGCTTCCCATTAATCAATATGAATTTCAAAAAAACTCCATAAGGCCTATTGAACAAAGGGTGGGAATGGTGAACGATTCTATTCAAGGCACTTTATTTAACTGTTGGTCATATCTTAAAAAGATTTTTTACTTTAGTATTTTAAACTATTCAAACTATAATAAAGATGAAAGAACTATTAACCTTTGCCGTTACCGCTATTATTAGCATCAGTACGATAAAAGCTCAAGAAATACAATTTTACAATACGGAAGAAGGCGATAAACATATCTGGGGTGAATTCCCAGTGGATTATTTAAAAGAAGATACTACCTATTCCAGTTGGTTTAATACAAATTATGAAAGGTTTGCGCTTGAAAAAACGGAATATGATTGGATCGAAAACCTAGAAGATGATTCGGTAGAAATCTATTTAGGCACCTGGTGTGGAGATAGTCAGGAATGGGTGCCTCAGTTTTTAAAACTTTGGGATGATATGGGCTTAAGTAGAGATCAACTGAAATTCACAGCCCTTTACGGCTCGGGAGAAGATTACAAACAAGGGCCAAATGGCGAAGAAGAAGGCTTGAACATTCATCGTGTGCCTACTTTTATTTTTAAAGAGGATGGAAAAGAATATGCCAGAATTGTAGAGTCACCAAGCACTGACCTTTTTACTGATGTTGCACAAATTGCTTTGGGTTATCCTTCCGCTCCCAATTACGCTGGTGCAAATTATATCCTCCAGGTTTTTGATACCATGAGCATGGATGAGATCTATAAAGACATCAATAATATTTACAGAACTGCTTATTATAAGGTAGGTCGTTTTGCTGAATTCAATACCTTAGGTAAAGTGCTATCAGCCGCTGGGAAGAAAAATGAAGCCTTATTGGTCTTTCAATTTAATACTTATTATCATCCTGGCAGCTGGTACGGATATAAAAGTTATGGGGAATTATTAGTTGAGATGGAAAATTACCCTCAGGCAATTATAGCATACGAAAAATTGATTTCTTTAAATCCTGATGATGAAGATGCTAAAGCAGAACTGGAGCGCCTAAAAGGGCTAAAAATTAGTGAGGAAGAAGAAAAAGGTGGTGCAAACTAGTTTGTTAAAAGACTGGCTTGCATAAATTGTTTACTAAAGGATTTTTGAAGTTTGGGCTTATTTCATAGTCCATCAAAATGATAATGCTGTTAAATCACCAAAAAATATATACAGGTATTATATAGAAAATTAAGCTTGAAATAAAGCATAAAAAAAGAGCGACTTTTCAGTCGCTCTTTTTTTTCAAGTATCTACCAATAGAAGGTAGAAATTATCCTTGCTAAAGAGATCTATTCTTTTATGAATTTAAGCTGCATTTGCTTAGTATTTGACTTAATAATAAGAACATAAACACCCGGGTTAAACTCAGACACATCTATTTTTTGCTCCTGACCATCGTATTTAATATGTTCTATAACCGTTCCAGAAGTATTGTAAATGAAAATCTCTGCATCAGCTTGAATGGTTAAGGGTTGAATAAATAATGTGTTTTGAACAGGGTTTGGATAAACTTTTGAAAGCAATTCAGAATCGATAGAAAGAGGTTCTTCCTCTACATCAGTTACTGTTATCGTTATAGCAGTAGTGGAACTAAACCCATTTTCATCAGTGGCTATGAGATCTAATTCATAGACATTATCTTCATTGGCATCAGCTGGAGCTTCAAAATCAGGAGCTGCATTAAAGCTAATGGCATCCGTACTGATAGTGAAAAGAGCTTCATCTTTATCACTTCCCAAGGCGAAGGTAGCTGTAACGTCAGCCGTGGCAGTATACACTGTTCCGCTACTATTTTCTTCTACACTAACACTTTCCGAAGAGGTAATGCTAGGGCCAGATTCATCTACATCGGTTACCGTTATGCTAATAGCTTTAGTGGAAGTGAACCCATCTCCATCGGTAGCTATAAGATCTAATTCATAGACATTATCTTCATTGGCATCAGCCGGAGTTTCAAAATCAGGAGCTGCATTAAAGCTGATGGCATCTGTTGAGATAGTGAAAAGATTTTCATCTTTGCTGTTTCCTAAGGTAAAAGTAGCAGAGACATCAGCTGTAGCAGTATAAACTGTTC
This sequence comes from Marivirga tractuosa DSM 4126, assembly GCF_000183425.1. Classification (NCBI taxonomy): domain Bacteria; kingdom Pseudomonadati; phylum Bacteroidota; class Cytophagia; order Cytophagales; family Marivirgaceae; genus Marivirga; species Marivirga tractuosa. The sequence goes on from NC_014759.1 coordinate 4,068,578, forward strand.
CTGTGACATTCTCTTCTACACTAGCACTTGCTTCGGAGGTGATGGTCGGACCAGATTCATCGATATCGGTTACCGTAATGCTAATAGCCTTAGTGGTAGCAAACCCATCTCCATCGGTAGCTATAAGATCTAATTCATAGACATTATCTTCATTGGCATCAGCCGGAGTTTCAAAATCAGGAGCTGCATTAAAGCTGATGGCATCCGTTGAGATAGTGAAAAGACTTTCATCTTTGCTGCTTCCTAAAGTAAAAGTAGCAGAGACATCAGCTGTAGCAGTATAAACTGTTCCCGTGACATTCTCTTCTACACTAACACTTGCAGAAGAGGTGATCACAGGACCAGATTCATCGATATCTGTTACTGTAATAGTAATCGCTTTGGTTGTGCTAAAGTCATTTTCATCGGTAGCGATAAGATCCAATTCATATACATTATCTCCATTGTCATCGGCCGGAGTTTCAAAGTCTGGAGCCGCATTAAAGCTAATGGCATCCGTTGAGATAGTGAAAAGACCTTCATCTTTGCTGCTTCCTAAAGTAAAGGTAGCGGAGACATCAGCTGTAGCAGTATAAACTGTTCCTGTGACATTTTCTTCTACGCTAACACTTGCAGCAGAAGTAATGCTAGGTCCAGATTCATCTACGTCCGTGACCGTAATGGTAATAGCAGCAGTAGTGCTGAAGTCATTTTCACCTGTGGCGGTAAGATCTAGCTCATAGACATTATCTTCATTGGCATCAGACGGAGCTTCAAAATCTGGAGAAGAATTAAAGCTAATGACACCCGATGAGATAGTGAAAAGACTTTCATCTTTGCTGCTTCCTAAAGTAAAGGTGGCGGTGACATCAGCTGTGGCGGTATAAACTGGTTCATTAATATTTTCTTCCACGCTAACACTTGTCGCAGAGGTGATGGTAGGACCAGATTCATCTACATCCGTGACCGTAATGGTAAGAGCCTTAGTTGTGGCAAACCCATCTCCATCGGTAGCGATGAGATCTAATTCATAGACATTATCTTCATTAGCATCCGCTGGGGCTTCAAAATCTGGAGAATCATTGAAACTGATGGCATCTGTTGATATAGTGAATAGTGCTTCATCTTTGCTATTTCCCAAAGTAAAGGTTGCGGAGACATCAGCTGTAGCAGTATAAACCGTTCCCGTGATATTTTCTTCTACACTAACACTTGCTGCAGAGGTGATAGTAGGGCCAGATTCATCCACATCCAACACAGTGATGGCGACTTCTTGAGTAACTTCATTACCTCCCTGATCTGTTGCAATTAAATCAATAAGATAAATGTTGTCATTATTGGCATCTTGAGGAGTTTCGAAGTCTGGTGCAGTCTTAAAACTGATTTCATCGGCAGAGATATTAAAAAAGGCTTCATCTTTAGAATCACCCAAAGTAAAAGTAACTTCTTCATCTGCTGTGGCGGTATAGAAACTAGCGGTTTCATTTTCGTCCACGGAAGCTGTAGCCGCTGATGTGATGCTAGGAGGAACGAAATCAGTTAAGTTTTTATACAAATATGAAATATTACGACCTGATTGGTTTCTTCCTGTAATTAAAATGTCTAAAAGTCCATCATTATCGGTGTCAGCTAGCGATAGGTCGCCTTGAGAAACACCAGTGAGCGGTAAATTAGCTATTTCAGAAAAATTCCCACTTCCATCATTGACGTATAATTTGGTAGTGAATTGACCACTTTCATCGCCTGAAATAATGATGTCGTTTCCGTTTATTCCATCTATATCAGCAATTTTTGCAGCACTATTGTTGACTGCTGAAAATGGCGTTCCAGCAACTTCTGTGAATGTAGGGTTTCCGACTGTTCCATCATTTGTGTAGAGTTTTGCTACATTATTTCCTGTAATCAGAAGATCAAGGCTACCATCTCCATCTGTATCTCCGACAGCAATAGCACCATTCTTTACACCATCAAAGGTTTGTCCTGATGCAGAAAAACTCCCATTTCCGTCATTGATATATAAAATTGTAACGGCAGTTCCAGAGGAATTTTCTCCGGAAATTATAAGGTCAGGGCCATTTTCACCATCCATATCAGCAAAAGCAATGGAGCTATTTATTACGTCCTCAAAAGGAGTTCCTGCAACTTCTGTGTATGTACCATCACCATTATTTGTATATAATATTGTTGCATGGAAAAGTGATTCATTAGGATTTGCTCCCGTGATGACAACATCTAAATCATTATTATTATCTTCTTGGATATCTGCGAAAGCTATAGAACCATTATTTAATCCAGTAAGAGAAGTTGGAGTTCCGAAGTTTCCTGAGCCATCATTTAAATAAAGTTTAGTACTGAATACTTGTGGGAAACCAGGTTCTAATCCGGAAATCAATACATCTGGCCCATTTGCCCCATCTACATTGGCAAAAGCAATTGCACTGGTTTCAACTCCTGCAAACGGAGTCCCTGAAACTTCAGTGAAATTATTACTCCCATCATTTGAATACAGCTTAGCGATTCCGTTGTTGGCATTATCGTCACCGGTGATGATTACATCTTGGTTGCCATCATTATCTACATCAGCAAAAGCAGCAGCACTTTTAAAAACACCTTCAAAAGGAGTTCCACTTGCAAGTGTCAACACTCCCGTACCATCATTTGCATAAATTTCAGTGATTGGATTACCGGATGAATTTTTCCCTGAAATTATTAAATCTAAGCTGGCATCTCCATCAATATCTAAAAAGGCTACTGATCCATTTGAAATATTGGTAAATGATCCGCTTCCCCCCGGAAAGCCACCACTCCCATCATTAAGATAGAGTCTAGTAACTTCATCTCCTATTGAATTTGTACCTGAAATAAGTAGATCTGGGCCATTTGCTGAATTTACATCTGCAAAAGCCACTGCACTAAATTTCAGTGCATCAAAAATTTCGGAGCTTTCCGTAAAGCTAGCAGACCCATCATTTATGTATAGTTTTGTAACGGGTTGGTTTGAGCTATTAGATCCTGAAATCAATAAATCTTGGCTGTTATTATCATCAACATCTTCAAACGAAAGGTCACTATCTAATAATCCTTCAAAAGGAGTACCACTCAGTAATGTGAAATTAGCACTTCCATCATTCAAATATATTTCAGTTCGTTCTGCTGGAGTTTGATTGGGGAATGCCGCAGGCACACCATTTCCACTTAAGGCCACATCTAAGTCATTATCTCCATCCACATCTGCAAAAGCGATCGAACCTCTTGTTATCTTTTTAAAAATTGTACTTTTTGTAGTAAAACTACCACTACCATCATTTAGGTAAAGATTGGTAATTAAGACTGATGATGCATTAAGCCCTGATATTAGTAAATCTGGTCCATTTACTCCATCTAAATCAGCAAAAGCAATTTCACTACCTCGAACGCCCTCAAAATTTGCAGTGGCATCTTCAGTGAAATTTCCATCACCGTCATTAGTATAAAGCTTAGTGATCGGTTGACTAGTATTATCAAGACCTGATATCACTACATCCTGGCTTCCGTTTCCATCAATGTCCGCAAAAGTTACCGAACTTTCCGTAACACCTATAAATGGTGTCCCCGTTTTTTCTGTGTAATTACCGTTGCCATCATTAATATACAGTTTGGCAATAGGATCATTAGCATTATTACTTCCTGTGATGAGTACATCCAGTCCATTAATGCCGTCTACATCAGCATAAGCAATATCCCCTTCATCTGTTGGTTCGAATGCGGGAATGATTTGAGGAGCAGGTGCTGGAGGAGGCACTTGCTTAAAGTTAATTTGAGCAAATGCACTCGCTGCAGTAAGCAATAGGAGTAGAATTAAATTTAATCGTTTCATATATCAATTCATTTCAAAGGTTCAACAATTGTAACTTTTCTATTAGAGTTATATTTTACTCTATTAAACATAGGTTTTCAATGATAAAGATAAAAAAATCTAGTGTTATTTAATGAAAAGGTTTAGAATATATTTATTTAAAAAATAGAGTAAAGCCGGGCTGTCAACTTAAGTTCTATTGTAATTTGGAAGTCAGAAAGCCCGATTTATTGATAGCTACACTGCAGTTCTGAATGTGAAGACTCGATCTAAACTAAAATATTCTAAGAAAACTAAAACCTAAATAAACAAAGAACAAGCCCGCTGCTAAACTACCCATCCCGTACAACAAAAACATTCCTACTTGTCCATTTTGAAGATAGCTGAAATTCTCATATGAAAAGGTTGAAAAGGTAGTGAAACCACCGCAAAAGCCCGTAACCAATAATAGTTTGATGTTTTGAGAGGGATTTTCTATTAAATAAGCTATCAAAACCCCGATTAAAAATGAACCTAATAGGTTGGCAATGAGAGTTCCGTAAGGCAAGAAACTGGATAAGTATTTTTGAGCTAGCGTTGTGGTGCTATACCGGGCAATGCTTCCCAATCCACCGCCAAGCCCAATGAGGAGTAAACTTTTAATCATTTGGAAGCAAATTTACGGTTCCACTGGTCGCGGTCATATACTAAGTCACCTTTAGCATTCCACTCTTGATTGATGTAAGGCTTAAATTCTTGGTCGAATGGATCTCGACCATATTGAATCGTTTTTTTTCTTCGTCTTCTTTGGTCATAATATTCTGCCCATAGACCTACTTTTTCATCAAACCGATATTCTCCTTGCACGGCTACTTGGCCATTTTTATGGAAATAAAGGTAAGTTCCTTCTTTTTCACCATGTTCAATCGGAATCACTTCTTTCACATGCTGTCTTTTCTCTTCATCATAATAAGTGATTTTGGAATCTATTGGCCAGCCTTTAAAATAGGTGAGCTTATACAGAAGTATACCATTATTATCATAACGCATCCATCTTCCATGTTTAAGCCCATTCCAGAACATTCCCTTTTCTATCACCTGCTCATCCTTTATTTTCTGATAAGGTCCATGCAAAATCCCTGCAAATTTTGGGTCTGCATTTTTGGTACTTCTAATTTCTTTTCTCTTGAAATCATACCAATAGAAATCCCTTACATAAGGATCGGGTTCTACATATTCTTTCTTAAGATAGTTGAAAAGTTCGCGGGTGACATTGTTTCCATAACCTGACAAGGTGTAGTTTTTCCTTACCTTTTTACCGTAGTAAAAATTTCTTTTTTTCTTTTCCTTCTTTTTTTTGTCCTCTTCCTCTTCTTCCTCCTCTTCTTCTGTATTCAGGTCAATAGTTACAGGTGCTCCATCCAGAAACTGAAAGGTTCTCCTCACGGTGTCGGAAGCTGTTTCTGTAGTATCTTGAGGGATTTCTTCTTCCTGAGCCAATAGAATAAGAGGCAAGCCAATAAATAAGGTCGATATCAGTAAGAATTTCTTCATATTATCCAAAACGAAAACAGCCCGAAGTTATTGAAAATTCCGGGCTGTCTATAATAATTATTAAATTTTCAATTACGAATTACGAATTGGTGAACCTTAATTCGTAATTATCAAATTCCTAATTCGTAATTATTTCTCCATCATCTCCACGCTTCGGCTGATAAAGTTGGTTAAATCTTTACCGTTCAGCATGTTTTGAGAAAGAAGCGCTAAATCATAATTCTGCTTGGCAATATTCTTTTGCTCTTCTTCGCTTCCAGCTTTCAATATTTTGGAAGCCATTTTATGATTAGCATTGATGGTTAAATTATATTGATCTGGCATTCCGCCCATGAAAGGCATACCGCCTCCGGTTTGCTGCATATCCTTCATTCTGCGCATAAACTCAGGCATGGTTAGGGAAACTGGCAATTCATCAGGTGATAAAGCTTCTACAGCCACCGTCATAGATGAATTATTGATAGCCTCTTCAAATACTTTTTTCAGCTTCTCTTTTTCATCATCAGACAATACGCTTTCTGCTTTTTCGTCCTTATCAATCAATTTATCCACTATATCAGCATCTACTCGCTTCATATTGGTTTTCTCCAATTTCTGCTCAAGCTGATTAATGAAATGACTATCTATTGGGCTGTCTAATATAACCACATCATAGCCTTTTTTCTGTGCAGATGTGATATACGCATCTTGCTTATCAGGATTAGTGGCATATAGGATATTCACATTTCCATCCTTATCGGTTTGATTTCCAGCAATGCTTTCTTTATACTCATCTAGAGTGAAGTATTTGTCTTGCTCTATGCTTTTTAATAAGCAGAATTTTTTCGCTTTGTCATAGAACTTATCATCACTCATCATACCATACTTCACAAATAAGCCAATGCTTTCCCACTTTTCTTCGAATGATTTTCTATCATTTTTGTAAAGCTCAGCTAACTTATCAGCCACTTTCTTGGTAATGTGGTTGTTGATTTTCTTTACATTGCTGTCGGACTGCAAATAACTTCTCGATACGTTCAACGGAATATCAGGAGAGTCAATTACTCCGTGCATTAACATCAAGAACTCTGGTACCACATCTTTCACCTCATCAGTAATGAATACCTGACGAGAGTACAATTGAATTTTATTTTTCTGAATATCAAAGTCATTCTTGATTTTAGGGAAGTATAAAATTCCTGTCAAATTGAACGGATAATCAACATTTAAATGAATCCAGAATAATGGTTCTTCACTAAATGGATAAAGCTCTTTATAGAAGTTTTTATATTCTTCGTCTGATAGATCAGCTGGAGCTTTTGTCCATAGGGGAGTAGTGTTATTGATAACTTTAGGTTTTGTTATCTTCTTCTCTTTTGCATCATCTCCCTCACCTTCTTTAATAGTCTCTTCCTCTTCACCAAAGATGATAGGTACAGGCAAGAACTTGCAATATTTGGTCAAGATTTCATTGACTCTGTGTTCTTCTAAAAATTCCTCAGAATCTTTATTAATGTGTAAGATGATTTCAGAACCTCTTTCTTTTTTATCACCGTCAGTTAATTCAAACTCAGTACTTCCATCACAAACCCAGTGGGCAGGAGTGGCATCTTTCTCTCTTGATAAAGATTTGATCTCTACTTTGTCTGCCACCATAAAGGCAGAATAGAAACCTAAACCGAAGTGCCCAATGATACCTGATCCTTCTCCTTTTTCCTTATATTTCTCCACAAATTCAGTGGCGCCAGAAAAGGCGATTTGGTTAATGTATTTTTTGATTTCCTCGCCAGTCATACCGATCCCTTTATCGATGACATGCAAAGTCTTTTTCTTTTTATCAATTTTAATTTCGATGCTTAAATCACCCAAATCACCATCATATTCACCTAGGGTACCCAGACTTTTGATTTTCTGAGTGGCATCAACTGCATTGGAAACCAACTCACGAAGGAATACCTCATGGTCAGAGTATAAAAATTTCTTAATTATTGGGAAAATATTTTCCGAATGGATCGAAATACTACCTTTCTCTTGCATTTTAGTTACTGTTTTGTTTTATCTCTTGCCAATCCTCAATTCTTATTCCAGTCGTAATTTAATCTGCATTAGCTGTCAGCTTGGCAGAAAAAAAATCTGTAAATTGCATGAACTGAAAATTTATCATACTATGAACCGGATACCCCTAATTTTCTTTGCCATTTTTTGTACTATAATCTTTAATTCTTGTGAAACTTTAAAGCAAGTTGCTAAAGATTACGATCTTGATCCAACCCAAACGGGACAATTGACTGAGCGGGAAGTAATTCAAGGATTGAAATCTGCTTTAGAGGTGGGCACAAAAGCAGGAGTTGATCAATTAGCAGCTACAAATGGCTATTTGAGAGATGAAGCAGTAAAAATTTTATTGCCCTCTGAACTACAATCTGCTATTGCTCAATTGAAATCCACTTCAGCTGGTAGAAAAGTTTATGATGAATTGATTAAAGATATTGAAGCCGATATGGTAGTCAGTTTGAACCGTGCTGCTGAAAAGGCTGTGATAAAAGCCAAGCCCATTTTTGTAGATGCCATCACATCTATGACGGTACAAGATGGATTTGACATATTGAAAGGGGATGACAATGCAGCCACTTCTTATTTACGAAGTAAGACTTTTAATCAATTGGTTAATGCTTTCAAACCTGATATAAAGAATGTTTTGGATGATCCAATTGTCTATAATAGAAGCAGTGAGCAATTGTATAGCAGTTTTGTGAAAACCTATAATGAAGTAGAAAAGAATGATATTATCAATGCCCTGAAACTTGATCCTATTAATGAGAAGGATTTAGCCACATTTGTTACGGAACGTGCCTTGGACGGCATGTTTCAAAAAGTAGCTTTGAAAGAAAAAGATATCCGAGAAAATCCTTCAGCAAGGATAAATGATATATTGAAAAAGGTATTTGCTCAACAATAGTTTATAGATTTGCACTGATTTTGAGTCGGGTAAATTATTCATTTAAGTTAATTGAATATAAGATATTTTTTAGATATGAGATTAAAAGGTTTTTTAATTTTTACTGTCCTGATTTCTTTTTGGGCTATTCAATTTCCTGATGAATTGAATGCACAGGATTATGGGCTGAAAGGGGGGCTGGTGGTTTCCACTATAAATGGTCAAGGAAATAGTAGCTTAAAGCCTGGCTTACAATTAGGTGCTTATAAAAAATTTGGAGCCACAGAAAAGCTTTTTGTTCAAATGGAGGCTTTAATTACTCAAAAAGGTTCATGGAATTGGGATAGCGAAAACATTAATAATATCAATCTATATTATTTTGATTTCGCCATAATGTTTGGCGTTATGATCTCTGAAAAATTTACAGTCAATTTGGGTATTCAACCCTCTATTTTCTTAGGTGGTAGTTATAAATATTCAACAGGTAATCAAGAGCATAAAGAAAGCCTAAAAGGTCGAGTAAGTACGATGGATTATGCCACCCTATTTGGATTGGAATACGACTTTGATGAAAATTATACAATAGGTGGAAGGTTTAATTACAGCTTTGTCCCGCTGCAATCCTATGAAAACAATTTTGCTGAAAATGCTGAGCTTCCATATTCCTTGGTCTTTCAGCTATATGGGAAGGTTAAGATGGAAAAAGTATTAAATATGATTAAAAGTGAGGAGTAATTGATAATTACTAATTAATAATTATTAATTAAGCTTTACTGCACTAATTCATCATTTTTCCATTGGCCATCTAGCTTCACATTTCCATCTTTATCGTAAAGCGTACCTTGACCATTTCTTTTATCATTTTTCCATTCGCCTACATATTTTTCACCCGTATTCCAATAATAAGTACCAGTTCCTTCTCTTTTGTCATTTTGGTATTCTCCTACATATTTATGACCATCTACCCATTTATAGGTTCCTTTTCCATGTTTCATATTATTCTTCCAATCACCATCATATACACTGTTGGAACTGTAATGACCAACACCTTCACCGTTTGCCTTTCCAAATTTCACTTCTCCGAAATAAGCGATTTTAGTGCCGTTGGCATTATAAAAAGTCAATCGGCCCAATTCAGCTTTATTTTGAATCTGTCTTTCCTTTTGAGCTATGGTATTTTTTAGGGAGGACAGATCTTTATCGAATCTGTTTTGTAAATTCTCCATTTTTTCCTGGTACTCTTTTTCTACCTCACCAATTTTATTATCCATTTCTCGCTCCATACTTGCCATTTGTGAACTGCTCATATTTTGCGTGCTATCAAGTTCCGATCGCAATGAATTAAATCGGGCTATAGTAGCTTTTCTACTCTTTAAAAAACTGTTATTGTCAATTGAATCAGCTATTTCAAGGTAAATTTCCATAGCCTCATCATATTTCCCAGTAATAAAAAATTCATCTGCTTTGGATTTTTGACGGTATAATGCACTTTGTTGCACTAAATTCTCCAGTTGTTCGGTTTTGGTTTGAGCTTCTTTCTTAAAGTGGTTTTTTCTTTTGCTAAGGAAGAAAATAGCTACCAAACAACCTACAATAATAATGGGCGAAACAAAGAGCGATATTTTTTTGAGTTTATCCATATCGGGTTAATCTGAAAATTTAATGGTTGGTATTTTTTGTTCTTCTTTTCTGAAATCTAAAGAAATATATGTACTCAATCTAATAATTAATCTTCTTCTGTATAAGGTAGGGTCATTAATGTTTTGTCCGGTCGTGTACATCAATCCTAAAGAACTTGAAACCCTTGGACTTGCAATATAGCCTAGGTTTCCATAGAGTCTTAAGTCTTCAACGAAGCTACCTACTACATTTTTCCCGCTTTGCATAATCAGTTCTACGCTAGGAGAAACATAAAAAGTTCCTGGCTTTAACTTATTCCCGTTTAGAGGGATTTTCATATAGAAATTATACCGCCAGCGGTTACCAAATTTGAATTCGTCTTGGGTGGTTCTGCTTCCTCTTTTCCATCTATGCTCAATCCTGATTCTATTGTATAACATAAATTTTGGAAAGGGTAGTACAAATAGATATTGATGCCAAATCCTTGGTTCAATATAAATAGGATCGTATTCTGCATTGCCAGGTTGGGGGGTGAAGTTTAGACGTAAAACACCACCAACAGTGAAATTGAAGTTGGGAGACACAACATAGTTTAAGCCGTGCCTATTGTATACTTGTGCCATTCGGTCAACAAATGGCGTAGTGGCTGCACTGCCCACTCTTCTATAGTGCATTTCACCAGCCCAATAGAGCTTGTCGGCTATCCTAAATTTATTGTAGGAACTAAGCCATAAATTTGTACTTAAATCTTCAAAATCTGCTTCTAGTTCCTGAGCTGAAATATTGAAATAAGCACCTAATAATATAATTAGTAAAAGTTTTCTCATACCATCAAAAGCTTAATTCCATATCTAATACTTCCGCTGCTTCTTTAGCCGTGTTAGTCCTTTTTACTTTTCGTTCTTTTCTATTGGTGTTTTCCTCATTAAGAACATCAATCATTTCATCATATAAAACTTTAAAATTGGCTTGGTAAGCCCTTATGTTATCGCAGCTTAGATTTTGCATATTTTGAAATATGCCAGGTAACAATAATTTATTGAAAGCCTTGTAAATGGAAGGTTTTGATTTCTCTTCCATATTGGTGAAAGTGTATGGATTAAATACTTCTTTTGTATAGGCCTCATTGATTTTATAAATGCTTTCAGGTGCTTTGTTTATAGTGTAAATTAACTCTTCAGTTCTATTAAAACATTGAATAAGGGGTTCTATAGCACGAGTTTTCTCCTCGATAGTAGTCAAGTTGGAGTAGAAAGCAAGCTGTGCATCTGTAAAATCTACGATAGCTTTTGCGACATCAATTCCAGCGAAATTATCATGCTCACCTGTAATTAAAGAGTCAGCTAAATAGTTGGTTTTTTCGTATTTAGCCAACATTGCATTTTCTAACTCCACCAATTTCTCTTCTTCTTGAATTTCTTGAAGATATTCGTGTAAATGCTCTTTTATCAAAATCAATTCTACCTCTATTGCATTCATTAGAGCAAAAAGTCTGAATAAGTTGCTTTGATTATTTGAAAAGTTTAATTGAGATTGGAATTCATAATCTTGTGATAATGTATCACTATTAAAAATACTATTGATAGCAGATTTATCCCTTAAATCAATTTTATATTGAATCAATTTATCTCGTTCAAAAAATTTCAATTGTTCGTTCTCATGCAGTGCTAGGATTTCCTGAGTTGGTATTAGAATGAAATCATTAATATCTTCCAATACGTTTTTAGCTTCAGCCACTTTATTGGTGGAAACGCTGGCAATATTAAATTGTGGATTGCTTAATATGGACTGGGCTTTTTCTTGATTCGTCTCAAATTTCTCTTTCACTTTCTGCAATAAAGCCAGTTCTTTTTCAGTAATAGGAGCTGCTTGTAGTTTGCTTTTGATTTCGGGCTTAATATTGCTTTTGGTGATAGGGGAGAAGCTTTGGTCTACCAGGTCTAAATTTTCCAGTAAAGTAAAATATAAATTACTTATTTTATCCTCCTCCTTGTATTTTTTTAATAACTGTTCATTATAGATTTTGGCTTTTAAATCAATTATCTCTAGAAATTTATGATCAAGCAAAAGGTTTTCTGTTAATAGATCTGCTGAGATTGGTTTTTCAATTATTATTTTCTGCACTTCTTCATTCCTGTATAAGTGCATAGCCACAATGCTGTTCTCATCAAATATCCATTCCTTTATTAATTCTTTTTCTCCAGAATGCGACACCTTATAGAATGACCAAGTTCCTTGGGTCAATTCATTTTCTCCTATTTCACCTTCTAAAATATTATTTTCAATGCTTAAACGAAATTCACCTTTGGCTTTACCTTTCTCAAAATTTATGCTTGCTGTTAGTGTAGTGTCTGATATTTTGGAATTGCGGATTTGCCAATCATAAAGTTCCCAAACGCCAGTTTTTTCACCTACAATAAAATTTCCAATTGCCATAAATTCATGACCGTTTACATCATAGGAGTAAGTATAGTCTTTATAATAGCCATCACCGGTCGGTTCGAAAGATCCTTCTTTTAATTTCCAGGTTTCATCTGCTCGATTTTCGATAAAATATCCTTCAAGCGACAAGTATTCATAAATATCTTCTCTATTTTCAAATTGCTGAGAGAGGCTGAATTCGCCATTATAGATTGTGTCTTCTTCACTTATATAATATTCATATTTTGCCAAATACTTGGTGTTGTCGATGGTATAGGTGCTATCGTAAATTTGAATATTTTGCGCCTGAGTCCATGAAGATAAGAGTAGTAATGCTATGATTTTGAGTAGTATATACTTTTTTGTGCTCTTCATAAATGGTAATGGTATCAAAATCAAATGTACTAATAATTTTCTTGGGCACTTAAACCGAATTATTAACTTTTGGCTTGGAGGGTTAACTTTTTATAAAAAAGCATTCTAAGTGCCAATAGTATAAAAATGAAATCGACATAAAATAAGCAGAATTCAATAACTGATCATGGTTTTAAATAAATCCTGAAAGAAATCAATTATTGAATAATGATCACTTAAAATTACCGTATTCTATCCATAGACCTTACCAATCTTTCATCTTTTCTGATGAAGCGGACTGCCAGTGAATTAAATACCAAAGCAATGGCAGGCAAAAATAATCCATAGCTGTAAGATCCCTGAATACCTGCTAATAATTCACCCTCAGCCTGAGTTGACCAGTATGCCGAAAGCCCTAAAGCGGTACCGATTAAAAGAGAGTTCAGCGTTGATAACATGATTTGACGCATTCTCTTTTTGTACATTCCAATAGAAATAAAAGCTATGCAAACAGACAGAAGCCCCAGGATTCCAGGGATAACATAAGGCATAAATTCATTTTTCACGCCTTCTTCAGGAGAAGTGACGGTTTCTAAGTAAAAAGCGGTTAAAGTGTAAGATGCACCTGAATTGGTATCGACTTTTTGCCATAAAGGAGCAAATAAAAATACCAACATAGCTAATCCTACAATTAATAAAAATATGGTTTGAATTCTTTGAATCATCGAAAAGTGCTTTTTGTATTTTGCAAATATACAGTAAAATTCAGTTTGGGTAAATGAGTAGAGCAGAAAAATACACTAGGCCTATGAATTCTTTGAAATAATAGGCAAGTCATTTCATGCTGAAATCATATATTGAAGTAAGGCGATGGCATGCACCTTATTTCTAAAGGAGGTAAGACGTTGTATATTAACTTATGCTGAATCTTCAGATGCACTTTCTATCTAGGTTGATAAATGAAGGGTATTCTGACTAAATCGTCTTTGTATATACGTATAAAAAACCTTATCTTCAGAGAATACAACTTTAAACGAACCAATCTGAACATTCAAAATTTAAAAAAGCTCAATCTCGGTCCATAATCTGAAATGTAAAGTGAAATTAACTAAGATTAGATATGAAAGACTTATTGACTTCAGATATCCTGACAAAAACCTTTGACGGTTTACCAACCGGGGTGGGCATTTTTCATGTTCCCGATTTAGATGATATAGAAAGTGTAAGATATGTGTACATGAATAATGTCATTTTGTATGAAATGAGGAAGAATCGAGAGGAGGTTTTTGGCAAACGAATTATGGAAGTTGCCCCCGAAGCTTACGAACACGAGGGAGGTTTAGCAGTGATTGAAACTTATAGAAAGGTAGCTGCTGAGGGAGGAAATGTCGATCTGGGGTTGGTAGAGTATTCTAATCATATGGTGGCAGGAATTTACGAATGCTCCGTGCATTTCATCAAACCTCATTACGTTTATGTGATGCTAAGAAATGTAACGGAACTGGAGAAGGCGAAAAATGAGCTCGAAATTAAAAATCAAGAATTAAGTCGATTTGCTTATATGGCCTCTCATGATTTGAAAGAGCCTTTACGGACGATTTCAAGTCTTGTGCAAATTCTTGAAATCAAATATAAAGGTAAGCTAGATGCGGAGTCTGATAAGATTATTGATTATATATCTCAAGCCTCAATTCGACTAAAAGATTTAATTGACGCTTTGTTGGACTATAGCAATATTGGAAAGGGTAAAATGAAAAAAGAAATTGATTGCAATGAAATAATTGAAGTCATTAAAGAAGATTTGGCTGTAGTCATAAAAGAAACTAATACCATTATTAATACCACTGATTTACCAGTACTTTTGGGATTGGAGGCTGAATTGAGAATGCTCTTCCAAAATCTTATAAGCAATGGAATCAAATTCAGTAAAGCCGAAACTAGCCCAATCATCAATATTTCTGCAAGTCATGAAAACGGATGGACTTTCAAAGTTGAAGATAATGGTATTGGAATTGATCCTAAATATAAGGAAAAGATATTCAGTATTTTTGAACGTCTGCATACCAAAGAAGAATATGAAGGAGCAGGAATTGGATTAGCTCATTGTAAGAAAGTTGTGGAATTGCATAATGGTCGAATATGGGTTGAATCTACTCCAGGCATCGGAAGTTCATTTTATTTTTCAATCTCTGAATCATGAATGGGAGTTGGATCCTTTAAAATTTCAAAGGTACTGGTAAATCTCTGCAATTGTTAAATTTGCATAATTCGGTAGTACTGGAATACCAAAAAGAAAAAAAGCTTTCCATAAGTTTCTTTCTTTGTAACTTCTGTTACCATCCTATCCGTTGAAAGTCCGTTACTTAGCATTGTGATTCAAAAAAAAGAGATAAATGAAAGATTCAAATAGAACAATAATTGACGTAAGGTCAGAAGGAGAATTTGCAATGGGACATGCACAAGATGCACTCAATATCCCTTTAAATGAAGTAGAAGCTAGAGCTGAAGAAATTGCGAAAATAGAGGGAGAAATTATTTTGTGCTGCGCTTCAGGAAACAGAAGTGGAATGGCACAACAAATTTTACAATCAAAAGGAATTGATTGCCATAATGGAGGTTCTTGGTTTGCAGCAGAAAATTATGCAATGGCCTTATGAGTTTCTTAAGAAAATTATTCGGATTAGGCCCAGCTGTGGACTGGAAAGCATTGGCAGATGAAGGAGCTATCATTTTAGATGTGAGAACAAAAGGAGAATTTCAAGGAGGGCATATCAAAAATGCTTTGAATATTCCTGTAGATAGCATTTCCTCTAATTTATCCAAATTGAAAAGTAAAGATAAGCCTATAATTACTTGCTGTGCTTCGGGAATGAGAAGCGGCACTGCCAAGAGTATTTTAAAATCAAAGGGCTATGAAAAAGTGTATAATGGTGGGGCTTGGACTTCACTCAATAGAAAAATAGCATGAATAAAACTATTTTACATACTCCCTGGACTTTTATGCGCTGGCTTAGGTTGGCAATAGGTCTATATCTAGTGTTCGTAGGGATAACTGAGCCCGATATATTGGCAGGAAGTATAGGCGCAGTCTTCAGCTTTTTAGCTTTGTTCAATCAAGGCTGCGGTGGAGGTAGCTGTGCTAATGGAAATTGCGATATTCCGAAAAAATAGTTTTAGAACCTAGAGTCTAGCACCTAGATAAGTCTTGATTCTAGGATCTAGATTCTAAAAATCTCATCAATGAAAGAATTTTGGAATGAAAGGTATGCGAAAAATGAATTCATTTATGGTACGGAACCCAATGAATTTCTTCGTGAAGAATTAGAAAATTTACCAATAGGTAAAATTATTTTGCCCTGTGACGGAGAAGGTAGAAATGCTGTTTTTGCAGCCAAATTAGGGTGGCAGGTTAGTGCTTTTGATTATAGTTCTTCAGCTAAGGAAAAAGCTGTCGCTTTAGCCAAACAGGAAAGAGTAAGTCCACATTATGAAGTTGCTGATATTCACGAAAAGGAATTCAAAGAAAATTCAGCAGATGTGGTAGCACTCATTTATGCTCATTTCCCTGCTGAATTAAGAAAAATTGCTCATCAGAAAGCAGTAAAATGGCTGAAGCCAGGAGGAAAACTTATTTTGTAAGCCTTCAATCCCAAACAACTCAGTAATGAATCAGGTGGGCCAAAAAATATCGAATTGCTTTATACGGAAGATCTTTTAAGAGAAGATTTTAAAGATTTAGAAATCGAAACAATGGAAAGTTTGGAAACATATTTATCTGAAGGTGATTTTCATAATGGGAAAGCAAATGTGATAAGAATTCTGGCAACGAAGCAGTGAAAATTACTTTTAGGATTTCTTCTCCTGTTAATATTATTGATTTTATCTATATCTATATTTATAGAATCGACATTATTGAATGTTGATACATATAATATTAAATCTATATTTGCTTTGACAATAATTTTTTAAATGATAAAACTATGAAAAGAATTAGCACAATATTAATAGTTTTCGTTGTCGGCTTGATTTTGACAGCCTGCGGAAATGAGGAGACTAAAACAGCAGAAGCAGACGGTTATTCTGGTGCTACAAAAAGAAGCCAATCAGCAATGAAGGCAAGTCAATTAACTGATTGGTGGCCAAACAGATTGGATTTAAGCATTTTGAGACAAAATTCTGAAATGTCTGATCCATTAAATAAGGATTTTGATTACAAAGAGGCTTTTAGAAGTGTTGATTATGCTACTTTGAAAGAGGATATTGCCAAAACGCTGAAAGATTCAAAGGAATGGTGGCCGGCAGATTATGGACATTACGGACCTTTCATGATTCGTATGGCCTGGCACAGTGCCGGAACCTATAGAACTGGAGACGGAAGAGGTGGCTCTAGATCAGGACAGCAAAGATTTGCACCTATCAATAGCTGGCCTGATAACGCAAACCTTGATAAAGCCAGAAGATTAATGTGGCCAGTGAAACAAAAGTATGGTAACAAAATTTCCTGGGCGGATTTGATGATCTTAACTGGTAATGTGGCTTTAGAAGATATGGGCTTTAAAACCATAGGTTTTGCAGGGGGAAGAGAAGATGTTTACGAACCAGAACTAGATGTTTACTGGGGTTCTGAGGAAAAATGGTTGAGTGATAGGGACCGGTATTCAGGAGATAGGGAATTAGAAGATCCCTTGGCAGCGGTTCAAATGGGCTTGATTTATGTGAATCCAGAAGGACCAAATGGAAATCCTGATCCAATAGCAGCAGCACATGATATCAGAGAAACATTTGGTAGAATGGGAATGAATGATGAAGAAACTGTGGCTTTGATAGCAGGAGGGCATACGCTAGGAAAAGCGCACGGAGCAGGGCCAGCAGATAATGTAGGGAAAGCACCTGCTGGGGCAGATATGGAAGAACAAGGCTTTGGATGGAAAAGCTCTTACAAATCAGGTAAAGGAAAAGATGCGATCACTTCTGGCTTAGAAGTTACATGGACTAATACTCCAGCAAAATGGAGTCATGGTTATTTAATGAGTTTATTTGAAAATGAATGGGAATTAACCAAAAGTCCTGCAGGAGCTCATCAGTGGGTGGCTAAAGATCCTAAAGTAATGGTACCAGATGCTTTTGATTCTACTAAAAAGCTTAAACCAACTATGTTTACTACTGATTTATCTTTAAGAGAAGATCCTGCTTATGCTAAAATCTCTCGTAAATTTTTAGAGAACCCTGCCTTATTCAATGATGCATTTGCAAAGGCTTGGTTTAAATTGACTCATAGAGATATGGGACCTAATTCAACTTATTTAGGACCTGAAGTGCCAAAACAAGATTTCATCTGGCAAGATCCAATTCCTGCAGTTGATCATCCTTTAGTAAACGCTGATGATATTACCAAGCTAAAAACTCAAATTTTAAATTCTGATCTGTCTATCAGTGAAGTAGTTTCAACTGCTTGGGCTTCTGCATCTACTTACAGAGACTCTGATAGAAGAGGTGGAGCAAATGGTGCGCATATTCAATTGTCGCCTATGAAAGATTGGAAAGTAAACAACCCATCTCAATTGCAAAAGGTGTTGGAAATCTATAGAGGTATTCAAGAAGAATTTCATAAAACATCAGGCAGTAGAAAAATATCAATGGCTGATATGATTGTTTTAGGTGGTGCAGCCGGAATAGAGCAAGCCGCTAAAAATGCTGGATATAGTGTAAAAGTACCATTCACTCCAGGTAGAATGGATGCTAAACAAGATCAAGTGGATGTAGAATCTATGAACTTACTGGAACCAATAGCAGATGGCTTTAGAAATTATCTTAAAACCAGATACACTATTTCTACTGAAGAATTATTGGTGGATAAAGCCCAATTATTGACTTTAACTCCTCCTGAAATGACTGTTTTAGTAGGTGGAATGAGAGCGCTTGATGCTAATTATGATGGTTCTAAACATGGAATTTTCTCTGACAAAAAAGACCTATTGACTAATGAGTTCTTTGTTAATCTTTTGGATATGAGTACAGTTTGGGAGCCAACTGATGATACTAAAGAACAATTTATAGGTAAAGACAGAAGCTCAGGTGAACAAAAATATACAGCTACAAGAGCAGATTTAGTTTTCGGTTCTCATTCTGAATTAAGAGCTTTAGCTGAAGTTTATGCTTAAGCTGATTCAAAAGAAATGTTTGTGAATGATTTCGTGGCAGCATGGGATAAGGTCATGAAGTTGGATAGGTTTGATTTAATCTATCAATAAAAGTTTAATATGAATTCCAATTTGAAAAGCCAGGCAGAAAAGTCTGGCTTTTCTTATATTTAGGCGATTCAAATTTCACAGTTTCTACCTATGCCATTAAAAGTAATCATAGCCTCCAAAAACCCGGTTAAAATCGCAGCTACCAAAGCAGCTTTTCAAAGAAAATTCAGAGAACAATCTTTCGAATATGAAGGGATGTCCGTTCCTTCTGATGTTAGCGACCAACCGATGACGCATAATGAAACTCAAGAAGGCGCTTATAACCGAGCAAATAATGCTAAAATTAAATATCCAAATGCTGATTATTGGGTTGGCATCGAAGGAGGAATTCATGATGATGAATTTGGCATGCAAGCTTTTGCTTGGATGGTTGTTCTTACAAAAGAAAAATTAAGTCAAGCACAAACGGCAGTTTTTTATTTACCCGAACCTATTGCCAAAATGGTAAGGGAAGGAGTCGAGCTTGGGGAAGCCGATGATCAATATTTTGGTCGGTCAAACTCTAAGCAAAAAGATGGTGCTGTTGGGATTTTGACCAATGGCGAAATTGATAGAAAGGCTTACTATGAACATGCCATGATCATGGCACTTATCCCATTTGCTGAGAACGTACACAATTGAAAAGTAGTCTTGTTGGATTTATAGAAGAAAAATCGATGATTCGTTTTCTTGATTGGCACTTACTATGACTAAAATCATCATTAAAGCTAAAAATGGTTTTATGATGATTTTATACTTTTAAATGCAGCTACTATTCTCTATCTTAAGAAGAATTACGGAGGTCTTATTTGTAATCTCTAATTATAGCTTTTATCTATATCGATATAAAAACTATAGATAAAAAGTATTGATATAAATTCGTAACTTACTAACTGAAATCAAAAATAAAATTTTTCAACTATGGAACATATGAGTAATCTGGGAGACGTAGGAAAGTGTCCCGTAATGCATGGCGGTAATACTAAAATTGGTGGTAATGGCTCTATGAATAAAGATTGGTGGCCCAACCAGTTAAATCTTGGGATTTTACATCAACATTCTTCCAAATCAAATCCCTTAGGAGAAGATTTTGATTATGCTGAAGCGTTTAAAAAAGTAAATCTTAAAGAACTAAAAATAGATATTGAGAAAGTATTGACCACTTCACAAGATTGGTGGCCAGCTGATTATGGACATTACGGACCTTTCATGATCCGGATGGCGTGGCATAGTGCAGGTACCTATAGAACAGGTGATGGTCGTGGTGGCGCAGGCACAGGAAATCAACGATTTGCACCTGTGAATAGCTGGCCAGACAACGGTAACTTGGATAAAGCTAGAAGACTGCTTTGGCCTATCAAGCAAAAATATGGAAATAGCGTTTCCTGGGCAGATTTATTTATTCTGACAGGAAATGTAGCTTTAGAATCAATGGGATTCAAAACATTCGGTTTTGGTGGAGGTCGTGAAGATATTTTCCAACCTGAAGAAGACATTTATTGGGGTGCAGAAGATACTTGGCTAGGCAACAATCGCTACTCAGGTGAAAGAGATTTGGAAGATCCTTTAGCAGCAGTGCAAATGGGATTGATTTACGTTAACCCTGAAGGTCCAGATGGTAATCCTGATCCTCAAAAATCAGCTTATGACATCCGTGAGACTTTCAAGCGTATGGCAATGAATGATTATGAAACCGTTGCTTTAACAGCAGGTGGACATACATTTGGTAAAACTCATGGTGCTGGAGATGCAGCTTTAGTGGGACCTGAGCCGGAAGCTGCACCAATCGAGCAAATGGGCCTCGGTTGGATCAGTAGTCATAAAAGCGGTAAAGGAAGAGATACTATTACTAGTGGATTAGAGGGTGCTTGGACGCCAACTCCTACACAATGGGATATGAGTTATTTTGATGTTCTTTTTGGATATGATTGGGAATTATCGAAAAGTCCTGCTGGAGCGCATCAATGGGTGCCGAAAAACATAGCGGATAAAGATAAAGCGCCTGATGCGGAAGATGCATCGATTAAAGTAGGCATTATGATGACTACTGCAGATATGGCCATGAAGGTAGATCCTGATTACCGTAAGATATCAGAACATTTCCATAAAAACCCAGAGGAATTTGCAGATGCTTTTGCTAGAGCTTGGTTTAAATTAACTCATAGAGATATGGGGCCGAAAGTTCGATACCTAGGACCTGAAGTTCCTAAGGAAGATTTAGATTGGCAAGATCCAATTCCTGCAGTTGATTATGAAATCATTAATAGGCAGGATGTAAAAGAGCTAAAAGCTCAAATTTTAGAAACGGGTCTTTCAGTTTCTGAATTGGTTTATACGGCTTGGTCTTCTGCTTCAACTTTCAGAGGTTCAGATAAAAAAGGTGGTGCTAATGGTGCCAGAATCGCTTTAACTCCTCAAAAGGATTGGGAAGTGAATCAGCCTGCTCAATTATCAAAAGTATTGAATGCATTGACTGATATTCAGAAGAAATTCAATGATGCGCAGTCTGGAAATAAGAAAGTTTCGTTGGCCGATTTAATAGTATTAGGTGGTTGTGCAGCCATAGAGAAAGCAGCTAAAGATGCAGGACATAGCGTAGAAGTACCATTTACTCCAGGTCGTGCCGATACTACTCAGGACTTAACGGATGTGGAATCTTTCGAGTGGTTGAAGCCTGAAGCAGATGGTTTTAGAAACTACAGAAGAACTGCATTCACCGTTCCGGATGAAGAAATGTTAATAGACAAAGCACAGTTGCTAGAGCTAAGTGCTCCTGAAATGACGGTTTTGATTGGAGGTTTGAGAGCTTTGGATGCAAATTATAATAATTCAAAGCATGGGGTTTTAACGAAAACGCCAGGTAAATTGACCAACGATTTCTTTGTGAATATTACGGATATCAATACCGAGTGGGCACCAGCCAAAGAAGATGATATCTTTGAGGCAAAAGATAGAAAAACAGGCGAGAAGAAATGGACAGCTACAAGAGTTGACCTTGTATTTGGTTCTAACTCTCAGTTGAGAGCCATTTCAGAAGTTTATGCCCAAAATGATACTAAGGAGAAATTTGTAAAAGATTTCGTGAAAGCTTGGGATAAGGTGATGAATCTAGACAGATTTGAGTTAGAATAATATTCCATATTCGAAGATAAATTGAAAAGGCATCCGCTTCTAGCGGGTGCCTTTTTTGCTTGTTGAAGCTATTAGGATAAAAAATATCTTAAAGGAAGGCTTCCATATTTTCTTTTAGCTGAAAATCATTTAGTTTTACTGTCTTTTATGAATTCAATTTTTGTCATTTTAGAAAAGTAAACCACAGTGACGTGGCTTTATAAATCTCGCTCACTTTAATCCCGAGTAATGGAAAATTCCTTCTTTTTTAGTTCATTTGTCATTTGCAATTTTTAGGATTTAAATAATGCAGCATTTTTTTAAGCAAATATACACACTCTGGTGTGCCATTGTATTCATTGGTCTTTTTCTGCTGTTATTTCCTTTTTTCTTGATTATTATTTTAGTGCCCGCATGGCATAAGCATTGTTATTACCTCAATAAGTTCTGGGCTTCAGTAGCCTTGTTTTTGGTGGGCATTAAAACTGAAATTTGTGGATTGGAAAACCTTAATCCTAGACTTCAATATGTTTTTTGTGCCAACCACTTTTCATTGTTGGACATAGTGAGTTTTGGTTTTGCTCCCCATTCCGTGGTTTATGTTGGCAAAAGTTCATTAGCAAAGGTGCCGTTATTTGGCTTTATGTTCAAAAAATTGCATGTTACAGTCAATCGAAAAAGCTTAAAGGGACGTTATAAATCTTTGCAACAGGCACTTGAGAAAATGGGCAATGAACGTTCCTTAGTAATGTTTCCTGAAGGAGGTATTATGTCAAGGAATATCCCCGAAATGACCCGTTTTAAAGATGGAGCTTTTCGTGCGGCAATTACTAAACAAATTCCACTTGTGCCTGTGACTCTTCCGGATAATTGGATAATTTTACCGGATGAAAAAATTCCTCTAATTAGCAGGAAGAAGATGAGGATGATTTATCACCAACCCATTTCAACTGAAGGGCTCACTATGGATGATGTGCCTTCCTTAAAAGAAAAGGTTTTTAAAGTGATAGCTAAAGAATTAAAGAAATATCATTAGATGAGTATCAATAAAGAGACCTTGGAAAAAATTGCTCACCTTGCTCGTTTGGAGTTTGATGAGAAATCAGAAGAAAAGATGTTGAAAGATATGAACAACATGCTTTCATTCGTTGAGAAATTACAGGAATTGGATACTGATAATGTGGAACCTCTGCAAGCAATGTCTTTTGAAATCAATCAAATGCGCGAAGATAAGATAAAAGAACATCTGTCTCGTGAGAAAGGACTTAAGAATGCGCCTAAGAAAGACCAAGAGTATTTCAGAGTACCAAAAGTAATAGAATAAACCTATGGCTAGATTAGATTTTTGGAAGGATTGGAAATTAAGATACAGGGGCATTTACCAGGTGCTCCTTTTTATTTTTCTTTTATCGGTTGCTTACAGTTTTTATAATCAAAGCAATAGCAATGATTTGTCTGCTCCAATGGATGTGGTTCGAAAGACGCAAAGTATTGAATTATCTCTCCAGAATGTTCAGGATTTTATATTTGAATTACCTATACCGGCACGTAATTATGTAATTTTTCAGGGGTTTTTAGCATTGGAGTCAGGCTTTGAACTTAGTGGTACGTATTTATTGATTGCTATTGTGTTTTGCTGCTTTTCAATACTGATGACTGCTTCTACATATTTGAGTCGATGGTGGTTTATTATTTTTCAATCGGTTTTTGTAATCTGGTTAATCACACTCAAGCTGCCGTATTTGGAAATATTAGGAGTGGATAACCAGATGTTCACTTTCATATTTGTTGGATTAATTTTAGCAGTTGGCTACTATTTTCATGCATTTAAAGAAGATGCAGGCTTGTTTCAACGTTGGTTAGCTTTTGCATTGATTTTAATAGCCTTGCTGTTGCTTGTCATTTTAGGATCACCTGTTGAAGCCCCGGTTGTTTTCATGGCTCATCACGGAATAATAGTGCCAGTCATCTTATCAATTATCTTCATTTTTAATGTTGCATATGAGATTATACTGCACATCCTCTATATTTTAGCAGCAAAGAAAAATAGTGACGGTAGCTCTAACCTGATTCATTTTATCGTACTATCTATGCTTTACTTGGTATATGTAGGCTTAACATTTGCTAAAAATGATAATCTAATTGACTGGAACATAGTCTATATCAATGAATTCGTGTTATTAGGAATATCAGCGGTTTTAGGTATTTGGGGATATAAAAAGAGGAGTGAGTTGATTGGGAATCAACTCAGTTTTCGTCCGCTCGGTGGTTATGTTTACTTAGTCTTAGGTATTTTGACTTTTTCAGTTCTGGCTTGGGTATTCAAAAATGGGAACGATCCTTTAATGGATACCTTTGAAGATACCATCATTTTCTCTCATTTAGGCTTTGGTGTTTTATTTTTCTTTTATGTACTCTATAATTTTGTGGGCCTTCTTAACGCTGGTCATAGTGTTTATCCTGTAGTATTTCGGCCAGTTAATATTCCTTATAATTTAGTGCGCTTTGTTGGATTTGGGATTGTAGTGGTGTTAGTTCTCCGCGTGTCTTATTTGCCATATTATCAAGCAATTTCCGGTTATTACAATGGCTTGGCAGATTATTACGAATACATAGAAGAAGATGAAAAGGCAGAAACAACTTATAAAATCGCAAGGCAATATGCTTCCACTTCTCACAAGCATAATTTCAAAATTGGACAGATAGAATATAAAGATAAAAATTGGGTTGAAGCATCTGCTTATTTTAAACAAGCAAATTTTAAGCGTCCAAGTGTTCAAGCATACATTAACAGAGCTCAGGCTCAATTGAATGCTAGTTTAATTTTTGAAGCCTTATTTACATTGGAAGATGCTCAAAAAGACTTTCCCGATAATGGGTATTTGCTTAATATGAAGGGTTTAGTTTATGAAAGACTGAACAAGACGGATTCTGCCTTCATATATTTTGATGCAGCAGAAAGGACTTCTACCTCCAAGCAGGTGTCAGAAATTGCTTCAGTAAATCGTTTAGGGCTTTTTGCAAAAAATTCAATTGATGAAGACTTGCCTGAACAAGCCTCACTAAATAATAAGCCAGTAGCATATCAAGCTAATTATTTAGCTTTAGCTAACAGAAAGCGAGAATTTATTGATAGCATTAGTTTGAATTCTGAAAAAATCCCTAAAGCTTTAACCTATAATGATTTCTCTTTCATTTTTAATTACACACTTAATAAAACACTAAATAATCAAGAGTTTGAGACAGATACTATTCTTGGCTTAACCAAACTATCAGAAAATGAAGATTTTGCTAAGTCGTTAAATTATGCTGTTTCTTCTCGCTTGAATTATTCAGCAAGAATCAATGAAGCTTACAGCTATATCTATTCTCTTGAAAATGCAGATATTTCTGATGCTGGATTTTACTATTTGGTTCATGGGTTATGGCTGCTAGATCAGCAAGCTTATGCGAAAGCGGCAGAGCATTTTAGAAAAGCAGCTAATTTGAAAATGAGTAAGGCGAAAACTTATGAAGCCATCGCCCTTATTTTGGATGAAAGATTGTATGAGGCGGCTCAAGTTTACAATAAACAAGTTGAAACTGAATCAATTGCAGAGAGCTATCTCGATAAAGATCCTTTATATCAATTCCTTCAAGGAAACACTCAAAAGCTTCCAGATAGTTTTCTTTATCTGTGGTTAAGAACAAATCCTTCTTTGCAGCCGAATGAAAAGGACTCCATTAAAAATCACATAAAGGACTCTCCATTCTTTGCTTTATTTAGTTTGAAAGAATCAGAGGATGATATTATAAATGGTAATTATGCTGATGCAAAAGAAGCATTAACTAGTCTTAATATTCCCGCTGAAGAGGAAGGTTTACTTATTTATCAAAATAATTTGATTGCAGCTTTGGCCGCACTTTCTAATGATCAAGAGTTGGTGCAATTGGTTGAAAAGTCCACTCTTTCTGTTTATCCCTATAACTATAAATTCTTGTGGAAGTCCTTTCTCGAAATTGAAAAGGGCAATCAGGATAAGGCAGAAGAGCTGATAGTGGCATTTGGAAGACAAAATGCATTTTTCGAAGTTGGAGTTCTTTTTGCAAGTCAATATTTAAATGGAAAAGATGAAATGGAAAAGGCTTATGAAATTTTAGTGGAGGCAAGTCGTTTAAATCCGAATAGTGTTGAGATTTTAAAATCTTATACACTTCAGGCCTTGCGATTGAATTTAGTTTCATACGCTGAAGATGCTTATGAAGAATTAGGAAGTTTATTGAGCACGGAAGAATGGACGGAATTCTCGGAAAAATATCAAGAAATAGCTAAAGAAATGGACGAAATACCTTGGTAATTTCCGTTTATCAAAATATAGTTGCACTACACTTAACAACAACTTAAATTTCAAAAAAACTGTCAATATAATATCTAATGGGAAACTCTGTAATTCAAACAAAAGATATAGCCAAAATCTATAAAATGGGAACTGAAACGGTGGAAGCCCTCAAATCAGTTACTATTAATATTGATAAAGGTGAATATGTAGCTTTCATGGGACCATCAGGTTCTGGCAAATCTACTTTAATGAATATAATTGGTTGTCTTGATACTCCAACAAGAGGTACCTATGAATTAGCAGGTCAAAATGTAAGCGAAACTTCAGAAAATGATCTAGCCGAAATAAGAAATAAAGAAATCGGCTTCGTATTTCAAACCTTTAATTTATTACCCAGACAATCATCACTTGAAAACGTAGCATTACCTTTAGTTTATGCAGGTTTTAGTAAATCGCAAAGGGAAGAAAGAGCGTTGGAAGTATTAGGAAGCGTAGGGCTTGCCGATAGAGCCTATCATAAACCTAACGAACTTTCAGGTGGTCAGCGTCAAAGAGTCGCTATTGCAAGAGCTTTGGTTAATAACCCAAGTATCATATTGGCCGATGAACCAACGGGTAACCTAGACACGAAAACATCCTATGAGATCATGGAGTTGTTCCAGATGTTGCACGATCAAGGAAATACAATTGTTATGGTGACGCACGAAGATGATATAGCCCAATATGCTCATAGAATTATCAGGATGCGTGATGGGTTGGTTGAGTCAGATAATATTAATAATGATATTACAAGAGTTGGAGCCGAATCGGTTTAGTGTTTAATAGCATATATTATTATTTTTATTGGGGATTGTTTTAAGTATTATCGAATAGTTTTATTTATTTGATCATACTTTCACTTCTTTCCAGTTGCAAATTTATATTTTTATCAGCGTTGTTTCTCAACTCGAATAATTTTAGATTTGAATATGATTGATAAACCAAACCCAATTAAATTGATAATTGCAGATGACCATGAGATTTTAGCAAATGGAATGGCATCAATTCTGGCAAAGCAAGCTGATTTTGAAATGTTGGGAACTGCTCAAAATGGCAGAGAGGTTTTAGAAATGATGGCAATAAATCCTGCTGATGTTATAGTGATGGATTTGAACATGCCCGTTTTGGATGGAATTGAAACAACTCAAATCCTTAAAAAAACATATCCTAAAGTTAAAGTATTAATCTTGTCGATGTTTGATAGAGAAGGCTACATTCAAAATGCTCTTGATATAGGAGTGGATGGATATGTCTTAAAGAATATAGGTGAAAAAGAAATAATCTCCGCTATTCATAGAATCCTGGAAGGGAAAACTTATTTTTCTCAGGATGTAATGGAAAAGGTTGCTATAAAAATGAGGCATGAGCCAGAACCAGGGATAAAGCTATCGGCTACTGAAAGGAAGATGCTAAAATATTTAAGTGAAGGTGATACCTCTGGCGAAATATCTGAAAAAATGAATTTAGCTACTAATAGCGTAATGTCATACCGAAAACTGCTGTTGCAGAAATTTGAAGCTAAAAATGTGTCCCACATGATAAAAATGGCTTACGAAAAAGGCTATTTGGGAAAACCCTAATGAATTCAAAAGCAATTATCTTAGCTTTGAACTGCAAATCCTAGAAACATGAAATATTATATAATTGCGGGGGAACGTTCAGGCGATCTGCATGGAGGTAACTTAATCAAAGCTTTGAAAGCTACAGATTCTCAAGCTGAAGTCAGATGTTGGGGAGGAGAAGAGATGCGAAATGCTGGTGGTGAGCTAGTAGTCCATTATCGTGAGATGGCATATATGGGTTTTTGGGAAGTACTTGTTCATCTTAAGGCCATCAAAAAGAAAATTAATTTTTGTAAAGAAGATATATTGTCCTTTCAACCAGATGCATTGATCTTGATTGATTATGCAGGCTTTAATCTTAGAATTGCAAAATTTGCTTCCCAACATAATATCCCTGTTCACTATTATATCTCTCCCAAAATCTGGGCTTGGAATCAAAAAAGAGCTTATAAAATCAAGAGGTTTGTAGATTATATGTATGTAATTCTGCCTTTTGAAAAGGAGTTCTATCGAAAATTCGATTTTGAGGTAGATTATGTTGGAAATCCCTTACTAGATGCCATTAAGGCCTATAAGCCAAACAAAGATTTTCAGTACAAGGGACAAGATGTAATTGCCGTTTTGCCTGGCAGCCGTAAACAGGAGGTTAGGGCTATGATGGAAAACCTACAAGGCATTGCTGTAGATTTTCCTGAGGAACATTTTGTTATAGCAGGCGTGTCTAACCTAGAAACAGAACTTTATGATGGATGGCAACAAATTGAAAATGTAGATTTGATTTTCGATCAAACCTATGATTTACTGTCTCATTCCAAAGCAGCTTTAGTTACTTCCGGAACAGCTACTTTAGAAACTGCTCTTTTTGAAGTACCCCAAGTGGTGGTGTATAAAACGGGTAAAATTTCCTTTGCCATTGCAAAAAGAGTGGTGAAAGTAGAGTTTATTTCCTTAGTAAATTTGATACTAGATAAAGAAGCGGTCAGAGAATTGATTCAAGATGAATTTAATCCATCAAATCTCAAAAATGAATTTGAGAAAATTTTACCCGGTGGAGAAAACACGGAATCCATTTTAAAAGATTACAAGCAGCTAAAAGAAATGCTGGGAGCGGAGAATACTTCTCAAATTACAGCTGAGTTGATGGTGAATAGGGTTCAGGGATAGTTTTTATTGAACTCAAATATCATTCCCCCTAAAAAAGTCAGCGATTCCCATTCTTTTTTTTCCCTCAGGTTGAATCACTTTTAATGCTAAAATGCCCGGTTTACATTGGATATGAAGATAACTTTTGTGATCTGTGTTGATCTTTCCAATTTCGCCAGATTTATTGGCGTCAATAATTGAACTTTGATGGATTTTATATTTTTTGTCATTAATTATTGCCCAAGCTGTGGGAAAAGGATTTAATCCTCTTACATAATTATATAGTTTTTCAGCTGGTTCATTCCAATCTAGCTCAGTGTTTTCTTTGAATAGCTTAGGTGCATGCTTTAACTCTTGGTTTTCATCTTGAGCAGTGAGGTCATAGTCTTCATTCTCTATGGCTTTTACCGTTTTTAAAACTAAGCCCGCTCCTTTTTTCATTAACCTACTGTAGACCTCACCAGTTGTATCGTTAGGAGAGATAGCTTCTTTTTCTTGTAAAATAACGCTTCCTGTATCAATTTCATGTTTAAGGAAAAAGGTAGTCAAGCCTGTTTCTGTTTCACCATTCATAACCGCCCAATGGATAGGGGCAGCACCTCTGTATTGCGGAAGAAGTGAAGCATGCAAATTGAAAGTCCCTATTTCTGGCATTGACCAGACCGCTTCTGGCAACATCCTAAAAGCCACAACGATCTGTAAATTAGCATTCAAAGATTTCAATTCTTTCTGAAATTCAGGATCTTTTAGATTTGTAGGTTGTAAAACAGGGAGTCCAACTGATAAAGCATATTCTTTTACGGGTGATTGCGATAATTTTTGACCTCTCCCTTTGGGCTTATCAGGAGCAGTGATAACCGCAACAATATCATAATTATTCTCAACTAATATTTCCAATGAAGGCACTGCAAAATCAGGCGTGCCCATATATACGATCCTTAATTTTTTCATAGAGTGCAAAGTTAAAAATAACGATTGGGAATATTGAGGATTAATACTTTTTAAACTTATTCTAGATTGCTAGGTAATATATTGTCAGCTTTTGCTAAGCTATTAGAATACTGCCTTCGCTCCTGGCAGCTGCCGGGTGAACAGCACGGAATTCCAAGTTTCACACCATAACTATTTTCTTTTCTTCTAATATTGATCCGTGCGTCTTTCCCCTTTCGGGTAATTAAAGGGGGCTTTTGAGGAGATTATAGAGAGGCTGATTATTTTTCTCTAAAGCAGAAAAAAGATTAAATCAAATCCATTCTTTTAAACTACAGTACGATTATTGCTATATTGATGCTTTAAAATTTTAATAATAACTGTGAGGAAACCTCTACTACTTAGCATATTAATTTTCTTAGTGATTTCAATCTCTGGTTTGAGGTGGTATTACCATTCTCAAGAGTTGGATAAAGAAAATTTTATTGCTCACACCCAACGAAAATTGGATAAAGAATTTAAAGCTGTTGAAAAGGACCGGCAAGCATTAGTTGAATATTTTGTTCAAAGTAAAGCATTAGATTTTCAATCACTCAATCAGTTAAATAGCACTTACCCTTTCTATTTGTTCAAAAATTACGGGCTGGTATATTGGTCTGATGAGCACTACACTCCATTAATAAGAAAGTATCGTAAAGAAGGTTGGCATTTTGTAAAGGACGATGCTGGTCAATTTTTAGAGTTGAATAGTAAATCCAAAAATTCTGATATCATCTTGGTGACCGTAATTCCATTATTTGAATATTATGATGTCAATAATGAATATATTCAGTCCTCATTTAATACTGAGATTTTACCTTCC
This sequence comes from Marivirga tractuosa DSM 4126, assembly GCF_000183425.1. Taxonomy (NCBI): domain Bacteria; kingdom Pseudomonadati; phylum Bacteroidota; class Cytophagia; order Cytophagales; family Marivirgaceae; genus Marivirga; species Marivirga tractuosa. Next base: position 4,099,433 of record NC_014759.1, read on the forward strand.
TCTGGTATTCAACTTCATCAAACGGAACAAGAAGAGTCCTTTGCTTTAAAGGATTTAGAAGGCAAGCCAATTTTCCATATTTCTTTTGCAGAAGATTTTGAAAATTATCTACCTAATTTTCATTATCTAATTATCACTTTAGAATCTATTTTAGTTGTTTTACTGCTATACTTGCTCTGGCAATTTGCTTCTAATAGGAAAGGGTTTTGGTCAAAAATTGCAGTTTTCATAATAGGCATTGCTTCAATTTGGGGACTGATGGAATACTTCGATTTCCCCTTTCATTCAACCGATTTAGAACTATTCGACCCTAAATATTTTGCCTCTTCTGATTTCAACCCTTCTCTTGGAAATTTAATCATCAATAGTATTCTCTTCTTTCTAATCGGGTTTTTCTCAATCCGAAGGTTGAATGACTTTCTCTCAAACGAGAAGAGATTGCTTCCTAATTGGCTGTGCTTATTGCTCAATTTGGGTGCCTATTTAGTCACTTTAGGTATTTATTATTTTATTTATCTGATTTATATACATTCTAATTGGGGCCTGGATAGCACTCAATCGATTGAATTCAATTTTTTAGAAATACTGTCCTATACTGTAGTATTGCTTTTTGGATATTTGGTTTTTGAGGTTTTTAGATTAGTGCATCATCTTAATAATCAATTCAAGACCAACTTTATAGAATTTCTAGGATTTCAAATTACCGCTTTCGGTCTCTTTTCTTTAATGGCTTTCAGTTTCGGTGTTGTGATTTTTTGGATGGCGGGCATTGTTTTTCTAGTGAATATCATAGTGTATTTAACTAATTTAGGTGGGGCACTTGAATCCCTAAAATTTCTAAGTTTTATTTATCTATTTATTTTAATTATCGGCATCTCTGCAATTAGTGCTTCCTCTGTTTATGAATTGGAAAAACAAAAGGAAACTAGCCAAAGGAGTGTTTTGGCTGACAGAATAATGAATGGAAATGATGTGTTGGCTGAATATATGCTCGTGCAGTTGGATCAAAGTTTACAAAAGGATGCCTATATCAAAAGGCAGTTTCTAATGCCACTTACTCCCTATAAAACTATAGTCGATAAGATTGAGCAGTATTATCTCAATGATTATTTTGAAAAATATGAAAAATCTGTAAGGATTTTTGATGCCGAAGGAAACCCAATTTTTCCAAGTTCTACTTTGCCAATGTCTTCCTCTTATCCCATTCAGCAAATGAATGAACGTAATAAAAGAGGGGATATCAATTTATATCTGGTGAGTTACAATGAAGGAAACCAACTGCTAAGAAAATACATTTATGTTTATGAAATAAAGCATTATGATTTTGTGTTCGCTAAAATTGTTTTGGAGTTCAAACCTAAGAAAATCCGTCCTGATAATGTTTTTCCTGAGTTGCTAGTCAAAAACCGTTATGTATCATCTCTCATTGATATCCCGTACGATTATGCTCTTTATAATAACGACACATTATCCTACAGTGTAGGAAATCTAAATTTTCCTAATGTGGTCAACCATGAAATTACCAAGGATAAAACCTTGCTCAATATTCAGGAAGAGCAGAATATTAATTTCAGTGTAGTAATCAATAATAATGAAAAGTTGATATTTAGTAAGAAAGATGTGTTCTGGTATCGCTTCTTCTCCAATATATCTTTTTTCTTTGTAATCAGTTTTGTGTTAGTTTTTGTTATATCGGTTTATCAATTCTTTAAACTGTATTGGAAGACAAGGTCAATTGGACTAAGCGCTAAAATTCAGCTCTATTTTTCGCTTGCCTTTTTAATTCCTTTACTATCGGTAAGTATTTCTACGATTGGTTTTGTGAACGCTACTTTTTTAAAGGATATAGTGACTGAATACGAAGAAAGTACCAACAGAGTGGCTGGTCAGCTGACCCCTTTGTTAATGAAGTACGAAAATGGTTTAGTGGATAAAACAACTTTAAATAATGAGTTGGCCACCATTACGAAGATCATTAATACGGATATTAATTTGTATGATTTAAATGGGCAATTGTCCGCTACTAGTCAGCCTCAGGTCTTTGATAAAAACTTATTGTCCAATAGAATCAACCCGCAAGCCTATGCTTCCATTTATCAAAGCGGACAAAAAATGATAACCTTGGAGGAAAAAATTGGAAGCCTAAATTATCAATCAGCTTATGTCGGAATCAGGTCTTACAATTCGGGTGAGCTTTTAGCCATTTTGGGAAGTCCCTTTTTTAAGTCTAATAAAGAGTATGATCTCCTGCTTACTGATTTGCTGAATAATGTATTCAATATTTTCGTGGCATCATTCATTATCTTCATCTTTTTAGCATATGCAGCAACAAAAATCTTAACAACTCCATTGAACCTGCTAAAACAAAAACTATCCCAAGTGAACTTATCTGCAGAGAATAAACCTATAAGTTGGCAAGTTGATGATGAAATTGGCTTATTAATCAAGGAATATAATCAAATGCTCTTGAAACTGGAGAGAAGTAGACAGGCCTTGAGTAAAACAGAAAAAGAATCTGCATGGCGCGAAATGGCACAGCAGGTGGCACATGAAATTAAAAATCCGCTTACTCCTATGAAGCTTTCTTTGCAACATTTGGAAATGAAAATACAACGAGCAGATAGTCCTATGCCAGAGGCTTCTGAAAAAATTCATAGTATACTATCGCAAATAGAGAATTTAAGTGATATTGCTACTTCTTTTTCAGCATTTGCTAAAATGCCAATTCCCGAAAATGAAAGGGTTTGTATAAGCGATACGCTGAAAAAAGTAGTTGATTTCTTTCAAGCAGAAAATGCAGAAATCAAATTGGATTTGCCTGATGAAGATCTGTATGTATTGGCAGATCCGAAAATAATGGAGCGTACTTTCAACAATATGTTGATTAATGCTATCCAGAGTGGTGATGGAAGTCAGGCTATTACCATTAAAATTAAAATTGAGCTTTTGGAGGGGAAAATTAGAATTTCAATTACCGATAATGGGTTAGGTATACCTGAAGATAATTATAACAAAGTTTTTTTGCCTAACTTTACAACAAAATCTAATGGTTCTGGAATCGGATTGGCTGTGGCTAAAAGAGGAATTGAACATGCAGGGGGTGATATTTGGTTTGAAACAGAAGTTAATAAAGGAACTACCTTTTTCATAGAATTGAAAAGATTGGATTGATTTTGAAGTATGTTTTTAGAGTTGTGGTTATTAGTATTCTGGTCTTATTTATAAGTCCAAAGTTTCTTTATGCCCAATCAAATTGCTTTGAAACGGAGTATACCAGTTATCAAATACCTGATTCCATTTTGATAATCTCCTCTACAATCCAAATTAATAATATAGCAGGTGAAGAGTTAGGCTATGAAATTTTTGATAATGTTCTTAAGATAAATGAATGTCAAGAAGGGGAATTTTTTAGGGTTTGCTTTAATTATGTTCTTAAAGAGACTGAATTAGTTAAGTCTGCTGTTCCAGAGGAATGGTATGATAGTACCGCTCGCTTTACCAACAATATTCAGGTTCAAGAAGAAAAGAATCGATCTACTCAAGAATTACTAGGCTTAGGAGGGATTCAGATTGATGGGGCGTATATGCGGTCAGTTTCTGGTGGGGGGCAACAATCTGCCATGATGCATTCAGTAATGGATTTGACCATTTCAGGAAATATTTCTGAAGATTTGCAGCTTCAAGCCAGAATGACTGATCAACAAATGCCTTTTGAGCCAGAAGGAAATACACAGCGACTTCAGGACTTTGATAGAGTAAATTTTCAGCTTATTCATGAAAACTGGGGAATGGAAGCAGGTGATTTGGATATCCAATCCAATCGCGACTTAAACTTTTTGAGGTTTAATAGACAAGTTCAGGGCTTGGCTATATCTTCTACTAAATTGTCTTTTGACTCAACTGATTCCAAAACTCAAGCTGTTACCTCATTTGCAAGAAGCAAAACAGGAATCCAATCCATTCAGCCTCTCGAAGGAGTTTTAGGTCCTTACAGAATAGACGGGCCACAAAATGAACCCTTTATTTTTCTCTTAGCAGGATCAGAAAAAGTATTTCTTGATGGGAAGCTTTTAGATAGAGGGCTGGAAAATGATTATGTCATTGATTACAATGCAGCCGAACTTACTTTCAATTCCAAAATTTACATTTCAAAATACAGTAGAATTCAAATTGAATTTGAGTATTCTGACCGACAGTATAGCAGAAATGTAACCACCTTACAACATCAACAATCTATTGGGAATTTGGATGTTAACATTGGTTATTTCCAACAATCCGACAAGCCAGGGAATCAGATGAATGACTTGTCTAAAAGCGATTTTGAAGAATTGTCAAATTTGGATGCAGGTGCTACTTACGGTGAAATTTCTTCTGCAGATAGCGTTGGTTATTCTTCAAGCAGAAAGCGCTATGCTCAAATTGATACACTTATTAATGGTCAGACTTATCAGATCTTCAAGCGTTCGGAAAATCCTGAAATTGCTCACTATCAGTTGAGTTTTACCATGGTAGGGGAGAATCATGGGGATTACCGTATCGCTAATTCCTCTGAAAATGGGGTGAGCTATGAATGGGTAGCACCGATTGATGGTGTGCCCCAAGGAAATTATGCTCCAATAAAACGTGTGGCATTACCCCAGAATCAACGCATCATAAATCTTGGCTTTAATTATAATTTAAAGGACGATTCAAAAATAAGCTTTGAATATGCAGGTTCCGAATTTGTAAGCAACCGCTTTAATCAAGAAAATACAAAGCAGACAGGCAATGCATTTTCTGTTGGTTATCAATCAGATGCTAAAGATTTGAGTTTTGGCAAAAACTCATCCATTGACTACTTCATTAAATATGAATATTTGGATTCTGCATTTTCTCCTGTTCAACCATTTCGAGAAATGGAATTCAATAGAAATTGGGGAATGGAACAATCCGCAACATTTCAAGCAGGGGAAGAGCACCTGTTAAGTTTGGGAACTTCTATCCAAAATGATAAGCAGAATTTTAGTTATGAAGTGGCGCTACGGAATAAAGAAAATTTTGGTAATGGTGCTCAGCACAGTGTAGTCTTTCAGAATAGGGGAGATTTAAATATAGCCTTTAATGGCTTTATGATGAATAGCAAGCATGGTGAAACACAAACCGATTGGAAGAAAGCTACTGCTGACTTTAGTTATGCAAAATATAAAATTCAACCAGGCTATACATTTAGGACAGAGCAACATCAAATCAAAATTAAGGATGAAATTGCTAGCAGTTTTCAGTTTTTTGATAGTCATAGTTTTTATCTTGCTAAGCCAGACTCCAATCATTGGGATTTTAAAATTGCTCATGAATTTAGAGCAGATCAAAGACCAATTGAAGGAGAATTCCGTGAATTCGAAAAAGCACAGAATACGAAATTGCAAACTTCATTTCGATACGGTGAAGACAATCAACTAGCCTTTAATTTGCTGAGAAGAGAAATACAAACTACCATAGATTCAACAAGAACGGAAAAGTATTTTCAAGGAGGATTGAACTGGCAATCAAGTTTTTGGGACGGCAATATTATTCAAAAATTAAACTTTCAGACTGGGACAGGAAGAGTTTTGCAAAGGAGCTATTTTTTCATGGAGGTAGCACGAAGTTTAGGAACCCATTCTTGGTCTGATTTAAACGGAAATGGTGAGCAAGAATTGAATGAATTTTTTGAGGACGAAACGGAATACGGAGATAGAAATTATGTGAAGGTTTTGACCATGGGTGATAGTTATCAAACTGCTTTTATCAATAATTTGCAGTATCAGTTAAGATGGAATTTGCCCAAATCATGGGCCAAATCTGAAAATTTAATGCAATATCTAGAAAAATTTTCAGGTAGTTTTAATGTCAATCTTGATAATAAAAATACGTTTGAAGAATGGGCATCCAGGATATCTCCTTTTTCATTTGATAATGGTGATCAAGTACTGTCTTCTCGTAATATGTGGAAATCTAATTTCTGGTATAATAGGGGAGGTATAGCTTTTCTAGAGGCTTCTTTGTCTAACTCCAATCGAAAACAATTAATGATTGAAGGTTTTGAAGGAATGGATAGATCTGTATTCTTACTGGCAGGTTCCCTCAATGCATTTCAAGATTGGAACTTTTCTACAACTTATCGTCAAACTTCTAATGCTTCTTTTTCCGAGGTAGTGGAAGAAAGAGATTATCAGTTTAATACGACTTCGGTAAATCCTAAAATTAGTTGGCAAGGAGGTAGAAATTTAAGAGTGAGTTTGGCCTATAGAAATGAAAACAAACTGAGTGCTGATGAAAGCGCAGGTGGTGCAGTATTAGTTAATTCAATTGAGCTTTCCAATAAATTGATCCAAGCAAAAAATGGTGTCTTGGAAAGCAAATTCAGTTATGTTAGTGTAGATTCAGAATTGCGAGATAATAGAAGTCCATTAGCATTTGAAATGTTTGAAGGATTAAGGGCAGGTGATAACTATGTTTGGAATCTCTCTCTAAGAAGAAAAATTATAGGTGATCTAAATCTAATTTTACAATATATAGGCAGAAAAAGCCAAGACAGCAAGACCATTCATAATGGCAGCGTCCAATTAACCGCCTTATTCTAAATCACCCCACACCCATCGCCCCACTACTTCCTTCTATACTACTTTTTTCCTTCCTTAGGAATTACAAGGCTCCAATTTCCCCCTTTGGGGGCTAGGGGGCTACAGCGTCTTCCTCAACTTCTTCATAAACTTACTAGCAAAAATAAAGTCTTCTAAATCTTCTTGACCAGACGTTAGGATGTTGTCAGAATTTCCTTCCCAAACTTTTTTACCTTTTGACAAATACATAATGTATTCTCCCACTCCCATAACGGAATTCATATCGTGCGTAACCATAATAGTAGTGACATTCAGTTCATGAGTAATTTCCTGAATTAATTCATCAATCAATAGTGAGGTTCTAGGGTCAAGTCCTGAATTCGGTTCGTCACAGAACAAGTAGTTGATATCATTTACAATAGCTCGAGCTATTCCAACTCTTTTCTTCTGACCTCCACTTATCTCAGAAGGCATTTTTTTGTTAATGTTTTCAAGACCAACTCTGCTCAATACGTTATTTACGCGATCAAGCTTTTCGTCTTTCTTCATATCCGTAAGCAAGTCCAAGGGGAACATAACGTTTTCCTCTATATTTTTCGAGTCAAATAGGGCACCACCCTGAAAAAGCATGCCAATTTCACGTCTCATCTGTGCTTTTTCATCTTTATCGGCTTTCAAAAAACCCCTGCCATCATAGAGAACTTCGCCTGCTTCAGGGATTACTAAGCCTACAATGCATTTTAACAGTACACTTTTTCCAGTGCCACTAGCACCAATGATTAAATTGGTGATACCTCTCTCAAAGGTTCCTGAAATATCTTGTAAAACATGATTATCATTGAAAGACTTGGATATATTTTTGATTTCAATCATTTCTTAGTTTAATAATAATTCTGCTAAAATATAATCAGCTAACAATACTGCAATACAGCTTTTTGTTACAGCACTTGTACTGGATTGACCTACCTCAAGTGCTCCTCCAGTGGTGAAAAAACCTTGAAAAGCTGAGATAGAAGCGATTAAAAATGCAAATACTAATGATTTTATAAGAGCAAACTGGACTGTAAAGGGATTAAAATCTATTCTAATTCCGTAAACATATTCTGTCTCCGTCAATATACCTGTAAGCGTGCCGGCAATATACCCTCCGTATAGGGCTAAAAATCCTGCTATGACGACCAGAAGTGGGTACATAATCATGGCGGCTACAATTTTAGGTAAGACTAAATAAGACGAAGCATTTACTCCCATCACTTCTAGGGCATCTATCTGTTCAGTAATTCTCATAGTGCCTAATCCACCCGCTATGCTAGATCCAACTTTTCCCGCAATAACAATGGCAGTAATGGTAGGTGCTAGTTCTAAAACAACCATTTCCCTAGTAACCTGAGCTACCACATAATTTTGAATTAGTGGGCTTACTAAATTATAAGCAGTTTGGACGGTCGTAACAGCACCCATAAATGTTGAGGTAATAGCAACGATTAATATGGAATTCCAGCCTATGGAAATACATTCATTAATGGTGAGCTTGAAATAGGATGAAAAGGACTCTCGCCTTACAAACATACTTCCTAAAAATATAAAATAGGCACCTATAGACTTCATAAGGTTGTTGTTTCTTGTATCTTCAAATTTAAAGTTAGCATGAAAATTTTCTTTACAATAAAAGTTGTTTCAATTCTTTACAGATAATTGGATTTTGAGGTTATGCGGATGATTATTCTAATCCAATACGCTAATGAATTTCGTAAGTTTGTAGAACTACAAGATTATTGTTTAGTTTCGTATTTTCAAACCAAAGATAATTCAATTTTAAAATGAATAAATTTATAGTAATTACTGGAGGTACAAAAGGTATTGGAAGAGCCTTAGTGCTCCGGTTTGCGGAAAAAGGATTTGATGTCATTACTTGCGCTAGAAATAAAGCTGATTTAGAAGTTCTGAAAGAGGAAATAGAAAAATCATATAACAATAAGGTGCATGTGAAAGCAGCAGACTTATCGAAAAGAGAAGACATTGCAACTTTTGCAGATTTTGTTTTAAGCACCACGCCAAGAGTTGATGTTTTAATTAATAATACCGGTATTTTCCTTCCGGGAAGCATTCAAGATGAACCAGACGGAAATTTGGAAATGATGATGAATACAAATTTATTCTCAGCATATCACCTGACAAGGGCTTTGTTGCCTTCAATGTTGCCTCATAAACAGGGACATATTTTCTCTATGAGTAGCATAGCTGGAATCACAGCATATTCAAGTGGTGGTTCTTACAGTATAACTAAATATGCCATGCAAGGATTTACAAAATGCCTTAGAGAAGAATTAAAAGGTGAGGGTATAAGAGTTACTTCCGTACTACCTGGTGCTACCTTCACTGCAAGTTGGGAAGGGGTAGATTTACCTCATGAAAGATTTATGAAAGCAGAAGATGTCGCTGAATCTGTGTGGTCAGCCTATGCTTTATCGGACAGAACGGTAGTAGAAGAAATTGTTTTAAGGCCTCAATTAGGAGATATATAGAGCCATGAATGAAAGAATATTTTTATCAGCTCCCCATATGGGAGGAGAAGAAGTTGAATTTATACAACATGCTTTTAATGAAAATTGGATAGCACCCTTAGGTCCAAACGTTAATGGTTTTGAAGCAGATATTCAGGAATATAACAATATTCCATATGCAGCAGCTTTAAGTTCTGGCACTGCTGCAATTCACTTGGCGTTAATATTATTAGGAGTGAAAAATGATGATGTTGTGATGGCGTCTAGCTTCACATTCTCCGCAACTATAAATCCTATCGTTTATCAACAAGCTGAACCCGTTCTGATTGATAGTGAAAAGGAAACATGGAATATGGATCCTGTGCTTTTAGAAAAAGCCATCAAAGAATATATGGCAAAAGGTAAGAAACCGAAAGCTATCATATTTGTCCATCTTTACGGAATGCCAGGGAAAATTGAGGAAGTAAAAGCAATTTCAGAGAAATATGAAATTCCCTTAATTGAGGATGCTGCTGAAGCCTTAGGGGCTAAATTAAATGACAAACCTTTAGGAACATTTGGCGATTTTGGTGTTTATTCATTTAATGGCAATAAAATAATTACTACTTCAGGGGGCGGTGCTCTAGTATCGCAAAACAAAGATTGGATTGATAAAGCGCGATTTTTGGCTACACAGGCTAGAGATGCAGCTCCTTATTATCAGCATTCCGAAATTGGCTATAATTATCGAATGAGCAACATAGCAGCAGGAATCGGAAGAGGTCAAATGAAGGTACTGGATAAATGGGTAGAGAACAGAAGGGCAAATCATGATTTTTATTTTAAGGAACTGAATCCAGTAGGATTTGAGTTTTTAAAAGAACCTAAAGGCGCCTACAGTAATAGATGGTTAACTTGTGTTTTATTTAATGAAAATTTGAGTAACAACCCTGAAGATTTAAGACAAGAGCTAGAGAAATTCAATATTGAAACCAGACCCTTATGGAAGCCAATGCACCTTCAACCGATCTTTAAAGATTGTAAAGCTTATCTGTCAGGAGTATCGGAGGAATTGTTTGAAAGAGGCCTGTGCTTGCCTTCTAGTTCCTCGCTAACCAACGAACAAAAATCGATGGTAGTCGAAAAAATAAAGAACTTCTTGAAATAATTACTTAAATTATTATAAAAAAATATTAAATAGGTTATATTTGTGGTTAGATGATTAAGAAAATAAACGATATCAGCTTTTTGCCTAGGTGGATCATTTTATTGATTGACTTAGTGTTGTTGATGTCTGCTATTGTTTTTGCCTATTTATTGAGGTTTAATTTCAATTTTGAAGAAGTCATAGCTTTCAAATTCACTGAGGGCTTGGTTCTTTTTTTAATTTGTCATTTGATTGCAATATTTATTACGCAAAGCTATGCGGGTATTATTCGCTACACTTCAATTGAAGATGGTCTTAGAATTTCCTACACAACTTTTATTGGTTCCATTTTAATAGCTATTGTAAGTTATCTTAATTACTGGTACACGGGTAGTGTTATTATTCCATTATCAGTTTTAATAATTAGTTTTATTTTAGCGGTACTTATTCTTTTTTCTTATCGCGTTTTAGTGAAGAATCTTTTTGCCTATTATCGTGATGCTGTTCGTCATAGAAAGAACGTGATGATTTTTGGTGCAGGTCAATATGGGATCATTACTAAGCAAGTAATAGATGCTGATCCAAATGCCAGAATGAGAGTGATTGGGTTTATTGACGATGACCTTAAAAAAGTCGGTAAGGTGCTAAATGGAGCCCCAATTTACGATGCAGGTTATAATCTAGATGATATCCTCGAGAAATATCATGTTCATGAAATTGTAATTGCGGTAGCAAATATTTCTATTGAACGTAAAAATGAATTAGTCGATTACTGCCTAAAAGCTCATGTAAAAGTCAGAACAGTCCCTGCTCCTGATAAGTGGATAAATGGGGAACTGAGCATGAATCAGATTAAAGAGGTTCGTATAGAAGATTTGCTGGGCAGAGAGTCGATTAAGTTGGAAAACCCTAAAGTTTCAGAAAATATTAGTGGCAAGACAGTATTGATTACTGGTGCTGCCGGTTCGATTGGTTCTGAAATTGCAAAGCAAATTCTAAAGGTAAAACCTAGAAAACTAATCCTATTAGATCAGGCAGAATCATTTCTTTATGCAATCGATATCGAGTTAACTAACTTAGATATCGAAAAAGATATCGAGATCATTCCAGTCATTATGGATGTGACCAACAAAAGAAGATTGGAGTTTGTTTTTGACAAATATAGACCAAACGTGGTTTATCACGCAGCAGCCTATAAACATGTCCCCTTAATGGAGATGCACCCTTTTGAAGCAGTAGCTACAAATGTTTTCGGAACAAAGAATCTTGCTGATCTTGCTGTGCAATATAATGTTGAGAAATTTGTAATGGTTTCCACAGATAAGGCAGTAAATCCTACGAACGTTATGGGGGCAACAAAAAGATTGGCAGAGGTTTACGTCCAATCCTTAAATGATTCTAAATCCGAAGAAGTAAAAAACAGCACTCAATTTATTACTACAAGATTTGGAAATGTCCTAGGTTCTAATGGGTCGGTTATTCCTTTGTTTAAAAAGCAAATAGAGAAAGGTGGGCCAATTACGGTGACGCATCCTGAAGTAACTCGTTATTTCATGACTATTCCTGAAGCCTGTCAATTGGTTATTGAAGCAGGGATTATGGGATTTGGAGGTGAAATTTTTGTTTTTGACATGGGTAGATCGATCAAAATAATTGATTTAGCTAAAAAAATGATCCAATTATCAGGGTTTGAGGTAGATGAAGATATCAAAATCGTTTTTACCGGATTGAGAGAAGGTGAGAAATTGTATGAGGAACTGCTAAGCGATAAAGAAACCACTGTGCCAACACATCATGAAAAGATTTTGATTGCAAAAACCGAAAGAATGGGGCATAAAGATACTATTAAACAACTACAAAAGCTTAATGATTTGATGAATGACGAAAATGAATTGGGAATGATCATGCAAATGAAAAATATCCTTCCTGAATTTGTCAGTCATGCCTCTCGTTTTGAGGCCTTGGATGAAGAGCTAGCAAGTGAAAGAAAACGTAAGTGGAGCATCACTCGTAAAATTAGCTGAGATCTTTATTTGCTACTTAACCTCAATCAACCCCTCCTGATATTCATGAAATTTTTTCATCACATATCGAATGGAACGATAAGTGGTCAAAAGAACAGTTCTAAGCTCAACTTTATTAACCCAAATCACCTTTTCAATCCCTTCCTCTTTTTGAGGCTTCATTTTCTTGTCTTCCTCTAAAGTCATATGATACCAGCTGGTTTTCTTGAGATGATTTTTACCATTCCTAGTATAAGTATGCCATGTTTTGCAAACTCTCGGGCCTAAGGCTACTTTAACATTACATTCTTCTTCAACTTCTCGCACTGCAGCAACTTCCACTTTTTCTTTTTTCTCCAGCTTGCCTTTTGGCAAATCCCATTTTTTTAGTCTATAGATAAAAAGGTATTTATCCTTTTTAGTCACGATACCGCCAGCAGCTTCCACAATTTTAAACTCTTTCTTAAAATCCTTTACTACTTTTTCATAATCATAAACCTTGCAAGTAAGGGAGTCAAGCTTTTTGTTTTTGTCAGAAGATAAAAATTTATAAAATTCCAATATATCAGCTAAACTACCTTTTCGGATCAGTACGTCATCAATTAAATTATCATAGCGAATCTTTTCTTTTTCCGCATCAATAATAAGGTCATAATGTTCCCTGTCAATTATTTTATCCATAGGGATTATGTATAGCGGAACATCATTAATAAAAACTTTCATAGAAATGGTTTTGAGCTGTGCAAGTAAAAGAATAATTCAGAATGTGCCAATAATTAATCTAGAATTTAAAAAATAGAAGTTGAAAATATAAGCATAAGATTTTCTTTTCTATATGTATTACTATGTTAAATATAAGACCTAATTTTGTGGCATGAACTATCTTTCAGTAGAAAATATTACCAAAAGCTTTGGCGAAAGAGTATTGTTTGAAAACATCTCATTCGGCTTAGCTCAAGGTGAAAAAGTAGCATTAGTGGGAATTAATGGCTCTGGAAAATCCACTCTCTTAAAAATATTGATGGGAGAAGAAACGCCCGACTCCGGAAACCTAAGCTTTCGAAATGACATTAAGGTAGGATTCCTATCGCAAAATCCGCAATTTCAAACTGGGCAAAATGCAATGCAGGCTATTTTCAGTTCCGATCATGAATCGCTCAATATCATTAAAGAATACGAGCGATTAGCCGAAAATCCTGATATGAATGATAAAGAGCAAAATCGCTTTCAAGAATTGATGGAAAAAATGGAAGCACACCAACTGTGGGACTATGAAAGTCAAGTACAACAAATCCTAGGTCAATTAGGGATTAGTGATATCAAGCAATCAGTGGAAAACATGTCGGGTGGACAAAAGAAAAGGGTTGCCCTTGCTGGCCAATTAATTGTAAAACCGGATGTTTTGATTTTAGATGAGCCAACTAACCACTTGGATATAGATATTATTGAATGGTTGGAGAACTATTTGGCTACTCAAAATATGACCTTATTAATGGTTACTCATGATCGTTACTTTTTAGATAGAGTTTGTAACGGTATTTTGGAGATTGACCGCCAGCAGATTTTTAAGTATAAAGGGAATTATGAGGAGTTTTTGCTAAAAAAGGAAGAAAGAGAATCAATTGAGCAGCTTGAAGTGGACAAGGCAAAAAACCTCATGAAGAAAGAGCAAGAATGGATGCGCAGAATGCCAAAAGCTCGAGGGACTAAAGCTAAGTATAGAGTAGATGCTTTTCAAGATTTAAAAGATAAGGCTACTAAAAATCTTAAGAAAGATCAAGTTGAGTTGGAAGTCTCTCAGAAGAGAATGGGAGGGAAGATTCTAGAGCTAAAGAATATTTCCAAGGGATTTGATAGTAAAAAACTCTTTGAGAATTTTAGCTATACATTCAAAAAAGGTGACCGAATTGGAATAGTAGGACAAAATGGTACAGGAAAAAGTACATTCCTAAATATTGTAACTGGTAAAATTAAAGCCGATTCGGGTGAATTAGATTTAGGAGTTAATACTGAGTTTGGATATTATAAACAACAAGAAATTCAATTCGATGATAATAAGAAGGTAATCGATGTGGTGCTAGAAATAGCAGAGCATTTTAAGTTACCCGATGGAAATGAAATAACAGCTGCGCAATTTTTAAATAAATTCCTTTTCCCGCCCAAACAGCAGCACGATTTTGTACATAAATTAAGTGGCGGTGAAAAAAGGCGACTGCAATTACTATTGGTGTTAATTAAGAATCCAAACTTCTTAATTTTGGATGAGCCGACCAATGATCTTGATTTACAAACGCTCTCTATATTGGAAGATTTCCTTGATAGATTTCAGGGATGTTTGATCATAGTATCCCATGATAGATATTTTATGGATAACCTCACCGAGCAATTGTTCCTGTTTGAAGGAGATAATCAAATAAAAATCTTTAATGGTAATTATACGGATTATCGGTTAACCAAAGATGAATCTCCAAAGAATAAAACTGATAAAAGTAAAGAATCAAGCAGTAAGGAGAAATCAAAGGTTGATGACAAACAAAAATTGAGCTATAAGGAGAAAAGAGAATTAGAATCAATTGATAGTGAAATCCCCAAATTAAATAAAAAGAAGCAAGAACTAGAATCAAAATTAGCAACAGGAGAAGGAAATTCTGATGATTTTACTAAATGGGGAAAGGAACTTAGTTTACTTAATGAGAAGTTAGAGGAATTGGAAATGCGCTGGCTTGAGTTAAGTGAATTAGAGTCGTAATTAACTTAAATGCTTGATAATAAATAAGATTAATCAAGGAATGGATATATGAATTGAGTAATGTATTCTAAACCGTATTCTTTTTCAATTATTTTTGTCTCTCACTTGTTTTGTTTTAAAAATCATTACCTATATTTGCAACCCGTTAAGGGAAAGCCTTAGCAGAATCTTTTGAAATGCCTTGGTGGCGGAATTGGTAGACGCGTTGGTCTCAAACACCAATGAGGTAACACTCGTGCCGGTTCGACTCCGGCCCAAGGTACTCATAGCCCTGTTAATCATCTGATTTTCAGGGCTTTTTTGTTGTATAGGTGGCAAAATTGGTGGCTAAATTTTTTTAATATCTTCCATTGAGAATTTAGAACACTGATAATAATACTATCTTATGCATTTTATCTATTCTTGAGATTATCTCTCCTTTTTTAAAATATATTAATTCATCTTCAGTGATACTTATTTAAGTTCTAATTTACTATTACTGTAATTTTAAACAACAATAAAGATGTTTAAAATAACTTTAGCTAATCCATCTTCGTTATTCTTTTTAAATACTTTGTAATTAATATAAAAACTATACATATTTGATTATTATTACCAAGAAAAGGAATTCTCTTTTTATTTATGGCATTAGACTTCAACCCAAATACAGGTTTACTAGAACCAGGTGAGCACAAAGTAACTTTAAAAGAGCTTGAAGAGAATTTTTCCTTTTCAGATAAGAGAAAGCAATTGATCGGAAAATTAAAGGACATTATTAATGTTCTAAAGCAAATCAATTGTGAAAGGCTATATGTAGATGGTAGCTTCGCAACAGAGAAGTTTGAACCAGGTGATATTGACGTATGTTGGGAATTATCAACTGATCCCATTATTAAAACACAGCAATTAAGAGATTTAAATAGAATTGAACCTTTGTTTTTCTTAAGGTCAGATTCAGATAGGGATGAATTAAAAGCTAAGTATAATGCAGATATTTTTCCAGCTAACGTAAGAGAGGGTAGCACAGGGTTAATGTTTAAGGATTTTTTTCAAAAAGATAAAGATACGAATAGTCCAAAAGGTATCTTGTTAATTGAATTGATATGATAAAGAGCACGAGACAATATAATGATACTAAAAAGCTGTTAACTAAGTACTCTAAACTATTAAATGATAGTTTACCAGTGGATGATGATGATTTAGAAAATGAGTTATATGTTAATTCATTGAAAACCATTATAAGAGATTTAGAAAATCAGCTAAAAGAATATGAGATTTTAGAAACTGGAAATATCCAGATTTTATCATGCACTAAACTGGAAGATTTACCTGTAAACTTAATTAAGGCAAGGATAGCGTCCGGTGTATCACAAAAGAAATTAGCTGACCAATTAGGAATTAGCCCTCAACAAGTACAGAGGAATGAAACTAATGATAATCAGCAATTAAGTGCCAAGAAATTACAAGGTATTTCAGATGCTTTGGGGCTTGAAATTGAGATTTCAAAAATCGTTTTTTTGAAAAATCAGCCTAGCTTTTTAGCTCCTGATGAGTTAGGCGAAGCTAATATTCAGGAGACAAGCAGAATTATTGCAGAAAATAGATCTATACTTTTTTGAAAATGAAGACAATAACGTTTTATTCATATAAAGGTGGCGTAGGGCGCTCACTGGCCTTAAGTAATATGGCTATCAAGTTGTCCCAACTTGGTAAAAAAGTGTGCTTAATCGATTTTGACATCGAAGCACCAGGCTTACAATATAAATTTTCAAATGATTATAAATACGAACCTGTTGCTGGAAATAAGGGATTGGTAGATCATATTTATAAATTTTCAAATGAAGGAGTATTAAATGATAGTATACAATGTATAGTGGGACATTTAGTTCCTAAAAACAGAAATTATGCTGTAATAGATATAATTTCAGCAGGAGATTTTGAAAATGATGATGACTACTGGAAAAAGTTATCTGTAATGAAGTGGTCTGAAATGTTTTATTCAGCTAAACCAAAAGGGACTCAATTTTTCCTTGATCTCAAGGCAAAAATTCAAAAAGAGATTAAGCCAGATTACCTATTGATAGATTCTAGAACAGGAATAACAGATATTGCAGGTATAACCTTAAAATTATTAGCTGATAAGGTAGTAATTTTAGCTGTAAATAATGAAGAAAATAAATTCGGGACTAAAAAGGTAGTTAATGCCTTGTTGAAGGCAGATAATCATGAAGCTAAAATTCATTTTGTTTTAACTAGACTTCCTTATCCTGATTCGCCCTTAGAGAAAGCAGAAGAATCAGATTTAGTTAAAAAATGGAGGGATCAATTTAATTTAGGTTTGAATTCTGCTTTTATAACTTTTAGTTCAATTTATTCAGATAGAGGGTTGCAGAAAGATGAGTCCTTAAAGATCAATATTACTAAAGGCTCTGAAAGGATTACGTTAGATTATCAAAAGTTATTTTCTACAATTTTTGACGAGACCTTAAATGTCGAAAATGAAGACTCTACCATTAAAATTATTAAAGAAGCCGATGAGTTATATGAAAAATCATTAACAGAAGAAGACAAGAGTAAAAAATTAAAATTACTGACTGATGCCATTGAAATTTATGATAAAAAGCCTGAGTATTATTTTGAAAGGGGATTGATTTATCTAAATATAGATGATTTTAAATCTGCTTTGAAGGACTTTGAAAAATCCTATGAACAACAACCAGATGATGACTTTACCAAATATTATTTAGCAATTGTAAATGGTAAATTAGAAAGATATGATAAGGCATTAGAGTATTTAAATGATCCATTCCGATTCCCTCAATTTTATCATATTAAAAGTACTATACTTATTTTGAATAAACAGTACGATGAAGCTTTAAATATAATCAACACTGGATTAGATCTTTATCCAGATGAAGACTATTTGTTAAATGTTAGAGCAGAGCTTTATAGGATAATTGGTGAATATAAAAAAGGATTTGAGGATATATATAAAGCAATCGAAATTGCTCCTAATACAGGTATATACTTTGCAACGTTGGCTGAATTAAATTTGCTTAATGGAGAAGCAAGCGATTTTTATTTAAATCTGAATTTAGCTCTTTCTAAGGGAGTAACTGAAAAGGACATTAAAAATGCTAAAGATGTTTACGAGAAAGTAAGGACAGATCAAAAATTTATTGATTTATTAGAGAGATATCAGTTGCAACAGTCTAAAATATTTGAAGAGTAAATGCTTAAATAAGTGATTAGGGTTTAATTCTCAAATTGATTAATTTATTCTACTTCTAATTTATCTGACCACACGAAATAAACAAACTTAGGGTTAGGTAGATATTAAATTTTTGGTTGTTCCCATCTTTATATTTCATGTGCTAGAGCTATTTGAGTTTGAATAATTCTTACTTAAAAGTGCTTCAGAATAGAAAAATGAGACAGTAGCTTACTTCCTGTCTTTTCATTATTACTTGTTTCATGGCTTTAAGTCATTGTTTTTCATTTCTGTTTATGTTATCTTTATTTGGAAGGTTAGTATCTACTATTGCATTAGCTATTACTTCCTATTATCCTGTTTATTCAGAACCAATAATTTAAAATCTGTTATAGACATGTACTGAATGTTGTTGCAATCTCTCAATACAAGGGGAGGAGAGAGTGTAAAGATAGCAAGGTATGAATAAATGTTTTTGTCATGTCTCTTTTTGTCTAGTAAGAACATTTTCTAGACTGTTAGTTTAATATTATAAAATTATTTTTTAAATGAATTTCCTATATACTAAAAGAGAAGTGGTAGATAAATTAAATGAGATTACATCTTCGGCTGAAAACATAGTATTTGAGTTTAAAAGAGATATTGATGGTGAACACTTACAAATTGACATAAACGATAGCAACGCCCAAGAAGATTATCTTATTGATTATATTTCCATTATCCATTCTATAAATGAGGTTCCCTTTAGGAAAAGAATAATTGTAAACCGTAAGATTATTGCAAATCAAGATGATTATACTCTAGATTTAAATCTTAGCAACTGTGAATTCAAAAATCAATTGGTCTTATTTGGTAAAGAGTTTAAGGGTAGGGTCGATTTTAACTATAGTGTTTTTAATGAAATCAATTTTTCTTACTCTATATTTCATGAAAAAACAACTTTTCAACATTGTATTTTTGATAATTTAGTGGATTTTTATAATACGACTTTTAATAATTTAGTGGACTTCTACTACTCTACTTTTAAATGTTCAGTACAATTTCATTTAACTGATTTCAAAAATATTACAGTATTTTCACGCGTTACTTTCGAACAAGAACTACAGTTTCTTTATAATAATATTTCCACTGAAAGTACTAAAGTAAGTTTTGAGAACGCCACATTTAACAGATGTATCGATATTTCTAGATCGAATTTTTATTGTATACTTAATTTTTGGTCTTCAACAATTAAAATTGACTCAATAATTGAGGAACTGGGAGAGTCACAATTTTATAAAACAGATAATGGTAAACTACAATCAAAAACTGAAAAAGGAAATGATGTTTATCATATTTTAAGAGAATCAATCCGGATTATAAAACATAGCTTTAAAGAATCAAATAATGTAATAGAATCTCTTAGATATCAAAAGGTTGAAATTGAGTTATTGTCCCGTGATAGAGAATCAGATAAGAAGTGGAGTGACTCTCTTTCATTACAATTAAATAGGGTTTCTAATAATCATGGTCTTAGATGGGATTTCGGGATTTGCTTTACTGTTATGGTAGGCTTTGTTACTTTTTTTATCTTATTGGATTGGGACTTAATCTATAGGATATTATGTACTAAAGACTTTAGAAATCCACATAGTGATATTGGTAAACAACTAATTCAATTTTATTTACCATTCAATATTGAGTATCCTAGTTCTTTCTTAAAAGAAAATTTAGTAGGCTTTTTAATATTCTATATAAGTAAATTTCTTATTGCGTATGGTTATTATCAAACTATTGCAGCATTTAGAAAATATTTAAAGAATTAAGAATAAATATGTTTGCAGATAATATAAATACTATCATACCTGTAATTTCGACTTTGGCGGGAATAGTCATTGGTTGGCTATTGAATGAATTAAGAGATTATTTCAAATTAAGAAGAGAAAACAAAAGAGTAATAAATCATGTGCTTTTTAATTTATTGGAAATTCGATCTATTTTGGCTAAAACTGAGATGGAGCATTCCAGTGAATTCATTATTAAATTAATTGAAGATAAATACCCTCAAGTGCCCAAGAAGCAAATGAGATTCTATATGAGATCTATTTTTAATTTATACCTTAAAAAGATTGTTGCTGATAATCAAAATAATAGTATTCAATCAATAGAAAATAGATACAAAGACTCTGTAGATGATTTTTCTAAAATTTTTCCATTACTAGCATATGAAGTTGGTGGAAAAATTAATCTGTATAATTACTTGACTTTCCTGACAAAGTATGTAGAAAAAATTGATGATATGGTTAGAGCTGAGTTTAATAATGATTTAGTACCTAATGATCAGGATGAGTATCATAGTTTTACAGAACTAATATCAGAATTTTTTGAAACAAATTTGTTTAAAAAAGCACTCAATTCCATTAGTGTTGATATAATTAAAATATCAAAAAAACTTGGTAGAAGCACTAAAAAGTCTTGTGAAGAAATAATGCATGGACAAGACTCCAGTTTTGAATCAGAAGATTTTCAGATCTTTTTTGATGATTACATGGAAAAAGTAAGTAGCTACCAATAGAACATATTGAAATGGTGAATTTTAGTATTTTGAGTAATGTGAATGAAATTAGCTTTTATTTGTAGCCCAATTTAAGAATTTTATAATGAGTCATTTTTTGCCATTGTTGACTAGAACTTCATCAGTTAACAGAGGGGGTACCCTGATTGGAGAAAGGTTAAGGAATGGTTGGAGGAGTATTAAGTGTCTAATTCAATATTTTTACATTTTTCTCTAATTAGTATTAAATAAATATTATGAGTAATATTTTAACTAAATGTTCCCTATGTAAAGCAAATGAGGCTGATCAAACCGGGTCACACATTGTACCAAGTTTTTTACTAAAACGAATAGAAAATATTGATGGTAGAACAGGTCGAGACTACGAAATCGGTTTCACCTTAACTGACCAAAAGATTGAGAGCCACTTTGGTAGAGAAGTCCCTATTGAAAAGCTCAATGAGGTTTATGGAGAACTAACAGATGATGAAATTAAGGCCAATAAACATCCTTTGGTAGTTGATTTTATTTTTTGTAGAAGTTGCGAAATAAAGCTAGGTGTTGTTGAAAGTGAATATGCAAGTAGATTTAATAGCGAGGGAGAAAATATTAATTCAGCTATTAGCTTCTTATTCTGGTCTAGTATAATTTGGAGATTATCGATTAATAGAAAGGATAGTAATCATTTAACTAAGAGTCATTCAGAAATACTAAGGAGGATATTAGATAGGACTCTAAAAGACAACTTATCTGCCATAAATCAAGATGAATTATTGACATCAAGTGATAAATCTAAAATTAGTTACAAATTATTGAGAGCAAAGGATTTCTCGAATGAACATCCCACCTTTTTATCGTTTGTCAAAGGATATAATAACCCCTATCTTCTTATTTTAGATGAATATATTTGCCTCTTCAGATTTGGGAATAAAACAGTAGATTCAATTCAAAAAGATTACTTTGGCTTAAAAGACAAGTTAAGAAATGCATCTTATAATAATTATAATGAATTAGAGGTAATTACATCCATAGGAGAAGAAGAGATGTCTAACATGATCAAATTTTTACTTGCTGAGTATTCTAAATTAAGAACTAAAAACATTAATATTATTTTGGATAAAGTTCATAGATATATTGATGGAAAAGGAAGATTCATGCCTTTAGAGATTAAAAAGGAAATTGTTATTAATTTATATGATAATGAAAAAGAGTTGGGAAGACGGTTCTCGAATGAAGAATTCATAGAGGTAGTTATTTCAGTACTAAGAAAATATATTCCTTTTCAAAATTAATTGATCTCTATCCTTATTAGAATCTTTAATGAATAAAAAGGATTCCATCTTGCTTATTAGGTATTTAATTTATCACAATACTCCCCTGTAGTTTAATTAATTCTGGATCTTCTGGTTTGCTTAATTCAATTTCTACAGTAACTACATTTGATTTAATTTCGGAGAGTACTAAAGAACTATAAAGGATAGGAATCGAATAGTCTATTTCAATGCCCAATCGAGGGTTTTTATACTTTTCAATATTATTTATTCTTTCACTTATTAATGTGGTTTTTTTTAAGGTTGAGTCTTTCTTATTATCTACTTTTTTTAGCTGTGTAGGGTATTGTATTTTTTTGAGAAGAATATTTTTACATATTAGTAAGGTTAATTTTGGTATTAGAATATTTAAAGGCCTAAGATATACTTTTAAAAATCTTGCAATATCTAGGTTCAATTCACGAAAATTTAATGCATCAATTATTACATCGATATAATTATTGTATTTTCGATCAGATTCGCTTCCTTTTACAGGGATTTCAGTGAAACCGACATTTATTTTATCTAAAATTGGATATAGTTCTTTGTTTCTATCGATAATAGGATGAGCTGACCAATTACAATAAAAGTATAAAGTTTTATAGTTTTCTTTTTGATGTTCTAGCTCGATCAAGCTTCTTACATCTCTCAAAAATTGTCCTACATCATTTTTACTCAACTTTCTTTTAGATAATGATTCTTTGATTTCTTTAACAAGGTGTGACTTTATGTTGGACATATTTTTCTGAATTTAATGTCATTAAAATGTAGGTTTATTTTATCGTTTTTAGATTAATCCAGCTTCAAGTTCTCTAATGATTGAATTGATTTTAGAATGATTATATATTATTGGTTTATCAATTCTGTCCACGCTTGTTTGTAATATTGTCTTGTTCAATTCATTAATGAATTCACTTGAATAGTGCTTGGGATATTCATTTTTGGTACGTAAGGTAAGCTTAGAAGAATTGTATCTAATGTTATTTTCAACATGAGGAGCCATAAGCTTGTAAAGTGCATAGTCTCTGGTAGCAAAAATTGGATATGTGCTTTTCTGAAATATTTTATTTAATTCAGGTGCGTTACAACTAATCCTAGCGTGAAATAAGTCCCATGCAGATCCCCAAAGCGATTTTATGACTTTTTCAGGTGTAGATCCTAATTTAATCATTGAGCGAAGTTTAGAGTCACCTCCAAAAATTGCTAAGGCTAAAGAATATTCTAAGCCTAAAAACAAGTCTAGGTTAATCATCCATTGTATAAATTTTTGAATATTTTTTTCTGCAAGTTCATTTTTTAAACCATTGTTTGATATTTCCCTTATTTTAAGTAGTCCTGCATAATAGAGATTAAGATTGCTAGCTAAGGGTGCAATAGATGTAACTAAAAGTTTTGGATTTTTACTTGGTATAAAATTTTGATTGTAATCAAAATTTAACTTTTTAAGTCTTTTTATAGGATATTTAAGAGCAAAATCAATCTTATTCTTAATATCCCATAATTTATCTTCTTGAATCTCAAATGTGGATTTATCATAGCATAGTTCAATGAGTGCAAAAATTGGGATTGCCTCTATATTGTTTTTCTGAATATACTCTATTAGATTAAATATTTTTATTTTATCAACCCGTGCAGATTTCTTATGCTTTATAAGGGTAATGATATCCAAACAAACACAGCTATCCAGAATTATGATAGGTTGCTCATTTTTTTCTGAAATTTCTGTCAGCTTTTGTTGATTAGGCAATGCAATTTCTCCTAATTCTGATAAGTAGTGAAAATGATTCATGATAAAGATATATTCTGTATTATTTAATTCATGTCATCATTATATTGATTAGTTAATAACTCCATCTGATCTTTGAGTGCTCGGTATTTTCTTTAAATTTTGATTGATGCCTAATTAAATATACGAAAGAAAAAATAGCTGATTTGGTAAGAATCATCAATATTTTAGTTTTTTCAATGAGTTCTAATTTGGTAAAAGCTTCCTCATTCATCGATTTATAATGCTTTAATTCAGTATCGGAACCCACTACATGAAGAATTTTGTGTTCCATCGCATTTCTTATTGACCTAAAACTACTCAATGCAGCATATTTATCTTTGCTTAAATCTCTTGCTATGCTGTACAGAGAAATAAGGTAGTAATTAGATTCAAAATCTTTATCCTCAAATAAACCCAACCCTTGATCCCACATATTCAAAAAGTAAATCTTTGGACGTTCATTTTTATTTGGAAATTTATTTTTCAGCTTTTTCTGATAATCAATTTCCATTACTTGAAAAATACCATGTGCAAGTTGATCTAATATGCTATATAAAGTTTTAAATGAGTTTTTTAAAAGTGCATTCTTAATATTTTTTTTGGTAGCACCTCTTTTGATTGAATTCACATGGAAGCCGTGAATATTGACTTTATCTAAACTCTTGTAATAATTATGCCTTGCAAGAATAAAATCATAGATGGAAACTTCTAGTATTGATTCAAACTGCTGTACCCAATTAATTTGCGTGTGTGGGTGATTTGTTTCTATTTGAAGATCATCCCTGATTGCACTGGGGCATTGACAAAAAAATGAATGTTCATTAAGATAGAGTTGATTTTCAATACAAAACTGATTGTAAGAATTAAAATTATCTTTTTGCTTTACAATTTTTGTGTAATGCTTTCTAAGATTTTTTATACTTAGTTTTTGATCCTTTATGAATTTTCTGCTTTGTGTTTCGACTCTTATTAATTGTTGCTTTTGCTCTACTAATATATTTCCCGATTTTTTTGCCTCTAAACAATAATCTATGATTTTTAGTAGTAACAGGCCGTTATAGCTTAAGCAAGTTTTTTGTTTAATAGCCTCTAGTAATAAGGCTCGAGTATAGTCAACATTTGCATTAATGTGTAGATATTTCTTGGCAATATTTAAATAATAGAGTGGTTCAAACCATCTGGAAAGTTCAGTTAAACTTAGGGATAACAAAGTTAAACAACTACTTAAATCAGTTTCGTTCAGTATGTTTTTACCCTCTAAATGCTGTATGTAAACTTTCCACAGGTAAGACTTCGCTTTAATTAAGTTCTCTGATATTTCAAATGAATTGGTTGGATTCTCTAGTTTAATCAAATTGTAATACATGATGAGTGTTTCAGCATAAATTATGCTTGATCTGACAGTATGTTTTGAAAACAATTTTGATTTTAGATTTGGTTTTTCAAATTCAGCAATAACATTTAAAAAAGTCTGTTTACTTGAATATTGCTGTGCATAAAAGTTGAGTGTTTCAAAAAAACCTAAATGGACTTCAAGTTTATCTTTTTCTTCTATTTTGGAGTTTAAACAAGCAAAGTAAAAGGCATTCAAAGCACCTTGTACTTTTTCTTTTTTTTCTGTTAAAAATAACCGTCTAAATCTTCTTAGCTCCTTATTGTATCTTTCTATAAAATTTGGTGATTTAAAAAAATCAACTGGAAATAAATATACTGCCTGCTCCTTATCCTTCTTGTTTAAGTCCGAACTTTGCATGCTTAATTTTCAATAATCTTAATTTCTTCATCAGTCAATCCATAAAGTTGATATACCAATTGATCTATTTCACTTTCTAATTCAGATAGGTCTAAGTGTGGATTCTCTTTTTTTTCACTTATAATTTCATTGACTTTATCAGTAATTTTTATTTTCTGACTTTCATTTGCCGTTGCAATTGGCACTTGGCTAAAGTATTTCCAAATTAGTTGGTAACCATTTTGAATAGCAGTGCAATATTTTGAAATTAGCCACCATCCTAATTTTGAATTTAATATTCCAAGCAATACTTTATCATCTGTAGGAATAATCCAAACAGAATCATTACAGTATTGACCTTCTTCGTCATATATAAAACATGGTTTTATCTGGAATCTTTGATACATAATTTTAGGTCTTTCAAATTCTTTCCAGTAAGCAATAGAATCTTGTGTTTCAAACCATTTCCCAGATGTCTTTTTACGTGACCCATTCTCCCCACTTTGTTCCAATCGCTTTATTCCAAAAGACTTTAAATGATTTTTAATACCTGTATAATTATCAATATTCAATCTAAGGCTTGGGAAAGTACCAATTAGATAGGAATTTTCAGATTTCGAGTACCAAGGAGTAATATCTCTCCCTCTAAGCATGGGCTTAATTAATTTTATGGAATTAGGGTCAACTTCTGTTATTTGATTTTTAGTTTTTTCATTTATAAAAAATGCGGAAGATAAGCCCGTTTTAATGCCATAGTTTGCAACTCCTGTCAAAAATTCATTTAGGGGTTTACTTATAGACTTAATTTTTTCAAGTAAATCTTGATCCTCTGAATTAGAAATTATCCAAGTTTCATTATTTAGTGAATTCTGATTTATTACATTTCTATGAGTATCAATATACACTTGAAATCCATCAGGGAATTTAAGTGTATCTATGTTTATTACTTTTAAATCTTTATTTGGATTTGACTTTTGGGCAAATAAAATACACGGATAAGTTGTAGCTTCTTCAAAAACTTGCAAGTCACCGAAATTCAAGAACTCTACAATATTATGTTCGAGTAAAAACTTTCTTGCATTTCTACCATATCCTGCTTGCATGAACTTATTTGGCATTATGTATGTGAATTCACCGTTCTTTTTCAAGATCGAATATCCTTTTTCAATAAAAAAAACATATATATCTGCTGTGCCAGAATAAGTGGGGAATGTACTCTTGAAATAGTTTTTAAACTCTTTTAATTCCTCTTGTCTAATATAAGGTGGATTACCAATGACAACATCAAATCCCAAGTAATCTCCTTTGTCATTTAGTACTTCTGGAAATTCAAATCGCCATTCAAAAGCATTACTGAAAATAGGGTTATTTTGTTTTTCTTTAATTTTTTGGGTTAAACTGTTTATATTCTCTTCTAACTCTTTTTTATCTTTTAGTTGCTTTTTAGATAGTTTTGAATCAAATAATTGTTTAGACTGATATCTTACATATAATTTTTCGTTTTCTTTTTGTAAATCGCGCACATCACGATCAGAGTATTTAGCTATATCAGTTCTAAAATCCCCTTTAATTATTTCTATTAGTCGTTCAAAGTCTCTTTTTTCTTCTTTGGTCTTTGCGTTTTGATATGACTTTACTGCTGCTTTATATGTGTCGACATTCCACTTTTTATTTTTCAGTATCTTACTTATACTAACATCCAAATCGAAACGACTGACTAAAGAATTACCACATTTGATATTGATATCAATATTTGGGAGGGTTTCAAGTTCGGTTTCGTTTTTATAGTAGGCATTTTTTAGAAGTTCAATCCACAAACGTAATCGACATATTTTAACTGAATTAGGATTAATATCTACACCAAACAGGCAATTTTCAATGATTGTCTGTTTTTCATGAAAAAGAGCTTCTTGTACTCGCTGACTCTCTTTATTCTTGATAGAGTACTCAAATAATTCGCTGTCATCATCTGTAATAACTAACTCATCATTTATAACTTCAAAATGATACTCTTTTAGCCGTTTACCTTCTCTATCTTGAAGTACTTTTAGATCATTTTTAACGGCAATAATCTCATTGAGAGCTGATACCAAGAAATGACCTGAACCAACTGCAGGATCGCATATTTTTAAGCTGTTTATAATAGTGTTAGCTTCATTTCTATCTTCTATTTTATCATATAGTTCATCAAAATTTTTACAATTCCATTCCTTTATCTCATTGAATTTTTGAACTACAGATCTTCTGATACTCTCCCTGCACATATACATCGTAATGAACCCAGGCGTAAAAAATGATCCATCTTTATAACCATTGATTTTTTCAAATATTAAACCAAGTACTGATGCATTAATTAAAGTTTTATTATCTTCTTGAATTTCTTCTCCACCTTCACTACTAAAGTCATAAGCTTCAAGAAAGGCAAATAGATATTCCAAGGTATTCAGTTTTCCACTTCTTTTTTTTCCATTACTATTTTTTAGGACTGTATTTGGATGCAATGGTATTTCCTTTTCGTCTCGTAGGTTGCTAATGAAAAGTGTATTATGCTCTAAATCATTTGGTTCAAATAAGGAAGAGTTTAGATAGGGTACTTTTTGAAAGTTGTTTTGAATTTCTTCGCTACGGTTGTTATTTTTCTTTGCTAATACTTGAAAGAAAAGGCTGTTAAGATCATCAAAATTTTTTATTTTTTTAAAATTCAAAAACGCATAAGAGTTATCCCCTTTGTGATAATTGATTAATTGAGCCTCCATTAGTTTTAGAAACAAAATTCTATTGATCCATGTAATACAAAGTTGAAGTCCAACATTAAAGAGTCTATCTTCATTTGTTGTACCATATTGATTTGGCTTTTCTAATCGATATATCTTATCTAAAGAGTCTAATTGGATAATTGTATTTTCAAGTAAAGTTCCTGCATTTCGCTCACTTTCTTTTTTTCTACCAATTACTCTTTTTCCACCTTGCTTTTCATCAATTAAACCTATTATATGCAATAGTTCCTTGTAAAATTTGCTGTCAAGAGAGTTGCTGTCATTTTTGAAGCGTAACTTAAGTAGGTGCTCCGGGGATAGAAGTTTGAATAGAACAATTAATTTATTATCGTCTTTCTGTTCATTATTTAAAAGTGGTTTTTTATACTCATTTAGGTCAAAATGAGTATAATTCAATTGACCTAGTACTTTTTCAATAAAAGGATTTGCAATTTCTTTATAAAAGAAATCTGTAGTATTACCACTTAAGCGACCAGCTTCAAATTCTTTAAATTGATTCACTAAGGGTTTATTATTGTAGAATAGTTTTTCGAAAAGTTGAGCATCAAAGATGAACCATTCATTAATATTTGTGGCTATTAAGTGTTTAAGCTCTTTATTGTTTTGATGGACTCGTTCACGTAAATAATAAAGTAACAGTTCCTGTAATGCTTTTGTATTCAGTTTTTTGGTTGACAGCATTTCTGCTTTATTACTAGCCTTTTTAGTTTCTATAATTACCCCAACACTAGAATCAGCATTTTTCCCATTATGTACTACTAAATCACTACTTTCTTTTGTATTGATATAGTGGTTAGGATCATAATAGGTCTTTTTTAAAAAATCTATTAGAACGATTTTATTATGTTCTTCACGTTTTTCATTATCAGCCCTTTCAATCAATTGAATTATATTGATTTTAAAGTTTTCAATAGACTCTCGGTAAGGCTTAACCTTTAGAAATGCTTTATTGAGTGATTTTCGGGGAGTCAGTATCTTATGGTTTGACATTCAAATAAAAATAAGGATTTATAAATTGAAGTCAATTTAATAGAATTTACTTAAAAGGTTAAATTATTCATGACAAAGTAAAATGGACTATTATCAATTTATACTGACCTAAATAGAATCAAAGTATCAATGTGATTTTAAAAAATCAATCTATCAGGTTTGAAACCTTCTTGCTCTTGTAAGTCAATATACCCTAATTGGTTGGTCATTAATTGAGTTTCTCCAATTTGGAAATCTTTTCTGTTTGCATGATGATGACCATAAATCCAGTAATTGGGCTTAAATTCCTTAATGAAAGGTTCTAATTCAACTGCAAAAGCTTCATTCAATATGCTGCCTTGATATTTTGAGGGGTAATTAATTTTGGTGGGTACATGATGTGTAACTACTACTGACTTTTCATTTTCACTACATTCCTCCAACTCCTTCTGAATAAAGGAAAGGCAGTCTTCATGAAGCTGATTATATTTTTTAGGTCGGAGGCTTAATCCATCATCTTTAATCACTCTAAAATCATTCATACCACGTTTTATGTCATTTGCATA
The DNA here is from genome assembly GCF_000183425.1 of Marivirga tractuosa DSM 4126. Taxonomy (NCBI): domain Bacteria; kingdom Pseudomonadati; phylum Bacteroidota; class Cytophagia; order Cytophagales; family Marivirgaceae; genus Marivirga; species Marivirga tractuosa. The sequence goes on from NC_014759.1 coordinate 4,129,241, forward strand.
CTGATCTCCAATTGAAGTCCAGAGCGTGCTATAGATGATTTTATAATCTTGAAAATGAATTGATTTATTATTTAGCAAAATAACATTATCTCGAATTTGCTCTTGAAATGAACCGCTTCTTTCATTTATATCAGATTGGTAATATTCGTGATTGCCAGGAATCCAATATACCATCTCAAAATTATCAGATACATAATCGAAAAAGTTATCTGCAGCATGCATCATGTTGAAAGGAATAATGTCACCTGCCAAAATCAAAATATCACCTTTAGCTTCCAAAGGATATTTCTCAATGAAAACTTTGTTCATCATAAACTCTAAATGAAGGTCTGATGCGAATTGGATTTTCATGGTCAAAAGATATAGAATCCAAGCTGATTTTAAAATTGTCTTCCGATCTCATTTAAGATTTTTTCAATTTTCAGAGTATTTATCACAAGAAGTAATAGAAAATAGGGCTGAATAAGCAACAAGCACGTTTTAGCAGGGCTTTTTTTGCTGTCCTTTAAAAGGAGGTTGATTTTTTTAAGCTTTACAAAGTATTTATATACAATTGAAAATTGATAAAAAAAATATTGACCACAATTCTGTCATAAGACTGCAAAATATGATGAAAGTGCCACTGACACTTTTTGTCTGTTTTGTGTCTTCCTTAGTGGCTATAGGTCTGGCTAGTCCTAATGCGACAGGCATTTTAATAATGCTTTTCTTATTGACGGGAACTGTTGCTTGTTTGGTCTGGGGAGTTTCAATTTATTTAAAGATACATAGAATAGATAATAAATTATGAATTTACATGGTTTCAAAGTTCCTTACAATGTCACTAACAATTAAAATACTGATAAGCCTATAAAAAGAAAGCCGTTGGATCCCCACCCAACGGCTATATTTCAACCAAAACCTTACAAAGTCATTGACTTGATAAGATACCTCAAATTAAATTAAATTATTACACAGATGCAAGTAGCTTCAAATGAAATAACCTTATTTCTAAGGTTTGCACTAATCAATGAAATGGGAAATGCTTAAATGGAAAAAAAATTAAGCCTTATTTTGACGTGATTCCACCTTTTTCACAATTTCAGAAGGTTTGATTCCTAAAACAACACAAAGTCTGAATAGGGTGGGAATGGAAGGAAATGATATTTTCCGTTCAATCCTAGAAAGCACAACTCGTTCCATATTTGCAAGATCACACAGCTTCTGCTGAGTAAGGCCTTTTTCTAACCTTACCTCCTTTAATACATCTGCAAAATACTCTTTAAGTAATTCTTCCACGATGGAAAGGTAAAATTGACCGAGCATTTACCTTGAGTGGAATTGTACTCATTGATAGAATTTATTATATTTCGACTTCACTATTAACCTTAGTAAAATGGAAAAAGCGTTAAAATTAACAGTCAATGATTATACCGATGAAGAGGTAAAGGAATTTGATGGGCTAAGAAAATACTGCTCTATGGAATCAATGGATATAGAGCTTTTAAAAGCCTCAAAACAGCCAGAAGAGAAGATTGAAAAATATAAGGAATATAAGGAAATATGCCTTTCAAATTATAGAGCTGCAAACTTAAGAGAACCTTCATTGCTTAGACAACGAGATTTTCACGAATTTTCTAAGGAAGAACTTGAAAAGTTTACTGATCTATTTAAAATCAAGATTTTAGACCCCTCTTATGTATTTGAAAATATTCAAGAGAAAAGATTGTTCAAAGAAGTTATGATTGCATTTCACTTGGCAGGGCCAGGAGTTTTGTTAAGATAAGATACAAAACAAAAATAGAGAAGTCATGGAAAAGAGAAGATTTACAATAGCATATTACACAGGCGAGGAATTTGACCGCCCGAAGCTAAAAGAAACCCATGAGGGCATAAAAGAAGCTGTCAGATGGTGTCAAAGAAACTATGTGCCACTTGCAGTAGTGGAAATTACCGAATGGGATACGGAGGAAAATTTAACTCCAAAAGCATTAGGCTCATGCTGCTTAGAAGATGCTTATGAAAGCCAGATGGAATCATTGCCCAATTAACAAATTCAATTTTAAACTATTAATCAAAACCATTATGAAAAAACTATCATTCACTATTTTTAGCATATTAACCCTTGCCTTCATTTCATGCGGACAAAAAACAAAAGAAACCAAATTTCCGGACGGATCCATCAAAGAAAGATTTGAATATACTGTTGATGAAAATGGGTCTGAATTGAAAAACGGTGAATACACCCAATTTTATTCCAATGGACAAGTGAGAACCAAAGGAATATATGAAAACAACCTTTCAACTGGTTCATGGAAAAAGTGGGATAAAAAAGGTAATCTGATAAAAGAATACACCGCCAAGGAAGGAAATTATCACGGTGAAGAAATATCCTATAATTCCAAAGGTGACACTATTAAGAAAAACACCTATGATGAGGGCATTTTAACCCATTTAATGGAAAATAATGAAGTGGGTAAGCTGATTAAAGACATAAAATTGGAAGAAGGGCATAATAAGTCAATACTGGGAAAATGGAAAATTCATGATAAAACATATGAATTTTTGGACAATGGCACAGTTTTAATCGGGGAAAGAAAAATAAAGGGCACTTATCAAGCTAATGCAGAAAAGATCAAGATCAATGGGCAAATATTTAATATTTTAACCCTAAACAATGACCATCTAATTTATGGGCGCAAGACTTTTACTGGCTCGATGAATATTTCAGGAGAAAGAATTTAATTTTTTAATACTTAATAAATAATCCATTCATGAAGAAACTATCACTTACAATTTTAAGCTTTCTTATTGCCCTTACAGTAATGGCTCAGGAAGAATCATTTGATCAAGTCAATAAAACTGACGGCAGCTCAATAGAAGTAAAGGTAACCAAGGTTACTACCGATTTTATAGAATACAATTTCCCAGAGGAATCCTTGACAAATCAATTAAAAACATCTGAAATTGAATCCATTGTTTTCGCATCGGGAAGAACTCAAACCTTTGAGCAGGAAGATAAAAAGGAGGTAAAAACTGTTTCCTGGGAAGATGTAAAAGTCTATGAGGACGAAAACCAAGTTGCTTCTATGGAAATGGTCGATGATCTTGAAGTTGAAAAGAGTAAATATTACGGTGCGAAGAAAAAACTAAGGGAAGAAGCAATAGTGGCCATGAAAAAAGAAGCTGCAGCCAAAGGTGGTCATGCCGTATTGATTACTAATGAAAACTTTAAGAGAGTTCCTATTAATACTTACTCTATCAAAGGAGTCATCTACAAGGAATAGAAATCTAAAAATACAAGGAGTTGCTTACTTCCACTCAATTCTTCTTTTATGGAAAGTAAGCGGCTCTTTTCTGTTCATCAGAATAAGCTTATTGAAGCTTTTCCATTTCTCAGCGTCACTCATTTTCATAAAAACCAATCTATCCTCTGTTTCAGGATCAACATTTGGATTCCAGTTTAAATGCATTTTATTTTTTGGCATAATTTCAAATATACTGAATGGTATGAAGTAATTAATTTCTTTGTATAGCTAGATGTATTTCCTTTAACTCAGCAATCATTTCTTCTAGGTCATTTTTGAACTTTTTAATTTCATTTGGATCTTTAGTGATATTAAGAATTTTAGCAATTTGATTTATTTTCAAACCTATTTCATGAAACTTCTCAAGCATTTTCTCATCAGTTTTGGAGACTATTTTTATTCTGTTACTTAGGGCTTTATCTCTTACATATTCAGATAATGAACGCTGTTTTGCTAATTTAATTATTTTTTCCTTTTCTTTCTCAGTGCATTTAAAACCAAGGCCTTCTGAAAGTTTTTCTGATTCATTTTTTCTAGGTCTTCCTGTCTTCTTTGGATTTCTTTTTTCATTCATTTTTCTGTAGAGTTTAATTAATTTAAAAATGTGACCTGTAGGGAGCATTTGAAAGAACGTCCCTGTTCTTTAGGGTCAAGGGGCAATGCCCTTTGCAAGGACTTTTGGTAATACCAGAATATACCTTGCTTTTTACGCTAATATCAAATTCAATCGTTTAAATATTTCTCTATAATCACATTGCCATTGGGGTTCTTATTTTCAAGATAATATCGATTCGCATACTTGGCTATATAGGCCAAATCCCCTTTAAGTTGCTTTTCTTCCAGCTTCTTTCTATTTCTGTAGGATTTTTGCTTGCATTTGATGCTGCAGTAATTCGAATTTTTATATCCGTTGTACTCAACTTGACACTGTATACATTTCTTTTCCATTTGGTAACGTTATGGATTAAATCAAAATAGAGCAGGAGTTAAGAGTCCTTTTTTGGTCGTTTCTCAATATTGTCAATAGATTCAAATAATAAATCCAAGGCATTTTCTAAAGCTTGTTTTTGGGTATAATTGTAATCTTCCCTGAGCTTTTTAGTATGAACAAAATCTTTGAGTTTTTCTAAATGATCATCACTAATTAGAAATGTTTGCCGAGTATATTTTTTGGCTTTTTTATCATTTGATAAAACTGGCTCAGGCTTCTCATTACTATCTTCAAAATTCGAGAAGAAATCATCAGTTGATTTCGGCTTCTGATCTCGTTTGATACTAATTCTACTTTTCGACATGGTTGTGGATATTTAAGATTTCATTTGCTAAATTTCTATAATCTGTGGCACCATTTGATTCGGGTGCATATTCAAAAATATCTTTTCTGGCTGAGGGAGATTCTTTGAGCTGAACGCACTCTCTAATTCCAGTTTTTAACAGCAATCGCGGATAGTCAATCTGTATGATATTTTCTACTTCCTGACTGATAAGTTTTCTTCTATGGTGGCGTGTGAAAAATACGCCTGATAGTTTTAAGTCAGGGTTTAATCGCTTTTTCATTTTATTGATAGTCTTAATAACTTCATCAAGTCCATCTAAGCTAAATTCTTGGGATTCCAAAGGAGTGTATACCTCCGAGGCTGCTACATAAGCATTTACCGATAGAAGCCCTAGAGAAGGGGGACAATCTAAAATAATGAAATCTATGTCTACCGATTTGGTAAGCTCAGCAAGCTCCTCCTGTAGGATGTAAAATGCATCAGGATTAGTGCCACTATTTTGCTCAAAAGCAGCCAAGTTTTTACTGGATGGAATTAACAATAAGTTCTTACGAATTTTAGCAACAGTTTCCTTAATGGCGTATTCTTTCAATAAAACTCCATATACATGCTTTTCAGGATCAATTATACCACAAGACTTACTCAAATTTGCTTGAGGATCTAAATCGATTAAAAGTACTCTATTCCCTTCTAAAGCTAGGGCTGCTGCAATGTTAAGGCTTGAGGTAGTTTTCCCCACACCTCCTTTTTGATTTGATATTGCGATTGTTCTGGTCATATTATTTGTATTTAAAGTATTTACTATTCATAATTTGAATACTGTATTACTTATATTTCCTCATAACATTGTATTACACTTATTACATGGTCACACAGTATTTTTGATATTACCAGTATTACACAGTAATAAAGTATTACAGCTGAATACTTGAGGACTAGTATTCACAGTATTACATGCTCATACCTTTTGATTTTTTAATATTGGGTTTATTCATCAGCATTACGTTGTAATCATTATAACCCTTGTAGATATAGCTCATGTCAAATATTTTTCTGTCCAAATTTTGAAAAACTTGACCTGATCTCTTTCCAGCCTCATCTCTATCCAAAAACAGAAATACTTCCATATTTTTAGGCAGCTGCAGAACTTGTTCTTTAGCTGCTAATGTGTTATTGGTGCTGTTTAGAATTATAATGTGACTTGAAGTTTGTTCCTTCTTTGAATAGCTGAAGTGGGATAATAAGTCAATGAAGCCTTCAAAGACTAATATTTTATTATTGTTACCCTTGAAGTAACTGATTGCTTTTGGACCTAATGTTCCTTTAAAATATTTATTTCTGAGTTCAACTCCACCTTTTACGTTGTCTATTCCAATCCCAAAATAGTTTCTACTGTTAAGGGAGTAGTGGTATTCATTTACCATTCGTTTGGCTACAGGCAATTTGATAGCTCTTTCTTCTAAGTAATCGCATAGTCTTTTTTCTTTCAAAAGCTCCTTTGAAAGAATCTTAAAGCTTGATGTTTTATCAATTTTGGGTTTAGCAATATTTAGCTGGTGAAAGGAAAAAGAGTCATTATTAAATTTCTTCACTACCTCACTTACAGACAAATTTTCTAATCTTGTACAAAGATCAACTAGCGTGCCACCCTCACCAGTTCCTCTATCTATCCAGACGTTCTTTTCTAATGAAACATCAAAGGAAGGTGTGTTTTCATTTCTAATAGGGGAATAGTACCTAAATCGATTTCTTAACTTTTCTGCGGGGTCTATTCCTTTATTTTTCAGGTATTCAATAATTGAGTATTTATTGATTTCTGCACATGTTAAAGATTTATTTTTTTCCATTTTAGAAAGTGTTTTAATTATCAGGTCGTTTTTCTGTTGTTTTGTTGATATTTGAGTTAAGTGTTTGAAATACATTTATTTATAAGTCAACTTTCAGTCAACATGGGATCAACAATTGTTGAATTTTTAATTCATTCTCTCAACATTTTCTATTTTGTTGCTTAATTGTTGACCACTTTGTTGATTATTATATTATTGATATACAGTTAATTAGAGTGATAAGTCAACAATTCAACAGTTTATCATCTATAAATTCTTTATTAACTGTGTAGTATCTACCTTTTGCTTGAGGTGTTTCATAAATATTCCCTTCCGAATTTATTGTATATTTAGTGTATGTACTGGGGTTTTCGATTGGAGAAAGTTGCCATTTTTGCTGTAAAATTTCTTTAATTTGAGTTCGTTGATTATTTCTTATTTTAGACCTATTGAGGAAAGCTACTGCATCAGTTAATGTGAACTTGATTTCCTCTTGATCGAAATCGTATAAGATATCATTGAAAATTGATGCCAATTCAAGCTCAGCTTTACTTTTATTCCTATTTATTACTCTTCTAAGAGCATCAGTTTTTAATAATGAAGGGTGAAACCACATTCGACTAGAATGTTCAGTAGAAATTTTCCGATTAGCCAAAAAATGCATTATCGCAGGTATTTCTTTCTCTAATTTTTCTATGAGAAAGGGATCCTCTTCACCTTCAAAAGGCTTCACCTTGATAACCCAGTATCGGGTTTCACCTTGATCTATTGGAATAAAAGTTTCTTCATGATTACTACATAAAATGAACTTTCCAAAGAACTCCTGTTCAACTCTTTGCTTGTATTTTGCTTGACTTTTAGTGGTTTTTGCTGTACTAAGGTTCTTTATCCTTTCACTATCTTCTTTTCTATCCAATAAGGCTTCATCTATGCCTATTAATAATTCACTGGACCAATCTTCATTGTACTGTGACCTGAAGTCCTCGGTTTTATTGACAGTCATATTGTCACCAAATATTAACTTAGATAAATTAAGAATAGTAGTCTTCCCCGTTCCTCTTTCCCTACTGACTAAACATAATATAGGAAGTGCTTGAGTTGGCTTTTGATAAAGGATAGTAAAGTAATCCAAGCCTAATTCATACTGTGATTGAAAAATATGGTTCATGTATGCTTTAAAGTTTTCTATACTACCTTCCTTAGGTTCATAATTAAGTTTTTTGTAGGTGTTAAATAGTTTACCTATCGTCTCTTGATAATTTGTATGACTAGGATAATTACAGAACCCATCGAACTTTTTTATGTCTCCTATGCTTTCTTTTCCGTAGTCATCAATTAATGCTTGCCTACTCCACATGGTTAAGTAGTTATGATAATCGCCAGATAATAGAAGTTTATCTACCTTTTTGTAATAGGTAGTTGCAACTCTTAAGTAGAGTTTTTTGTCCTTATTCCAATCCATAAAACTTTAGATTTTTGTTTTAATCGCACTAAAGCCTTAACTTTGACTTACCACAGACAAAAATTTAATGGCCACAGTGCGAAAGCGTTGTGGTTTTTTATTTTCTAGATGGTCCTAGTAAATGCCTGTTTTTTGAAATTACTTTTTTAAGCTGTGACTTATAGTATTTTACTTTGGTAGATCCAGGTAGCTGTTCGTAGGGTATTTTTCCTTCCCTTTTATACTTTATAATCGTAGTTTGAGTAACTCCTAGGAATTTAGCAGCTTCTTTTTGGTTCATTTCATCTCCTTCAACATCAATAGTTGCTGTAGATGAAGAAGTTTCTATTGTGTCCCTTATAACCTGTTTAAATTCATCCAAGGACATTGTAATTGTGACGTTATTTTGCATAGCGAAATTGAATTGTTTTACATTCGCTAACATCGGGCGATATGGTGGTTCAAAAAATAACTTTTTCAAAAAGTTATTTTAATATACTGATATTCAATAATGTAGATATCGTAGAAGTGTGGATTTTTTTTTAGATAGGTATTTTAATTAAGGATAAATGACTTAAATTCAGTAAAGGTTATGTGAGAATTTTTAAAACTAATTGTTTGCATTTCTCTTTCTTTGGCTTTAGAAATATTTTTCTTCCATGTTTCAGCTTTATTTCCTTTTGCAGTAGTGGAAATTAATTCTCTTAGCAAGGCATTTAGTTGGTCTGCTACCTTAAAGCCCATGTATCCGTGCGATAACATATATTGAAAAATCATTCTTACATCATGAACTGAATCTTTCGTAAAGATATAAATGGAGCCAGCTGGTAATTCATTATCAACGTCTAAATCAAAATCGTGATTGGAGCATATTGAGTAAATGAGCCAATCAATATTAGTATAATTAAACTCTATTAATCCGTAGTCTACCATGAATTTAATGCATTTCTTGAAAATTGGCTTATTTTTAATGGATACTGATGATTTGTATGTTGATATGTTTTCTTCTCTAACAGCTCTTTCAATTGCATCAGGTAATTTATTGAGAAGATTATTTATTTCATCAACATAATTTTCAATGGGAATTTTTACTGCGTGATTTTTAATATCTTGAAATGATTTGTTTTTGTTTTTTACAATTTCTATCTGATGTAAATGAATATAATTATCCTTAATTCTATCTAATTGTAATCTAATCCAGAGTACAGTGTTATAGGGATCTTTATGATTCCATACTTTTTCTTCAATAATTTTACACCAATTTTTTGGGTCGTGCCTATGTAAAGCTGGGTATTCAACCTGTGGAAGGCTTTCTTCAAAGTGAATTTGATGAATTCTAACAGCTATAGACTCTAATTTGGCATCCAAAAAGTTAGTTAATTTTTCATTTATATGAAATTTCTTAGTTTCTAGACTCTCAATTCTTTTAATCCTTATAAGATCGTCTTTAATACTTTGATATAGTTTTGTTAATACATTATGCTGTTTGTTAATGTCAACATTGTTTATGTTTGCTAAGGAATATGCTGAATCTTTTAACCTATTGATTTGGAGATTAAGGATTCTCAAAAAACTGCATAGCTCAGATGAGAACTCGTTACTTTCTAAAATTGATTCCTTTAGATCAATAAGTTGGAAAAAATCTTTCTGAGTTAAAGATTTATGGAAATCAGATTTGGATAAGCAGTTGACTCGATTTGAAAAGAAAATCTTCAATTGTGAATTTTTGTTTCCATTAAAGCTTATTCCAGGTATTTTCCATTTCTGTCTTTTTATGATCGTCTGCAATTTTAACATATTTTTTAAATGAAGCTTCTTTTTTATGTCCTGTGATATTTCTTACCACTAATTCCTTCATTCCAAGAATTAGTGAATTAGTGACAAATGTTTTTCTAGCCACATGGCTTGTTATTAGGTTATATTTTGGTATTGTCTTTTCTATTCTGTTGCTACCCCTATATTCAATAAGCGTTATCAGGGAATTGATACCAACTTCTTCACAGCATTGCTTTACATATTCATTATATTTTTGTTGAGAAATCACGGGTAGGGGAGAGTGAATAGTATTCTTATACTTTGATATTATTTCTAAGGCATACTTGTTTAAAGGTATTTTGGCTGATATTTCTTTCGTCTTTTGGATGTTCTTAACAATGTATCCATCTATGATGCTATTTTCATTCAGTGAAATAACATCGGAAAATCTTAAGCCAGTAAAGCATGAAAAGCAAAAGGTGTCTTTTACATGTTCTAATTTCTTTGAATCAAATTGATAATTATAAAGAGTGAATAGTTCATCCTTTGTTAGATAGATTACCTCTCTTTCTCTTTCAGAGGTTTTAAATTTTCTAAATTCAGTTGAATTAGTATATCTTTTATTGATACACCAATTCATGAAGGTTTTAAGGACAGAGATAATCTTGACAAAATAATTGTCCGCAACTTTTAAATTAGAAAATGAATAATCTCTTAATTTTTCGAAAAAGTCTAAGTCTATAAGGTCTAATTCAATTTTTGACTTTGTAGATGATTCATAATCTTCCAGAAAATTTCTAATGGTAGTATAATTTTTAATCGTATTCTTGGCTTTATGTGATTTGCATGATTTTAAAAATTCATCAAATGCTTGGAAGAAGCCTATCGTCCTAGCATCAATACTATGAGGATTTTCTAATTTTGATATTATATACTCTTCTGTAAACTTTATTTCATCTCTAAGAGCAACCTTATTTATCTTCTTAATATTTTCTTCAAGCTCCTCAAGTTTGGCATTTAGTAATTCTGCAGTTATACCTTTACTATTTACAGTTCCCTTCTTTACTCTGGATTTTGTGGAGTTCCAATTTTGTATTCTTACTTTTGAAGCTTTAATTGATTTCCGGATTCGGTAACCATTAAATGTCAAAGTCATCCAGATAGGAGCTTCGTT